>JAYTVE010000200.1:0-1974 GCA_043744185.1 Gemmatimonadota bacterium | reverse complement strand
CGGCGCAGGCCGCGCAGGTGGGGCAACTGCGGGCGATCGCCGCCGACCAGCAGGCGCGCCTGCGTTCACTCGAGGTGCGAGCGCCCGAGAACGGCGTGCTGCAGGACATGACGCTGCAACTCGGACAGTGGGTGCCCGAAGGAACGACGCTCGCCAAGATCGTGCAGCCCGGCAAGCTCAAGGCGGTGCTGCGCGTGCCCGAGTCGCAGGCCAAGGACGTGCTGCTCGGCCAGCCGGTCATGGTCGACACACATAACGGTGTTGTCCGCGGCCACGTGGCGCGGAAGGACCCGGCCGCGCAGGGCGGCAACGTCACGATCGACGTCGCGCTCGACGGTCCGCTGCCCGTTGGCGCCGTGCCGGACCTGAGCGTCGACGGCATCATCCAGGTGGAGCGCATGGATCACGTACTCTTCACGGGCCGGCCAGCAGGTGCCGCCGGGGCTGGATCGTCCGCGCTCTTCAAGCTTGCCCCCGGCGGCGATGAAGCCGTGCGCATCCAGGTGGACCTCGGTCGCGTGTCCGTCAACGCGGTGGAGATCCTGCGCGGCCTCGCTCCGGGCGATCGCATCATCATCTCCGACATGTCAACGCTCTCGACCGCGCCGCGCGTGCGCATCCGCTGAACGCCCCCCAGCCCTCTCCTGCCATGACGATCCCAACCCGCGACGGCGCGCTCATTCGCATGTCGGCCATCCGCAAGGTCTTCCTCACCGACGAGGTCGAGACCCACGCGCTCGCCGATGTGCACCTCGAGGTGCAGAACGGCGAGTACGTCGCCATCTCGGGCCCGTCGGGCTGCGGCAAGACGACGCTGCTCTCGCTCCTCGGCCTCCTCGACGCGCCGTCGTCCGGCGAGTACTGGCTCGCGGGCGAGGAGGTCTCGAGCCTCGGCGCCGCCGAGCGCTCGCGCGTTCGCAATCGACAGATCGGCTTCATCTTCCAGGCGTTCAACCTGATCGGTGACCTCACCGTCGCGGAGAACGTCGAGCTGCCGCTCACCTATCGCGCAATGCCGACCGACGAGCGCCGCGATCGCGTCGCACGCGCGCTCGAGCGCGTCGGCATGTCGCATCGCGCAAAGCACTTCCCCACGCAGCTTTCCGGCGGCCAGCAGCAGCGCGTCGCCGTGGCGCGTGCGGTGGCCGGCGACCCCGCCATCCTGCTCGCCGACGAACCGACCGGCAACCTCGATTCACGCAACGGCGAGGCGGTGATGGGACTGCTGCAGGAGCTGCACGCCAACGGCGCGACGATCTGCATGGTCACGCACGACGAGCGCTACACCAAGCACGCCGACCGCGAAGTGCATCTGTTCGACGGCAAGGTGGTCGAGGGCGCTGCCGCGCCGGCGCTCGCACGCGCGTGAGTGCGCGGCAGCCGCGCGCTACCCCTTCGCCCAGTATGCGCTCGCCAGCCATGGCGCGAGCGCGTACGTCACCAGCGTTTCGTACGCGCGTTGCCGGTCGAGCAGGCCAGCGGTGAGAATCCCCACCGCGCCCACGCCATGCTTGGTATTGTGCGCTTTGGCCACCTGGTCCATCGCGTGGCCCAGCTCGACGCCGCTGCGCACAAGCGCCGCGACGGCCGGTGGCAACGGCATGACGAGCGAACCGCCCACCCCCTCGCGGCCGTGCGTGTCGATGGCCACGGCCCATGCGCACGTGCGCATCGTGCCGTCCGGCAACTCGACGCATCCACCCTCGAGCCCGATCGCGAGCGTCGCGCGCACGGCGCCCAACGCCCCATGCGCGCGCGTCCGCGCTCCGCTGATGGTCGCCTCGTCGCCCATGGGCTGGTCCGCCACGCCGCTCGGCACGCTCACCCCCTGCACGGCGCACGCCGGTGCAACGCGCGCGAGCACCGCAGCGACCGCCGCGATCTTCACGGGGTTGGCGGAGCCCACCGCGACGCGCGCGAACGGCGAAGCGCCCGTCACAGCTGCGTCATCCAGCTGAGCTTCACCACAAGTTG
>JAYTVE010000199.1:0-24406 GCA_043744185.1 Gemmatimonadota bacterium | reverse complement strand
CGTCCACCACGTCGCGCGCCATGTCGTAGCTGCCGGCGCGTTCGTAGATGTCGTGGATCGACGCGGCGCGCTCGATCGCGGTGCCCATGCCGTAGCGGTTGTTCTCGATGATGTAGATGACCGGGAGCTTCCACAGCGCCGCCATGTTGGCGGCTTCGTGGAAGGCGCCGTTGTTGATCGCGGCCTCGCCAAAGAAGCAGGCAATCACCTGGTCGCCGCCGCGATACTTGATGGCGAAGCCGACGCCGGTCGCGATCGGGATGTGCCCGCCGACGATGCCGTGCCCGCCGAGGAAGTTGTGCGCCTTGTCGAAGAGGTGCATCGAGCCGCCCTTGCCGCGTGCGCAACCGTCGGAGCGTCCGAAGAGCTCGGCCATGATCGAGCGCGGCGAGAGGCCGCGCGCGAGCGCGTGCCCATGGTCACGGTACGTGGTAATCACGTAGTCGTCGGGGCGGAGCATGGAGAGCGTACCCGTGCTGACCGCTTCCTGCCCGATGTAGAGGTGGCAGAAGCCGCCGATCTTGCCGAGCGCGTAGGCCTCGGCGGTGCGCTCCTCGAATCGGCGCTGGAGCAGCATGGAGCGGAGGAGCTCGCGGTTGAGCGCGACGCTGGCAGCATCGGGTTTCTTTTTGGCCATCACGAGGCGACGCCCGCGGCCTGCACCTGTTCCCAGGCGTGGTATGACGAGCGCACGAGTGGCGCGGACTCGACGTGCCTGAAGCCCATGGCGAGTCCCTCGGTGCGGAACATGGCGAATTCGTCCGGTGTCACGTATCGGTCCAGAGCGATGTGGTCATCGGACGGCTTGAGGTACTGGCCCAGCGTGAGGATGTCCACGTTTACCGTGCGCAGCTCGCGCATGGTGGCGAGCACTTCCTCGTTGGTTTCGCCCATGCCGAGGATGATGCCGGTCTTGGTGGGGATATCGGCGGCGAGACGCTTGGCGGTGCGGAAGATCTCGAGCACACGTTCGTAACGGCCGCCCGGGCGCGCCTTTTTATAAAGGCGCGGCACCGTTTCGGTATTGTGATTGTAGATGTCGGGGCGCGCCTCGAGGACCGTGCGGATCGAGTCGACGTTGCCCTGGAAGTCGGGAACGAGCACTTCGACCGACGTTTCGGGGTTGCCCTTCTTGATTTCGCGAATGGTCTCCGCGAAGGCCCAGGCGCCGAAATCCGGGAGGTCGTCACGATCCACCGAGGTGAGCACGACGTGGCGGAGCTTCATGCGTGTCGAGGCCTCGGCCACGCGCGCCGGCTCGGCGGGGTCGTACTTGGGCGGTCGTCCGTGGGCAACCGCGCAGTAGGCGCAGTTACGCGTGCAGACATCGCCCAGAATCATGAAGGTGGCAGTGCCGTGCTCCCAGCACTCGCCGACATTGGGGCAGCGGGCCTCTTCGCAGACCGTGTTGAGGTCCAGCTCCCGCATCATCTGCTTGAGATGCAGGTAGTTGGCGCCACCCGGCGCGCGGACCTTGAGCCACGAGGGCTTGCGCTCGGGCAGGGGCTCGGCGCGATGCCGGCCGAGGATCTGATAGAGGTGTTCAGCCATAGGGATTTCCCGAAGTTATCGGCACCGCGCGCCGGGCGAAGCATAAAGTAACCTTCTAAATGAATTTAGACGGTTACTCAAACCGATCGGGCCGGAACGGTGTGAAGTCGAAGGCTGGAATCGTTCCGGCCGCCCAGTCCGCCACGGCCGCAGCGGTCATGGGTGCCAGGAGGATGCCGTTTCGAGAATGGCCGGCCGCATAGATGAGCGTCGGCCACTTCGGATCGGGGCCCAGAATCGGCAGGCCGTCCGGCGACACCGGACGAAGGCCGGCCCAGTGCGCATCCGGCTCCACATCGGCGAGCGCCGGGAGGAAGGCTGACACGGCGGCGTGCAGCTTTCGCCGTGCCTCGGCGGTGGTGGAAGCATCGAAGCCGACGCGATCCATCGTGGCGCCCACGATGGTGCGAGCACCCGGGCGCGCGACCACGTACGCGCCGTTGCCGTAGATGCAATGCGTCGTGGCCAAAACCGGATAGCCGAGCATTTCGCCGCGGACTGGCTCGACCGGGAGGCGGCGCGGGAGACCGGTGAGCTGGGGCGCCCATGCGCCGGCGGCGATCACGGCTGTTCCCGCGTGGTGCGAGAGGCGATCGCGGGTGAGCACGCGGACGGCACCCCCGTGGCGTTCGACGCCCGCAGCGGGCCCGGTGCGTACGACGCATCGCTCCGCAGCCAGCGCTTGATCGAGGGCGGCGAGCAGCGAGACGTTGTCAACGGCACCATCGGACTCGTGGAGCACGCCACCCTCGGGGGCGAAGAGCCCCGGCTCCAGTGCGGCGAGATCCGCGGCGCTCCGCCAGTGCGGGCGCCCCGGTGCCGGGTTCCGCTGTAGATCGGCCTGCGCCGCGTCGTGCGCGAGCGCGAGAATGCCGTCCCGGGAGAGCAGGACAGGGGTCGGGCTCAGAGTGGCAAGTTCGGCGAGGTACCTTGGCCAGAGATCGCGTCCGGCGATGAGCAACTTTTCGGCGGCACTGCCGTCGCCCTCCATGGCGGGGGCGAGCATGCCGGCTCCGGCGGGGGAGGACTCGCCGGGTTCGCGCGTCTCGAAGAGCGTGACCGTGAGCCCACGCCGGGCGCAGGCGAGCGCTGCGGATCGGCCGATGAGGCCGCCGCCGAGGATGGCAACGTCAGATGTGGCGGCGGTCACCGGGGCGAAACTCCTACAGGCCGACCCGCGTAGGGGCCAGTGTCACCGTACCAACGAGGCTTGAGAATGCTGCGCACCATCTTCACCATCGGTCTGTTTGCCCTGCTTGGGCTGTTCGCGCTCAAGATCGTGTTCGGCGTCATGGCCGGACTCTTCGGGCTGTTCTTCGTGCTGCTCGGGGTTGCGATCAAGATCGCGATCGTTGGCGGCGCTGTGTACCTCGTGATACGGATTGTCAGTCCGTCCACGGCGAAGCAGCTGAGGAACAAGTTCTCGGGCAGTACGATCGTCTAAGGTCGCCTGCGGGCAGCGGCTGTGTCACGGGGGGCCGGCTCATCGAGTCGGCCCCCCGTTCGCAGATTTCTGACACGCGGCGATTACACGCGCACGCGGCTCGCGGCGTCGCGCAGCTCCGCGCGCTTGCCCCACGCCCACTTGCCGAGCTTCACGCCATCGCGCCACGCATCTCGACGCGTCTCGCGAGGCCGGAGGTCATAGCGCGGCGTGACGCTGATGGTTTCAATGCGCTTGGTGTGCGCGAGCGTGGCGGCGAGCAGCTCGAGGTTCGCGGCCCAGGCCTCGCCACTGACGAGCGGCTTGTCGCCAGCCGCCTTGACCATGTCCTTGACCACGGCCACGCGCATGAGGCGCATGGTCGCGAACGGATCGCGCACCCCGGCGAACTGCACCACGGGGCGCAGCAGCCAAGGCGCCGCCTTGCGCAGGCGACGAACCGCCTGCGGCGCGCCCGCGATCTCCTCGCGCTCGGCGAGTACGACATCGGCACCGCCCTCGAACCGCTTGGCGAGTTCGGGGATGTGCAGCGGCTGGTCGGTGAGATCGCCCTCGAGGAGGACGAGCGCATCGCGGCGGGCATAGCGCGCCGTGCGCGCGACATGGCGGCAGAGCGCATCCACGGCGTAGGCGTAGCCACGCGGCGTGCTGTCGCCGATGACGGTCAGCGGGAGGACGTCGGCGTACGGGGCCAGCACCTCACGGGTCGCATCCGTTGAGCCGTCGTCGTAGACCACCACCTGGAAGTCGCGCGCGTACTCCCGGAACACCTTGCGGATGCTCCAGAGGAGGACCCCTATGGTGGGGGCCTCGTCGCGGACGGGGATGCAGAGGTGGAGCACGATGTGTGGGGCCGAGGGCGAGAAGCAGGTCCGTCGCTGCGCTCAGGACGACGGGGGGAAGCTAGCGATTGCGGCGGGGACGTGTGTGGGGGTAGCATCTCTGCCATGCCTACATTTTACCAGCATCCGCGGTGCCGTAAGGTACCGCTCGAACGTGCCGCTCTTGGGGCCGCACTCGCCCTCCTCATCGGCGCCTGCGCGCCGCGTGCCACGTCCGTTGCATCTGCCGCCTCGGCCGTGGCGGACGGCATCGCGCCCACGGCCGACGAGCTCAAGCGCGACCTCTACGCCTTTGCCGACGACTCGATGCGGGGACGCGAGTCCGGCACGATCGACGAGCACCGCGCGGCGGCGTTCCTGGCCGATCGGATCAAGCTGCTGGGACTCGAGCCGGCGGGCGACTCCGGCTACTTCCAGCGCGTGCCGCTCTCGCGCACGGAGCTGACCTCCGAGACGAGCGTGGTGGTCACGCTGCCCAACGGCAGCACGCGTACGCTCAAGGTCGGGCCCGAGGTCGCGCCTGCGTCGTCGCTCGGTGGGGGGGCGCCCGCGCCCAAGCGGTTCGCGGACGCCGAGTTGGTGTTCGCGCAGTACGGCATCACCAACAAGAAGCTTGACCGTGACGATTTTGCCGGCGTGGACGTGAAGGGGAAGATCGTCGTGATGGTGCTGGATGCGCCGGCCAACGCGGACTCGGTGCAGAAGACGATGTACGCGGGTGCCAACGGCATTGCGCCGCGATTTGCCGCCGCGATGCAGCGCGGCGTCGCCGGCATCGTGATCGTCTGCCTGGGCAAGGGGGCGGAGATCTACGGCCCAGCCTCGTCGCAGATCCTGCACTCCGTGACGGCGCGCGACACCTCGCGTATCCCGTCGGAGGATGAGCGCCAGCTGCCGCCGGTGATGTTCGCGTCGGAGGCCGTCGCGCCGGTGCTCGTGCCGTCGGGCTGGCCCGCACGCGCGAACGCGCAATTTGCCGCAGGCACGAAGCTGCGCGTGAAGGTGGTGTCCAAACGCACGCAGTTCACCGACTACAACGTGGTTGGCATCGTGCGTGGCTCCGACGCCGCGCTCAACAAGACATACGTGGCCGTCGGCGCGCACCTTGATCACGACGGCATCCGCTCGGGCGAATCGCCGGATTCGATCGCGAACGGCGCCGATGACGACGGCTCGGGCAGCGTGACGGCGCTCGCGATCGCGCGCGCGGCGATGCAGGCGCCGCGTACGAAGCGCTCGTGGCTTTTTGTGTGGCACACGGCGGAAGAGAAGGGACTGCTCGGCTCCGACTACTTCACGGCGCATCCCACCGTGCCCATCGACTCGATTGCCGCGCAGCTCAATGCCGACATGGTGGGCCGCAATGGCGACGACTCGCTCTACATCGTCGGACCGGCTTCGGCGCCCAAGTCGCAGAGCGTGGTGCTGGGAACCGTGGTGGATTCGGTGAACGCCGCGATGGCGCACCCGTTCACCTTCGACCGCAGCTTCGACTCGCCGACGCACCCGGAGCGCATCTACTTCCGCAGCGACCACTACAACTACGCGAAGCTCGGCGTGCCCATCATCTTTTTCACCACCGGGCTACACCCCGACTATCACAAGGTGAGCGACTCGCCGGAGAAGATTGCGTACCCGAAGATGGCGCGCGTGGCGACGTTGATGTGGCAGGTTGGCGTGTCCGTGGCGAACCGGAGTACCCGGGCGAAGTAGCGCGATGGTTCCACGGTCGGATGGAGGGCGGTGCACCATTCGGTGCGCCGCCCTCTTCGCTTGTCTGGTGGCACTCGTGTGCGACGAGTGCCAGCGTGTGAGCATTGCGGAACTCATGCGCGCGTCGCATGGTCCGATACCAGGAGAGATGGCCCGCGTGCCGTGATGCAGCGGTCGGTCGTCGTCGTTTGTCGTCGTTGTTGATGTGAGTGCGGCAGTCCACCCCAGCTCCCCGAGGGAACGCGCCCATGATCGTCGCCAACATGCGCCACCGTCTCACCCGCGATGATGCGCAGCTCGTGCTGCGACTCGTCAGTCGCCACGATGGCAGCGCACGCGCCGAGGCCGAAGCGACGTTGCGCGACGACGGCATTGACACGCTGCTCGATGATCCGCGCCTGCTCGAAGGCCTCGTGCGATCGCCCGAAGGCGTTCGGGCGAGCCTGCCGCTCTTCTGCTACGTGGTCGTGCGCCACGCGATGACGGCGCAGGGGGAGGCCGATCGCGCGCTCGCCGACTACGTGGCGGCCCTCGTGCTCGAGTTCGGCTTCCAGCGGCGCGCGTGGCGCGTCGCGGATTCGGACGACGAGACGTACGACACGCTCGCGCGCCTGCTCGAGGACGCGGAGCATGGCGACCCCCGTCGCACCTTCCTCGTACGGGCGCACCTCGGCAACTTCGCGCTCTGGCTCGCGGGCTGTTTTCCGGACCACATCGAGCATCGTCGTTGGCGGCGCGGCGGCCCGGATCTGGACTACTTCGACACGCTGGGCGCTCGGGGCTTCCGCCTCGCGGCCGACCATCGCCTGGCGGCCGAACACGGCATGGACGGCGTCTACGCGCGAGCGGCGGCACACTTCCCGGCGCTCCGGCTCGCCCTCAACGCGGTGAGCGATGCCTTGCTCTTCCCGCACGTGCACACCCCCGAGCGGCTGATGCGGCAGGTGCGCGACGAGGGACGCTGGCGACTGGCCAGCTGAGCTAGCTCGAACGTGCGTTGCGGGGCCGGCTGGCGGGTCCGTAGACTTCCGGTCCCGCCACCCGCTGACCTGTGTTCGACGACCTGAAGGACTCGCTGCGCGACCTGATCAGCGCCCGGCTCGCCCCCGACGATCGTCGGGCGGCGGTGCATTTGATGAAGGAGTCGATCATTCGCGCCAAGATGGCGCTCGACGACCTCCGGGGCTCCCTCGCGCAGACACGAGAGCGGCTGGCCACCGAGGAGACGGAGCTCGCCACGGTTGAGCGCCGCAAGGCGCTGGCCGAGCAGGCCGCCGACGCCGAGACGGTGGCGATCGCGGAGCGCTACGCGCGCCAGCTGCGCGAGCGCGTCGAGATGTTGCGTCGCAAGGTTGACGTACAGGCGGACGAGCTGGCACTCGCCGAGCGCGACGTGCTCGAGATGACGCAGCAACTCAAGGTGGCGGCGAGCGCCGCGGGTGTGGCGCCGCCGATGACGGCCACCATCGCCGAGGAGCTGGAGCCCGACGCCGCGCTCAAGCGCGACTTCGACTCGATGTCGCGCGCGAGTGCCCGCGCTGCGGCGGAGCAGAACGCGGACGCGCGGCTCGCCGAACTCAAGCGCCGAATGGGGCAGTAGGGCTCATGCGGGGCCTTCGCCACCTCGTGCTGATCCTCGGGGTGGCTGCCCCGATATCCGCTCAGGACACCGCTGCGGTCGCGGCGCCCGTGACGGCGGTGGCCTGCGTGGGGCAGGTGGTGCGTCGCATCGACGTGCACACGGACTACCCGATTGCCGGTGGAGAACTCGACCGGGTCGAGTGGCTGCAGCGCGCGCAGCGGAAGCTGCACGCGCAGACGCGGCCCGAGGTGGCGCGCGCCTTCATGCTCCTGAATGTGGGAGACAAGTGCGACGAGCGCCGGCGCGCGGAGTCGGAGCGCCTCCTGCGTGCGCAGCCGTACATCGCCCAAGCGCAGGTGCGGCCGCTGGACGCGGGCAACGGCGAGGTGATTCTCGACGTCACGGTGGTCGATGAATTCGCGCTCGGCGCCGACCTCGCGCTGCGCTCGTCGAGCTCGTACGTGCGCCGCTTCTCTCTCGGTGGCACCAACCTCGACGGTCGCGGCATTGCGCTCGCGGGCGGCTTCGGATCCGGTGGGGCCTACCGCGACGAGTACACGCTGCGATCGAGCTCCTACGTGATGAACGGCGAGCCGCTCTTCGTCACCGCAAATGGCTCGCGTCGCCGCATGGGGGGCGACTGGGGCGTGGACATAGGGGTGCCGTTCCTCACCGACTTCCAGCGCATGGCGTGGCACGCGAGTGTGGGCCAGACGGACGTCTACCTGCCTTTCGCCCGACCCGACACGGACGCCGTGTCGCTCGGCCTGCGGCGCATCAACGCCGAGGTGGGCGTGGTCACGCGCTTCGGTCCGCCCGGATCGCTCATCCTGCTGGGCGGCGGCTTCTCGCGCGACCTGACCGAGACCTCGACCCAGCCTCTCGCGCTGCGCGGCACGGGCCCGGTGCCGGACACCGCCACGGCGCTCCTCAACCGCTATCCCCGCCTCGATCAGCGGCGCTTCGACGTTCTCTTCGGCCTGCGTCGGCTGCGCTTCACGCGCACGAGCGGCTTCGAGGTGCTCGAAGGCACCGAGGACGTCGGCCTCGGCTTGCAAAGCGGGGTCGTGATTTCGCGCGGCATGCCGGAACTCGGCAGCACCGAGGGCGACGTGCTGCTCTCGAGCGACTTCTACTTCGGGCGTGGTGATGCATTCCACTTCTGGCGCCTGGACGCGCGTGCGCAGGCTCGCCGCCCCGACGACTCCGGCGTGTGGGACTCGGTGCTGTGGGACTTCTCGGTGCGCGGATACTGGCGGATCGGGCTCACGCGCACGCTGGTGGCGAGCGGCATCTGGACCGGCGGCTACCGCTCGCCCGTGCCCCTGCAGCTCACGCTCGGCGACGAGATCGGCGGCGTGCGCGGGTTCACCAGCTCACGACAGGCCGGCGGCGAGCGCATCACGTTCCGCCTCGAGGATCGCTGGTATCTGGGCCGCGCCTGGGGACTGGCTGCCGTCGGCCTCGCGCCGTTCGTGGACGTGGGCTACATGGGCAAGCGCGACGCGCCGTTTGGTGCGGACACGAAGCCGGCGGTCGCGGTGGGGATCAGCCTGCTCGGCGCGATCCCGCCGGCGTCACGGCGCCTGTGGCGACTCGACGTCACGTATCGCGTGACGCAGGACGGTTTCGCGCCGCTCTGGATGATCGGTTCGTCGTCGCGCGATGGTTCGCGCTTCGCATTTCAGGAGCCGCAGGACATCGAGCGCAGCCGCGCGCGGGCGGTCAGTCCCGCGCGCTACAGCTGGCCGTAGGCGCGAGGCGCCGCGACGATCGCGGCGAGTGGGCGATCCGAGTGGGGGCGCGGGCGCGCTAGGCCTCGACGCTCGCAGTCAGTCGCTTGAGCCAGGGCACGAGCAGCAGCATGAGGAGCGCCGCGCCCAGCGAGCTGGCCACGGGAATGGCATAGAACGACGCCTGCGACGACATCCGCGCCGACACTTCCGCGAGCATGCCGGCGATCTTGTTCGCGGCCGAGTTCGAGAGGAAGAAGATCCCCATCATGAGCGCGCCGAGGCGCGCCGGCGCCACCTTCGTCACGTACGAGAGTCCCACCGGCGACACCATCAGTTCACCGACTTCGCTGAGCGTATACGTGGCTACGAGGAAGAAGGCGCTGACCTTCACGCCGCTGTCCACGCCGCGTCCGGCTGCGACCATGAAGAGGAAGGCGACGCCGATGACGGCGAGTCCCATCGTGATCTTGAGCGCGGTGCTGGGTTCCTTGCCGCGTGCGGCGAGCCACTGCCAGAGCCCCGCCATGACCGGCGCGAGCATGAGCAGCGCTGCGGGCTGGATGGACTGGAACCAGCCCGTGGGGATCTCGAACGAGCCGATGGTGCGATTGGTGTGCCGGTCGGCGAAGATGTTCATCGAGCTGCCTGCCTGCTCGTACGCCGCCCAGAAGAACACGACGAAGAAGACGATGAGGCAGAGCGCGATGACGCGCTTGAGCTCCTCGCCGCGCGAGGAGAGGATCGCCATGGCGATCGACGCGCCGATCACGGTGCCGGTGAGCACGGCGGCCCAGTCGCCGTTGCCGGTGACCCAGCCGAGGGCGAAGCCAACCGCACCGCCCACGAGTCCGTGCCATGCCTTGAGTGAATCGAGTCCGGCCGCGCTACCAGCGGCGCCAACGTTCGTCGCGCGCGTCTCGCCGATTCCGGGCAGGTACTTGGGCTTGCCCACCGCGTACGCGATGAGCCCGAGCGTCATGCCGACCCCCGCCGCCGCGAAGCCGTAATGCCAGCCCACACGCTCGCCCAGCGAGCTGCACACGAGCGGCGCGACCGTCGCCCCGAGGTTGATCCCCATGTAGAAGATCGTGAAGCCCGCATCGCGGCGGCGATCACCCGCCGCATAGAGCTGCCCCACCATCGTGGAGGCGTTGGGCTTGAACAGTCCGGTGCCGAGTACGACAAGAATGAGGCCGACGTAAAACGCGGTCATGCCTGGAATGGCGAGCACGAAGTGCCCAGCGGCGATGATCGCGCCACCGATGAGCAACGCGCGATGGGTGCCGAGGTAGCGGTCGGCAAGGAAGCCGCCGATCATCGGCGTGAGCCAGACCATGCCGGTGTACGTGCCATAGAGACGGTAGGCATCGGCATCGGACCAGGCGAGCGCCTTGGTCAGGTAGAGCACGACGAGCGCGCGCATCCCGTAGTACGAGAAGCGCTCCCACATCTCGGCGACGAAGAGCAGGCCGAGGCCGCGCGGATGGCCGAAGAAGGCGCGATCGTCGCGCGGATTGCCCGGAGCAGCGGAAACGGCGGAGGTCACGTCGGGGGGAGTCGTGGGATCAGGCGGGGCGCGCGTCGGTCTCGAGCACGGGAAGATGCAGCGCGGGCGCACGCGTGCCACCGGCGGCCAGCTGTGCCTCCCAGTTCACGGCGGATGGCGGCTGCTTGATGCACGCCACGAGTCGACCCGGCGCCTTGGTCTCGAGCGGCGGGACGATGCGCGCACAGGCGTCGTCCTTGGCGGGGTGATGGCAGCGTGGATGGAATGGGCAGCCGCTCGGCGGATTGGCTGGTGACGGCGGCTCGCCGGCGAGCACGATGCGGCGGGCGCGCACGTTGGGATCGGCCACGGGCACGGCGGAGCGCAGCGCCTGCGTGTATGGATGCAGGGGCTCGGCGAAGATCGCGTCGCGCGTGGCGAGTTCGACGATGCGACCCAGGTACATCACGGCCACGCGATCGGCCACGTGCTCGACCACGGAGAGATCGTGCGCGATGAAGAGGTAGGTGAGGCCGCGTTGCTGCTGCAGGTCCATGAGCAAGTTGATGACCTGCGCCTGCACGGAGACGTCGAGCGCGGAGACCGGTTCGTCGAGCACAATGAAGTCGGGACCGACCGAGAGTGCCCGCGCGATGCCCACGCGCTGGCGCTGGCCACCCGAGAATTCATGGGGATAGCGATCGGCCCATTCGGGGCGGAGGCCCACTTCGTCGAGCAGGGCGCGCGTGCGCGTGTCGGCCTCGGCGCCCTCGGCCAGGCGGTGAATGATGAGCCCTTCCTTCACCGTGTCGCCGATCGTCATGCGCGGGTTGAGCGAGCCGAACGGATCCTGGAAGACGAGCTGCATGCGACGGCGGAGCGCGCGCATCGACTTGGCGTCGAGGGTTGCGAGATCGATGCCGTCGAAGGTGACGGTGCCCGAGGTCGGCAGCTCGAGGTGCAGCAGCATGCGCCCCGTGGTCGTCTTGCCGGAGCCCGACTCACCCACGAGCGCGAGCGTCTCGCCGCGTGCGATGTCGAGCGAGACGCCGTCGACGGCGCGGATGGCGTCCTTCGGCCTGCGCAAGAAGCCGCCGCCGACAGGAAAGTGGCGCGTGAGGTCGCGTGCGCGAACAAGCGGCGTGGCGTCGCTCATGCGGTGGTGCCGGCGAGTCCGGTCGTCGCGCGGCGCGCGGGATTGGTGACGAGATGGCAGCGCGCGACATGTCCCGGCACGACTTCAACCGGCGCCGGCGCGTCCGACGCGCACTTGTCCCATGCATGCGCGCAACGATCGCGAAAACGGCAGCCACTCGGCCACGCGGTGGCCGGCGGCACGGTGCCGGGAATGGCCTCGAGCCGGTCGCGGCGGCTGCCCATGCGCGGCATCGCGCGCAGGAGGCCGGCCGTGTACGGATGCGCCGGTGAGGAAAACAGCGTGCGCACTGGTGCCGATTCGACGATCTGTCCGCCGTACATCACGAGCACGCGCTGTGCCATCTCGGCCACGACGCCAAAGTCGTGCGTGATGAGCAAGACGGCGCTGCCGGTTTCCTGCTGCAACGTGCGAAGGAGATCGAGGATCTGCGCCTGGATCGTGACGTCGAGCGCCGTCGTCGGTTCGTCGGCGATCACGAGCGCGGGCGAGAGGAGTAGCGCCATGGCGATCAACACGCGCTGACGCATGCCGCCCGAGAGCTGGTGCGGGTAGTCCTTCGCGCGGCGCTCGGCGTCGGCAATGCCGGTGCGCGCGAGCATCTGCACGGCGCGCTGCCAGGCCGCGGCGCGCGACGCGCCTTCGTGGATGCGCGCGACTTCCGCGACCTGATCGCCGACGGTGAAGACGGGATTGAGCGCCGTCATCGGCTCCTGGAAAATCATCGCGATGCGCCGACCTCGGAGTTGCCGCATCGGTTCCTCGTCGAGCGCGAGGAGGTCGAGGCCCTCGAAGCGGATGACGCTCCCCGGTTCGATGCGGCCCGGCGCGTCGATGAGGCGAAGGAGCGAGAGCGCCGTCACCGACTTGCCGCTCCCCGATTCGCCCACGATGGCGACGGTCTCGCCGCGCGCCACCGTGAACGAGACGCCGTCCACCGCGCGCGCCACGCCAGCCGCGCCGCGAAAATGCACGGCGAGGTTGCGCACCTCGAGCAGCGGGGTGGAGTCGGTCATGCGGGGCGAGCGGGGGAGTGAGGCGACGTTCCGCCGCTCAAGATAGGGCGCACGCGCGCAGGCGCGAGGCGCGTCACGCGGGTCCCGTGGTGCGGCGCCACGGGGTGCCGCGTTCGACACCGTCGGCCAGTGCGCCGGCCGCGACCACGGTCACGGCGATCGCGACGGCCGGCAGCACGGTGAGCCACGGCGTGTTGCCAAGCTGCGCGCGTCCCTCGTTGATGAGCGCGCCCCAGCTGGCGGTCGGGATGGCTACGCCCTGCCCGATGAACGAGAGCGCCGCTTCGAGCGTGATCGCGCTCGCGAAGGCGAGCACGCTCGCCGCGGCGATCGTGCCCGCGATGTTTGGCAGCAGGTGGCGCGACGCGACGCGCCACACCGGCGCGCCCAACGCGCGTGCCGCCACTGCGAAGTCGCCCGTGACGAGCTCGCGCGTGCGCGCGCGCACGAGCCGGGCGAGGCTGAACCAACTCGTGGCGCCCATGGCCACGGCAAGCCATCCCCACGGCAGGCGCCCGAAGCCTGCCGTCAGCACGATGAGCACGAGCAAGCGCGGCACGGCCATGCCGACGTCCACGACGCTCATGCAGGCGCGATCGAGCCACGAGCGGGAGAGCGCCGCGACAAGGCCGATCATCGTTCCGAGGGCGGCCGCGACGGCCGCGGCGAGCGCGCCGAACGCGAGCGAGATGCGCGCGCCCGCGAGCAGGCGTGCGAGGACGTCGCGCGCGTTCTCGTCGGTTCCGAACGGATGCGCCGCCGACGGCGCGAGACTGGCGTTGGTCGCGAGCGGCCCGACCGCGTTCGGGTCGATGCGCCACACCCACGGGCCCGCAACGGCCGAGAGAATCACCACGCCCAGCACGAGGGCGCCGAGCGCTACGCGGCGTGGTGTCGTTGACATGCTAGACTGCACGCCTCGGGTCGAGGCGGGCCTGCACGACGTCGGCAATGGTCCCACCGAATACGACGAGCGCCGCGGTGAGCACCACGCAGCCGAGCACGAGGTGCGGATCCCGATCCGCGAGGGCCTGGAAGGCGAGGCCGCCCATGCCCGGCCACGCGTAGACGTACTCGACGATGAATGCGCCGCTGGCGAGCGTGGGGAGGGCGAGCCCCGCGAGCGCCACGGTGGGCGAAAGCGCTGCGCGCCACGTGTGACGGAGCAGCAGCGCACGTTCACGCACCCCGCGCGCGCGCGCGGCGCGAACGAAGCGCTCGCCCCACGCGTGCAGCAGCGAGACGCGCTGGTGCCGTGCGACCTGCGCGGCAACCACCAGCGCCAGGGTGAGCGC
Organism: Gemmatimonadota bacterium; assembly: GCA_043744185.1. Lineage (GTDB taxonomy): Bacteria > Gemmatimonadota > Gemmatimonadetes > Gemmatimonadales > Gemmatimonadaceae > JACPPC01. The sequence goes on along the minus strand of JAYTVE010000199.1, from coordinate 10,585 downwards.
CGGGAGCGCGAGATGTCGCAGGCGGTCCATCAGCACGGCGCCGCGGCTCGCGCCCTCGCCCATCATGAAATCGCCCACGCCCCCGGATGGCAACCACCCGAGCCGCAGGCTGAACAGGCTGATGAGGGCGAGCGCGATGAGAAATTCGGGGAGTGCCCACAGCACGAGCGCGCCGCTACCGAGCCAGCGGTCCATCGCCCCACCGGCATGCCGCGCCTGCAGCAGCGCGACGCCGATGCCGAGCGCGAAGCCAACCACGAGCGCGACGCCGCCGAGCAGCAGCGTGTAGGGGAGCGCGTGCGCGAGCGCCGAACGCACGGGCAGTCCGGCCGACACGGAGAAGCCAAGTTCTCCGCGCACGGCATGTGCGATCCAGCGGACCACCTGCTCCGGCAGTGGTCGGTCGAGGCCCATCTGCGCGCGCAGTTGTGCCCGCATGAGGTCGGGTACCTTCGGATCCTCCATCACGCGCGACATGGGATCGCCGGGCGCGAAGTGCAACAGCGTCAGGCTCACGACGACGACGACGAGCACGACCATTGCGCCTCGCAGGAGGGCGAGGGCCGTCGCGCGCGCGCCGCCGCCGCGCACGAATCGCCTCCGCTACTTGCTGAGCAACGCGCGGTCGCGCGGGAGCCGCTGGCCCGACGGGATCGCCCACTCGGCGAGGCCGGTGTACCAGCCGATCGCGAGCATTTTCGTGGGCTGGAGTCGCGCCTGCAGCGCCATCACCTGCCGCGGATCGTACAGCCACACCCCTGGCGCATCGTCGTTGATGATGCGGAACGCCCGCGCGAAGTGCGCATTCCGATCCGACGGCGTCGCGGCGTTGATCGCCGAGTCTACCAGCGCGTCGTACGCCGGATTCGCGTAGCCCGCGTGGTTGGAGCCGCCCGCAGTGAGCGCACCGGCGCCCGACCAGCTCTGCCGGATCGACGAGAGCGTCGGGTCAGTGCCCACGCTGTACAGCGTGGCGTCGAAGGCGCGCTTGTTCACGCGCTCCGTGTACACCGGTGGTTCCACCGACTCGATGTTCACCGTGATGCCGCGCTCCTTGAGCGCTGCCTGAATGAGCGTTGCGTAGCGCACGCGCGTGCGCACCGGGGCGGGGATGAGCAGGTTGAACACGAGCGGCTTGCCGAACCGCGCGCGCATGCCGTCCGCGCCGCGCGCCCAGCCGAGCGAATCGAGCAGTCGATCCGACTCGACCGCGTTGTATGGCAGCTGTGCGAGGCCAGTGTCCCGCGGCGCGATGGCGGTCGGTGCGGGCCCGACCGGCACCGTGGCGGCGGAATCGAACACCGCGTGCACGAGCGTGGTCCGGTCGAGCGCGCGCGCGATGGCGCGACGCAGCGCACGATCACCGAAGAGCGGATGTGCGCGTACCGTTCCGTTGTCGTGCAGTGCGAACATCAGGTACCCGTGGCTCAGTATCGGGTACGGCTGCGTCTTGATCTCGGGCTTGCCCGCGAACTGCGCGAGCATCTCCGGGCGCACGTTGTCGAGCACGTCGATTTCGCGCGTCAGCATCCGGTTCACGCCGGCGGCCGGATCGGGCATGGTGGCGAACACGACGCGGTCGAGGCGCGCACGTCCCATGTAGTTCAGGGTGTCGCTCGCCAGGACCAGCTTCACCTTCGGCTCCCATTCAATGAAGCGGAAGCGGCCCGAACCGACCGGCGTGCGCGCGAAGGGCGACTGGCGCAGCGAGTCGTGCGGTACTGCGCCCAGCAGATGCTGCGGATGGATCAGCATCTGGTAGGTCGCGTCGAAGAACTGCTCCGTCGAACGCTGCTTGAACCAGAAGGTGGCCGTCAGCGAATCGGTGACGCTCACCGAGTCGATGTTCGCGAGCAGCGGAGCAAAGGGTGCTCCCGTGAGCGGATCGCTGTAGAGCTGGAAGGTGAAGCGCACGTCCTCCGCGCGAACGGGCTTGCCGTCATGCCAGCGGGCGCGCGGGTCCAGCCGGAACGAGATCGAGAGCGAATCGGCGCTCCAGGTCCACGTGCGGGCGAGGTGCGGACGAAAGCCCTTGTCACCGACCGTGTTGAGGTCGTCCCCCAGATCGGCGAGACGGTCGAACAGCTGCTGCACCACGGCCTGATCGCTCGTGGTGGCGGCGATGGCCGGGATGAGGACGCTCGGGTCCGCCGGCGATGCGATGATGGCCGTGCCGCCGGCTGCGTCGTTCGCACCGCTCGGGTCGGCGCACGCGGACGCGAGGAGCAGGCACGCAAGAGCGGAGAGGGCGCGCGGACGCATGAGCAAGGCGGGCTGCGAGGAGTGTCGGGCAGGAGGAAGCGGGCGTGGCGGCCGCTAGCGGCGCCACGTCCACTCGTCGTCGTGATACAGACGAAGCAGTGGGGGCTGTGGTTGCGCTTCCGCTGCCGCAGGATCGAGCGCGTCCGGCGCGCGCCCAGTGGCGGCTCGAAGCGTCGACCGCCACGCCTCCGCGAATTCGTCGAGGTCGGGCGCGCGTCCCAGTGCCGCGCGCAGCGTCGCTGGCGGCGGTACGACGTCAAGGGTTTCCGCGCCCAGGCTCGCAAGGCGGCCCTGATCGTCTTCCACCAGCACCGAGCCGTGCTGCAGCAAGGCTTCGCCCTCGGCCCACTGTGCGCTGCCGGCCAACTTCGCGCCCTTCCAGCTCACTTCGCCTGCCGCTGGTTCGGCAAAGCACGCCGTGGGTCCGGGGGGGCGACTCCGCGCGTGGGGCCGTGCGCGCTCTGCATCGACGCCGAGGCGGCGCAGCGCCTCGAGGAGAAGCGCGGTGACGGCGTCGTAGGCGCCGCGCGCCCCGGTCGCGCTCGCGAGCGGGAGCGCCACAGCGTAGGTGAGCTCGCGGTCGTGAAGGATCGAGCGGCCCCCCGTCGGGCGGCGCACGACGCCGAGCCCTTCGGCCGCGAGGCGCGCCGGATCGTAGGCGCCGCGTGTGCGCTGGTTGCGCCCGAACGAGACGGTGGCGGGCCGCCAGCCGTAGACGCGCACGACGCCATCGCCCGTGGCGGCGGCGAGCCGCGCCATCGAGTGATCGAGTGCCATGTTGGTTGCGCCGTCGGCGGGGGCCGAGTGCAGCAGGCGCCAACGCGCAACAGCGGGCAGGGAAGCGTTCACAAGGGCGAAAGCAAGCGGGCGACCACACAATCGGCCAGCAGCGCTGAACGGAACGCAACCGGGGGCGCGGCGAGTTAAGTTTTCGAGTCTCGCGCCGCGTGCGCCCGGATGGGCGGTGCGCTCCGTGACGCGAGCTGACCAGCACATTCCGCGCGCTCTTTGTGCGCGCAGCCGGGAGCCTCATGACCACCACTTCCGCTTCTCCCAGCGCCGAGAGCGCCGACGCATTCGCCTCTCGCCACATCGGCCCGTCCGCGGCCGAGACGGAGGCGATGCTTGCGACCGTCGGGTCGGCCTCGCTGGACGCTTTCATTGACTCGGTCGTCCCCGCCCCGATCCGTTTCAAGGGGACGCTCTCGACGACCGGCCCCGCCACTGAACACGAGGCGCTTGCCGAACTTCGCGCGATCGCCGCGAAGAATCACGTCTTTCGTTCGTATCTCGGCCTCGGCTACCACGGCACCTTCGTACCGCCAGTCATCCAGCGCAACGTGCTGGAGAATCCGGGCTGGTACACCGCGTACACTCCCTATCAGGCGGAGATCGCGCAGGGGCGCCTCGAGGCGCTGCTCAACTTCCAGACGGTGGTCATCGACCTGACCGGCCTCCCGATCGCAAACGCGTCGCTGCTCGACGAAGGCACCGCAGCGGCCGAGGCGATGGCGATGGTGCACGCTGTCACGGGCGGCAACCGTTCCACGTTCCTGGTCGGCGCGGACTGCCACCCGCAGACGATCGCCGTGGTGCGCACGCGAGCCGAAGCGCGCGGCTGGAAGGTCGTCGTCGTGGCGCCCTCGGCGATGACGGCGGACGCGGACACCTTCGGCCTGCTACTGCAGTATCCGACCACCGAGGGCGGCGTCGAGGACTATCGCGCGCTCTGCGAAAGGGCGCACGCGGCGGGAGCCCTCGTGACGGCCGCCTCTGACCTGCTCGCGCTCACGATGCTCATGCCGCCGGGCGAGTGGGGCGCGGACGTGGTCGTCGGAAATTCGCAGCGCTTTGGCGTTCCGATGGGCTACGGCGGCCCGCACGCGGCGTTCTTCGCCACGCGCGATGCCTACAAGCGGCACCTGCCGGGCCGTATCATCGGCGTCTCGCGTGATGCCGACGGCAACACCGCACTCCGCATGGCGCTGCAGACGCGCGAGCAGCACATCCGTCGTGAGAAGGCCACGAGCAACGTTTGCACGGCGCAGGTGCTGCTGGCCGTGATGGCCGGCATGTACGCGGTCTGGCACGGCCCGGATGGCCTCACGCGCATCGCGCGCCGGGTGCACGGTCATGCCAACGCCTTGGCCGAAGGGATTGCCAAGGCTGGCCACGCGATCCGTCACGCGCGCTTCTTCGACACGATCACCGTGGACCTCGCAAAGGGGAGTGCGGCGGAGCTCCTCGCTGCGGCCGAGTCGAAGGGGATCAACCTGCGCGCCTTGGGGCCGACTGCCGTGAGCATTGCGCTCGACGAAACGGTGACGGCTGCCGACGTGGCCGAGGTGTGCGCACTGTTCGGCGGCGTCGCGCCCACGGCAGCCACGACGGACCGCGTCGGCAGCTTTGCGCGCACGAGCACGTTCCTCACGCATCCGGTCTTCCACGCCCATCGCTCCGAGACGGCGATGCTGCGCTACCTGCGCACGCTCGAGGGGCGCGATCTCTCGCTCGCACACTCGATGATTCCGCTCGGGTCGTGCACCATGAAGCTCAACGCCACGGCGGAGATGTTCCCCGTGACGTGGCCCGAGTTCGGCGGCCTGCACCCGATGGCGCCGAAGGCACAGGCAGCGGGCTACGCGCTGATGTTCCGGAACCTCGAGCAGTGGCTCGGCGAGATCACCGGCTTCGCGGGCGTGTCGCTGCAGCCCAACGCGGGTTCGCAGGGCGAGTACGCGGGGCTGCTCGTCATTCGCGCCTATCATCGGGCGCGCGGCGAAGGGGCGCGGGACATCTGCCTCATCCCGCAGTCGGCGCACGGTACCAATCCGGCGTCGGCCGTCATGGCGGGCATGCAGGTGGTGGTCACCAAGACCGACGCCAACGGCAACATCGACATGGCCGACCTGCGTGCCAAGGTCGAGCAGTACTCGTCGCGGCTCGCCGCGCTGATGGTCACCTATCCGTCCACGCACGGCGTCTTCGAGACCTCGATCCGCGAAGTCTGCGCGATCGTGCACGAGCACGGCGGGCAGGTGTACATGGACGGCGCCAACATGAACGCGATGGTCGGCATCTCGCGCCCCGGCGACATCGGCGCGGATGTGTGTCACCTCAACCTGCACAAGACGTTCTGCATTCCGCACGGCGGCGGCGGTCCGGGCATGGGTCCGATCGGCGTCGCGAAGCACCTCGTGCCGCACCTCCCGGGACACCCGCTGGTGCACATGGGCGGCGACTCGGGCGCGGTGTCGGCGGCGCCGTGGGGCAGCGCGAGCATCCTGCCGATTTCGTGGATGTACATCCGCATGATGGGCGGTGCCGCGCTGGCCGAGGCGACCAAGATGGCGATCCTCAACGCCAACTACATGGCCGAGCGGCTGGAGGCGCACTACCCGGTGCTCTATCGCGGGCAGAACCGGCGCGTGGCGCACGAGTGCATCCTCGACCTGCGCGCGCTCAAGACGGCCACCGGCATCGAAGTCGAAGACGTGGCGAAGCGCCTCATGGACTACGGCTTCCATGCGCCGACCGTCTCGTTCCCGGTGGCGGGCACGCTCATGATCGAGCCGACGGAGAGCGAGTCGAAGGCGGAACTCGACCGGTTCGTCGAGGCGATGATCAGCATCCGCGAGGAGATTCGCGAGGTCGAGATCGGTGTCGCGAGCCGCGACGACAACGTGCTCAAGCACGCGCCGCACACCATGCAGCAGTGCGTCGCGGATGCATGGACGCGGCCCTACAGCCGCGAGAAGGCGGCGTTCCCGGCGTCGTGGACGCGGGCCCGGAAGTTCTGGCCCACGGTCACGCGCATCGAGAGCGCGTATGGCGACCGCAACCTGGTGTGCGCCTGCTTGCCCATCGAGGCGTACGCGTCGTAGGCGGCACGCGCTCGCCGACAACAACGAAGCCCCCCGTCAGCGACGCTGACGGGGGGCTTCGAACGTTCGTGCTGCGCGCGTGCTACGCGCCGATGTGCTTGCCGTACGCGGCAGCGTCCATCAGGCCATCACGGCCGCCGGTGACGCGGAGCTTGATCATCCAACCGTCGCCGTACGGGTCGCTGTTGACCAGTGCGGGCTCGCCGTCGAGGCGGCCGTTCACTTCCACGATGTCGCCGGCGAGCGGCGAGAACAGTTCGGAGACCGCCTTTACTGCCTCGATCGTGCCGAACACCGCGTGCGACTCGAACTTGGCACCCGGCTTCGGGAGGTCCACGAAGACGACGTCGCCCAACTGGTCCTGCGCGAAGTGGGTGATGCCGATGATGACCACGTCCTTGTCAGCGGTGGCCTTCACGTATTCATGATCGGACGTGTACGACAGGTCGGCAGGAATCTCCGCCACGGCTGCGCTCCAATTGGGGAAGGAATGACTGGGGCGAAGTGTACCGTGCAGGCGCGCGGACGGTCAAGGAACCGCGGCCGGGCGCGTCAGAAGTTCGTGCCAGACCTCGCGCACGCGCTGCGCCAGCACTTCGCGCGAGCCCGAGTTGTCGATGATCAGGTCGGCGCGCGCGCGCTTGAGCTCGGCCGGCATCTGGGCGGCGATCATGCGCATCGCCTCGGCCTCGGCGAGGCCGCGATCGCGCACGAGCCGGTCAAGTCGCAGCTCGCGGGGCGCATCGACGAGCACCACCACTTGGTAGTCGGCCACGAGGTTGCGCTCGAAGAGCAGCGGGATGTCACAGACGACGATCCGGTCGCCGCGTGCGCGGGCCGCGGCCACGAGCCGGTCGCGCCGATGGCCGATGTCGGGATGCAGGATGGCGTTGAGCGCCTCGAGTTCGCGCGGATCGGCAAAGACCTTCGCGCGGAGTGCGGCGCGATCAAGCGTGCCGTCGGCGGCCGTGATGCCGGCGCCGAACCGTTCCGTGATCGCCGCCAGCGCGGGCTGGCCTGGGCGCACCGCCTCACGTGCGAGCAGGTCGGCATCGATGATCGTGGCGCCCAGTTCCGCGAATTGGCGCGCGACCTCCGACTTCCCACTGGCGATGTTGCCCGTCAGGCCGACCAGCAGCATCGGCTACGCCGTCGGCGCACGTCCGGCCTCGGCCATGAGGCCGCCGACCGCGAAGCGCGCGCCGCCCTTGGCGCGAATCTCGTGCGGCGTGGCCTGCAGGTAGCGCTGGCAGGAATTGCGGAAGGCCGATCCCGAGGGATAGTCGAGCGCGAGTGCCACGCCCTCGGCGGAGCGCGATGTATCCTCGAGCAGGTGCGCCGCGACGATCAATCGCCCCCATGCAAGCAGGCGTTGCGGAGCGGGGAAGCCGGCGCGGGCGAGCTGGTCGGCGAGGGCGCGGCGGGAGAGGTGGAGCAGACGCGCGAGCCGGTCGGGGTCGAGCTGCTCGTGTGCGCGCGTCACGGCAATGAGCACGGCGTCGCGCACGAGCGGGGCTTCGCTGTCGAGGTGCTCCCGTACCACGCCGGCCACGGCCCGCGCTTCGGCGAGGTCAACGGTGGCGCGCAGCAGCGACGGCGTGTCGTCACGCTCGGCGACGACGATGGCGTCGATGCCGGCGCGTCCGGCATCAAAGAGGTCGCGCGCGCGCTCGGCGGTGGGGCGGACGTACGCGACCTGCGTGATGCGGGGGAAGCGCCGACGCAACGTGCGCAGCGGCTCGAGGTCGAGGCCGCCCTCTGCATAGAGGTCGAAGATGGCGAGCACGACGGCCTCGGCGCCGCAGATGCGGAGGAGACCCGTCCAGTCCTCGCACGGCACCACTTCATGCCGGTCGCGAACGGCGGCTTGGACGCGCTGTTGCCACGCAGGGTCGGGAAGCAGGGCAGCGATGACGCCCATTCAGGAGGCCTGGAGCAGGGGGCGAGTGACGGCCGTCACAGGGTAAGATAACGTTAGTTGTGATAGTCCCCACCGTGGGCGTGACAGCGTTCCGGTTACGCTGGGGACACCTTCTCAGTCGAAGGCTGGACCGCACGACCCCCGAGACCAGAGCCATGTCCAATCAGCAGGAAGACGCGCCAGCGACCGCTTCGGCACAGCGTCCCCACCCCCGGCGGGAAGGGTTCACGCTGCTGGAGATCATGGTGACCATGGTGCTGATCAGCATCTTCATGGGCGTGGCGTTCATCAAGCTGGATCCGCGCCGCAACCAGTCGGATGCGGGCGCCCAGGTGATCCGCACGGTGATGGAGCAGGCGATGCGGAACTCGGTACAGCGCCAATACAACATCATGGTGTCGTTCGACCTGGCCAACAACCGCGTCCGGTACGTCGAGGACATCAACAACAACAACGTGGTGGACGCCGGCGAGCGGGAGTTGTGGAAGCCGCTGGAAAACCAGATGCGCTTCGCGGCGCCGCCCGCGCTCGTATCGGGGGCCTACACGCTCGCCTCGGTGGTGGGGGGCAACCTCCGCACGGTCAACGGGATGCCGACGGTGATCGCGCGCCGCTCGGGTGCCCTCTCCACCGACCTGCAGGTGTTCATCACGTCGATTCGCGGTGCCCGGACGGATTACCGCGCGATGGTCGTCGCGCAGCCAACCGGACGCGTCGAACTGTTCACGTATGGAGGGAGCGCATGGTCCGCAATGAACAAGTAGTTCCGGTGCCCCGGCTGCGCCGCGGCATGTCCATGATCGAGGTGGTGGTGGCGGTGCTGATTCTCGGCGGCGCGCTCCTCTCGATGGGGATGTTCGTCACCAACTACGTCCGCGCCACGCGCTCGACGAACTCGCGCGCCATCGCAGGGCAGCTTGTCGCTAGCCGCCTCGAGGCGATCAAGAGCTGGAACAACTACTACACCCTGATGACCCAGTTCACGGCCACCGAGACAGGCGTGCTGACTGGCTACGACCGCCGGACCTGGACGAAGCAGATCGGCGGCAGCTCCGCGTCGAAGCAGGACCACATCCTCGTGACGGTGGCGGTCTTCGGCAAGGCCATCCCGGACACTGTCAAGAACACCATCGCCATCCCGCGCTTCTGATGACTACCTCACGCATTCGCCGCCACCGGTCGCGTCGCGGCTTCAGCTTGCTCGAGCTCGTGGTGGCGATGACGATCTTCCTCGTCATTCTCAGCTTCAGCCTGCCGTTCTTCAACTCGCAGTCGCGCGCCGTTTCGCGCGCCAGCGGGCAGGGCGACATGGTCCGTGGCCTGCAGTTCGCCATCTCGCAGCTCGACCGCGACCTCCGCATGGCCGGGGCCGGTACCTACGCGCAGCAGCCCATGATGGTGCAGCTGGCCCCCCTGGCCATCTCGTTCAACGTGAACTCTTCGAGCCCCGACTCGGCCGACGTGCGTGCCGTGTACTGGGACCCAGACGCGGACCCGCTCACGCAGACTTCGCTGACGACGGCGTCCCCGATCACGCTGCCGACGTCCGGCAGCAAGACGTACCCCGACACCAACTACGTGATCGGCGGGGTGCGCAGCCCGGCGGAGACCATTTCCTACTGGTTCTCGCTCGACTCGAGCACGTCGCGCACCGACGACTACATCATGTGGCGTCGCGAGAACACGGCGAACCCGACGATCGTCGTCAAGGGCATCATCATTCCCTCCGGCACCGCCGTCTTCAGCTACGTGAAGGCGGACACGGGCGGCAACATCACCACCATCACGGCCGGCCAGCTTCCGCGCTACCACACGGCCCCGATCCACGGGTCGCCGTCCGATACGGGCCTTGCCGCGATGATCGACTCCGTACGCATCGTCAACGTGACGCTCACGGGTTCGTACGACGACAACCGCTTCGGCTCGCGCACCCAGTCCGTGACGGCCAACATCCGCGTCGCGAACTCCGGGCTCGCCAACCGCCCGACGTGCGGTGAAATGCCGGTCTTCGGCCGCACGGTCACGCTCATTCTCGGATTGACGCCCCTGCGCGTGCTGCTCACGTGGAACCCCGCCGTCGACGAGACGGGCGGTGAACGCGACATCGAGCAGTACGCAATCTTCAAGCGGTTGCCAGCGGCGTCGGCGTTCGACGAGCCGTTCGCGTCCATCGCGGCCGGACTCGGGTCGTACACGTACATCGACTCGGACGTCCAGTCGGGTGAACAGTGGGTCTATGGCGTCGCGGCCATGGACTGCAGCCCGGCGCTCTCGTCGGTCTCCATCACTCCCCAGGTCAACATCCCATGAGGCCCTCCATGCGCAAAGCCATCTCCGCGCGCCGGATCGTCCGTGACCGACGCGGCGTCGCCCTCATCCTGACGATCATCCTCACGGTGGCCTTTGCGGCCCTCGCGATGGGTGCCATCTACATGACCGGCAACGCCTCGCTTATCGCCTCGTCGTACGACCGCGAACGCGACTACCGCTACGGCGCCGAGGCTGCGCTCGGCATCGC
>JAYTVE010000198.1:0-6366 GCA_043744185.1 Gemmatimonadota bacterium | reverse complement strand
GGCACCATCGCCACCGCGTACGTCTACGACGGCCGGAACCGCGTGGTCGCCGAGTCGCTGCCGGGCTTCTACACGCTGGCGACCAACTACGACCCCGCTGGCAACCTCACCTCCGGCGGCCGCAACCCGTTTGTGCTCACGTACGACGCGCTCAACCGCCCGACGTTGAAGACGGCGAGCGACACCAACGCGTTCGTCTACGACGAGGTCGGCAACCTCCGCGAGGCATTCAACGCCGTGGGCCGCGTGAGCCGCACGTATGGCAAGAACGGCACACTCGTCACTGACACGCTGCGCATCGTGAACCGCCGCAAGAGCGAGCGCGTCTTCACGGCAAACGTCTTCGGCATCGGCGCGCGCTACGACCTGAACCTGCGCCGGGTCGCGTTCCAGCACCCCGCCACCGTGTCGTTTGCCTCGGACAGCCAGCGCGCGTGGTTCAATCCGGCGAGCGGCCTCATGGACTCGGTGGGCGACCACGCCGGCAATCGCTACACCTTCGCCTACGACAGCGACGCGCGGCCGATCAAGATCGTGCGCCTGTCGCAGAGCGCGCAGGCGATGCCCGAGACGCTCCTGTATGACGTGGTGGGGCGGCTCCGGAAGCGTGTCCAGCGCACGTGGGTGAGCGGCGTCTTGAAGGACACGCTGCACCAGGACTCGTTGGTCTACGACCTGCGCGACCGCATCACGCGCAACGCCCTCACCAACGACAACGCAGGCTACAACCCCTTGGGGCCGCTCGACACCGTGTTCTACGGGCAGGGCGGGTACGAGGCCTACCGCACGGATGCGTTGGGGCTCCGCTACTACGGCAACGGCAACGCCTCGCTCAACGGCACGGCGAGCTATAGCTACGTCGCCGGCACGGAGCGCTTGAACATCATGACGATCGCGTCGCAGACGCCGACGACGGTCTCCGGCGACACGACCGTCCACTCGTGGGGTGTGAACGGCACCAGCAACGGCGAGGTGCGGCGCAAGCGCTTCTTCACCAACTGCTCGCTCTGCGTGCCGCCCTTCAACACGCTTGAACAGAAGACCATCACCAACGGGTACGACATCAGTTGGCGGATGATCCAGAACACCTTCCGGCTGGAGACGATTCCGTCGCCCGGATCGCTGTACAAGCGCTATTCCCGGAGCGAGACGTACCGCTACGACCCGCTGGGCCGTCGCGTCTGGAAGGAGATGATCCGCGACACAGCGCAGAGCATCTGCACGTTCCACGACGCGGGATCAGGGTGTCGCAATGAGGTGACGCGCACGGTCTGGGACGGCGCGAACATCCTCTATGACGTGCGGATGCCGGCCGACACGGTGGGCGACGCGAGCGAGGGCTATCCGAGCGCGGGCACGTGGCAGGGGAGCGTGGGATACACCAACGCGGGCGGCATCGACGTTCCACTGGCGCTGAACAAGGCGGGGACCGTCGTCATTCCCTTCGCCGACTGGCGCGGAACGTACGATGTCGGCACCTGCCCGACGGTGCGCTGCCTCGACACGCAGGCGTACTTCCCGCTCAAGAACGCGAACGCGTTTGGCGATGGACCCGTGATGCCGAACGGGCCGCCGAACTGGTTCGGGGAGGTGATTGGCGGGCAGGCTGATGGAAGCGGGTACAGCTACAAGCGCAATCGGTGCTACGACGCGAGAGCAGGGCGGTTCACTCAGGAAGATCCGATCGGCCTAGCAGGGGGGTTGAACGCATACGGCTTCGCCGCGGGAAACCCAATCTCATTCAACGACCCATTTGGGTTGTGCCCGCCCTGCGATGGCAGTGCTATCTTCAAGCAGATTGGCCGACTTCTCACACCAATCGAGCCTGTCCTTCAGGGAGCTACCGCGCTACTCGCAGCGGCAGCTGGTCCGGTCCTGGTAGGCACGGCCGCCGGGGCCTTGCCGTCCATCGTGGTTACGGCTGGGACTGTTGGGACACGCTACATGAGCGAAGGAGAGGCATCTGTCGTCGCGGAAACGAAAACGATTCCCAATACCGATGCGCAAGGCGCGTCGAAACCCGTGCACTACACCACAGATTCACCGATGACGTCGAGTGCAGCAGCTGCGGAAAGGTACCAGCTTCCGTCAAAGCCTACTCACTCAAGCTCATTTCCGCTGCGGAGTGTTCGCGACCAAGCTTCGGCGACTGGTAACGTTGCCGGCGGAGCTACGCAGCGAGCGACATCACAGCCGATCAAGGGGGCAACTGAACCCAAGCGACTTGAACCATAGCTCAGGCGAGGGAGGTATGACGCGCTTCGATCTTCAGTTACGTCCACACCAGCCGCAGGCCTCCGCGCGTGGCCCATTCATCTGCCAGCTCGTATTCTTTTTAAAGGGAGAGAGGTACCTCTCGGTTTTGCTTGGACGGAGCTCGATCGGCGAGGTTCTCGAGGTATCGAGCGCCGAGATTCGAAAGCTCTTTGAGCAGGAGCAGCAGATGTTCCCAATGGACTACAAAGTGGGAATAGATGAGGTGGACGGCACAGTGGTTCTTGGACTGACGCCAGCTGGCCAAATCGAGTCTGCCATCGCCGCTGGTCCTATTTGGGGATCAGCCAGCAGGCGAGTCCTCGATCTCTTCCGAGACGTTCAAAACAACCTCGTTTCGGCGAATGAGCGTGAAGTAGATCTACGTGGGATCTTGTCCGAGGGCGGGCTTGCGGTCGTGTTGGGCCTCAGAGTGACATAGAGAGCGTTTCACGACTTGGTGAGGTGGTTCCAGCAGATGAGGGCGCAGCCGAGATGGAGGAAGCCGAGATACTGACTCGCGCGGCGATCGTAGCGCGTGCGCAGGCGGCGCATCGCGTTGCGCCAGGCGAAGGCGCGCTCGATCACCCAGCGATGGCGACCGAGGCGTTCCTTGGACTCGATGCCGCGCCGCGCGATGCGCAGGATGATGCCCCGTTTGCGGCACGCCGCGCGGCACTTTCGGAAGTCGTACCCTTTGTCCGCGTCCGCCTTCGCCGGGCGTCGCTGGGGGCGGCCTCGTCCACCCTTCTTCAGAACCTGGATGGCGTCCAGCATCGTCTCGAAGAGCTGGCAATCATTCACGTTCTCCGGCGTGAGCCGGACCGCGAGCGGGATGCCGGTGGCGTCGACCACAAGATGGCGCTTGCAGCCCGCTCGGCCTTTATCCGTCGGGTTCGGGCCATGGTTGCCCTCCGTTTCGCCACGATCGTCGAGCTGTCGATCGCCGCGCGCTCCCAATCGATTTCGCCCGCCCAACTCAACTCCTGCAGCACCGCGGCATGGAGCTCGCGCCAGACGCCGTGTTTGGTCCAGGTCCGGAAGCGGCGCCAGCACGCCGAGCCGGAGCCACAGCGCATCTCCAACGGAAGCAACTGCCACGGCAGCGCCGTTCGCAGGATGAACAGGATGCCGGTCAGCGCCTGTCGATTGGAGACGCTCGACCGACGGCCGCCGCGCTTGCCTCGGCGGGGCTCACGCGGCAGCAGCGGCCCGATCGTCGCCCACAACGCATCGCTCAGGAGGGGCTTCAGGCCCCATTTGACGATCCACTTCTGAGTAGTGAAACGCTCTCTAAGCCATGACAATTGATCAAGCTCGAAAGCTCGTGCGCGCGGAACAGGTAACGGGTGATAGCATCGGCGAGACGATGGATTTGCGCGGACAGTCCGTGACCGCGCGGCGATATCTCGAGCAATTCCGTTGGTGTGAAGAGGTGGTAGAGCTCTATTCCGGCTTTCAGGCGGCAGGCGTTCTCGGCGTTTTTCTTGCGCGCATCGTGCCGCGCGTCGAAACGGTTGACGAATGGCTGTGGGTGGTGTGCGGAGATGTTCCGCCGGCTTACTTGGTGCTCGATGACGCGCCGGACGCGATGTCCGCGTTGGCATTGTACATTGACATGATGAGCAGGTGGGTGGAAGCGATGCTGAATGGAAGTCAAACTGACGATTTGATTCCCGTGAATGCCCCGGCGACGCTCGCAAATGCAATGAGCTTGAGGGCGCGCCTTGAGGTTCTGCGTCGATTTGTCTCCGACCACTCAGTGGACTAGCGACGGTCGTACTTGTGTGGCGCAGACTTCTATCTGAGCCCGCGCAATTACCATCTCGGCCACTGCTGACGAAAGTCGTGGGAGCGTGACGCAAGCCTCACGCTCCGCCTTTGTTCACGCGCGCCAGCGCCCACGCGATGTGCACGCGCACCAGCTCATCGGTCTCGTGTTCAAGCGCCTGCTCGAGCGCTGCGCGATCCCCCGGCGCGTTGCGATTGCCGAGCACGATGGCCGCGTTGCGCACCGCCGTGCGGCGCGATGCGCGCGTGAGTGCCGTGCCCGCGTACGCAAACTGCACCGCCTCATCATCTGCATAGGCGATCCACTCGCGCGGATCTGCGTGCGCCACGTGCGCGAACGAACCGAGTGCGGTGGCCGGCGTCTCAGCCGCGAACTTCTGGTTCCACGGACACACGTCCTGACAGATGTCGCAGCCGTAGAGCCACTCGCCGATGAGCGGGCGCAGCGCCTCGGGGATCGTCGAGCGGTACTCGATGGTCAGGTACGAGATGCACTTCGTCGCATCGAGCACGTACGGCGCGACGAACGCCTGCGTGGGGCAGGCCTCGAGGCAGCGCGTGCAAGAGCCGCAGTGTTCGCTAGCAAACGGCTCGGTGCTCTCCAGTTCGAGCGCGACCAGCAGCGTGCCCAGCACCATGAACGAACCGCGCTCGGGATGGATGAGACAACTGTTCTTGCCGAACCAGCCGAGTCCGGCGCGACGCGCGAGATCGCGCTCGAGGATGGGGCCAGTGTCCACGTAGGGGCGCGTGTGAATGGCGGCGCCTGACTGTTCGCTGATCCAGGCCGAGAGCTGTATCAACCGTTCGTGCAGCACCTCGTGATAGTCGCGGCCGCGCGCGTAGCGGGCCACACGTCCGGGGGGCTGCTTGCCGCCGTAGTCGAGCGCAACCACAACGGCACTCGCGGTGAGCTCATCAGCGAGGCGCGTGTCGAGGCGCTTGCGTGCGGAGCGGTGCAGGTAGCGCATCGTGCCACCAAAGCCGCTGTCGAGCCAGTGCTTGAATGCGCTCGCCGTATCGGCGGGGCCGAGGCGCGCGATGCCGACGTCGTCGAAGCCGAGTGCGAAGGCTTGGGCCTTGATGGCCGCTGCGGTCGGCGGCAGAGCAGGCGTGCTCGGAGCGGCCACCTAGCCGCGCACGGACCAGCGTGCGTAGCGCTCCACTTCGTCGGCACTCGGGAGCGCGGTTTCGCTGCCGTACGCGGTGTACATGCGCCACGCGACGTACGGCTTGCTCGGCACCGGCAAGAAAGGGAAGCGCGCGTACCAGCCGCGGCGCCGGAAGCGCCAGACGACGGTCAGCAGCGCGACGGCCAGTGATGGCGACACGATCGCGCGACCGATCAACGTGAAGGTGAGGCTCAGCCACGGCATGTCGGGAAATCTCGCCCGCGCCCGCGTGACGTACAACCGTCAGCGCAGGACGGCCTTCGGATGCTTGAAGGTGGCCTGGATCATCTGCGCGACGGCGGCGGGGTTGGACACGGTAAAGTCACCCACGGGGTTGGTGCCGTCCGTGCGCACGTCGAGGTGGCCGTTCCGGAGTACCGTGAGGTGGCGAACGGCGCGCAGCGGAATGTCCACCGTGCCGCCCTTGGACTGGAACGAGATGCGGGCCGGCGTCAGCACGAGTGTGCCGCGTTCCTTGGGAGCGCCCGCCGGTGGATACCGCGTGGCGGGCATCGAGGCGAGCAGCGGTTCGCTCGTCTTGGTGCGCGCGGCGCGAATGCCGAGCGAGAAGGGGATGAAGTTCCCCTTCTGCCACGCGGAAGCGATGACAACGATCGCCACCTGGCGCACGATATAGACGATGACGGCCACGACGAGCAGGAAGACGAGGCTCGCCGCCAGGAGGGCGGGGTTCAGGTGCACGATTGGAAAGCTACGCGGCGCCATTGGCGGCTGACCAGCCGAAGCGGGCGGAGCTCCGGCTTCGTGGAACCTTTGCCGCAACGCGGGGTGGGCGAGACGACGTTCATAGGCGCGTTGCGCATCGGCGGTCCCTCCGCCAACGTCCTCTGGCCATGCGCCGCCTCTCCGCCGCCCTCGCCCTCTCGCTTGTCATTGCCGCCGCGCCGCTCGCGGCGCAGGACAGCGTGCAGGTGCCGGTGTCGCGCGGTGCGGTGCTGCGTTTCACGTTCGGTCGCGTGAATGCCACCTCTATTGAAGGCCGCCTCGAGGCCAGCGACTCCTCGATTGTGCGCGTTATGGTGAGCGGCGAGGAAGGGGACGTGCGGCTGCGCGCCGACCGGATCGGTTTGAGCGCGGTGGAGGCCGGACTCGGCGACTCCATGATCGTGGCGGTGCCGTGGCGGCTCGT
>JAYTVE010000197.1:0-1985 GCA_043744185.1 Gemmatimonadota bacterium | reverse complement strand
ACCATGCTCCGCTTCGGCCAGCCCGAGGTGGCCATCGCCACCTTCCGCAAGACGCTCGAACTCGGCTTCCAGGACGACCTCGACCTGATGCTGCAGATCGGTCGCGCCCTCTTCCGCGACGGACTGGCCGAGGAAGCGCGCGAATTCTTCGAGATCGCCGTACAGCAGGCGCCCGACAATGCCGAGGCGGTCGCCCTCGTCGGTTACACGCAGCACCGCATGGGCGAAGACGAGGTCAGTATCGCCACGCTCCGCCGCGCGCTGCAGCTCGACGCCGACCACGCCGAGGCGCGCATCTACATCGCCAACCTGCTCTACGACCGCGGTGAATACGAGGCGGCGCTCTACCACCTCGACCGCACCGTGCCAGACGATCACTGGGACGAGCTCGGCATCTGGCGCCTGATGGAACTCAAGCAGTCCATCTACCGCCTCAAGGAGTCCGACAAGGAACTCGGCCCCTGGCAGGATCGCCTCGCCGAACTCGCGGGAGAGCCCGACGACATCGGCGAAATGTTGGCCGAGATCGAGCAGCGGTTCGCTGACGAAATCGAGCGCGAGCAGCGTGGGCAGCTCGAGCTCTTTGGCGCGCTCCTCGGGGAGCTCGCCGAGAAGCAGGCGGCGATCGACAACGCGCACGAGGTCGCCACGCGCGAAGGCCACGCCTTCAAGGGCACGTGGGAGGAGATCGTCCGCCAACTGCGTGATGCGAACGCCGCATTCACGGGGCGCTCGTTGCACGAATTCATGCAGACGGAAGCACGACGCCATCACTCGCTCACCGGCGTGAAGATCTCGAGCACCGACTACGAGAGCTTCATCCGCGGCAGCGCGAACGCGGGACTCCTCCGCATCGTGAAGTGAGCACGACTTCCGGCGCAACGTGTTGACCGGATGACGAGCACTGCCACGTCGAGTGCGGTCCGGCGCACCCGCTTCGACAACGGCCTCACCCTCCTCGTCCGGCGCGATCCCTCGGCGCCGGTCGTGGGCATCGTCACCTGGGTGAGTGCGGGCTACTTCGACGAGACCGACGACGTCGTCGGGATCGCGCATGTGCTCGAACACATGTACTTCAAGGGGACGCCGCGCCTCGGTCCCGGCGAGATCGCGAAGGCCACCAAGGCGGCCGGCGGCGTGCTCAACGCCGGCACCATCTACGACCATACGGCCTACTACACCACGCTCCCCGCGAGCGGGCTCGAGGCCGGGCTCGACATCCAGTTCGACGCGTACGCGCACTCGGTAATCGATGCCGACGAACTTTCGCGCGAGCTCGAGGTCATCATCCAGGAAGCGAAGCGGAAGGCGGACAATCCCGACGCCGTCACCACCGAAACGCTCTACGAACTGCTCCACGACCGCCATCGCATCCGCCGCTGGCGCATCGGACGGGAAGCCGGGCTCCGCACCTTCGATCGCGCCATGGTCGATCGATTCTACCGCGCCTGGTACACGCCGTCGAACACCATCCTGGCCATTGTCGGCGACGTCGACGAGGACGCGATCGTGGCCGCCGTGGCGACCCGCTGGGGCGCGCTCAGCGACGGCACGGCCCCTCGAGATCGCGGCCCCGTCGAGACCTCCGCCACCGGCTTCCGCTGGCGCGAACTCGACGGCGACATCGCGCAGGGACACGCGGCCATCGGCTGGCGCGCCTGCGACGTGCACGATGCCGACGCACCCGCGCTCGAGATCGCCAGCACCATCCTTGGCGGCGGACGCGGTTCGCGGCTCTACCGCGCCGTGCGCGATCCCGGCCTTGCGAGCAGCGTCGGCGCGTATCACTACACGCCGGATGACCTGGGCCTCTTCGTCGTGTCGCTCGAAGGGCAGGGCACCGAGCTGCGCGCCGCCGTCAATGCCACCTGGGCCGAGATCATCGCGCTCCGCGAGCACGGTGTGTCCGATCGCGAGGTGCTGCGCGCGCAACGCCTGCACGACGCACGCTGGCTGCGACGCCTCGAGTCGATGGACGGTCAGGC
>JAYTVE010000196.1:0-1989 GCA_043744185.1 Gemmatimonadota bacterium | reverse complement strand
GCCGGCACGCGAGCGGCGCCGCCATCTGCTCGTGCCCGTCACGTCCGACCACGGTCGCCTGATCGAACGCGATCACGACGGCACTGCGTGGCGCGCCTTCCAGTTCATCGAAGATTCGCACGGCGTCACCACCACCGAGCGGCCATCGCAAGCGGCGCAGGCGGCGCGCGCATTCGGGTCCTTCTTTCGCAACCTCGCCGATCTCGACGCGCGTGGCCTGCGCGAGACCATCCCGCACTTCCATGACACGCCACGCCGGGTCGCCGCGCTCGAGGCCGCGATCGAGACCGACAGCGCGCAACGCGCCGCTACCGCCGCTCCAGACATCGCGTTCGCGCGCGCTCGACACGCCCTCGGCGCCCGCCTCATGGGCGCGCTGCACGCAGGGCGCTTGCCGCTGCGCGTCACGCACAATGACGCCAAGATCGCCAACGTCCTCTTCGATGACGCCACCGGCGATGCCCTCTGCGTCGTGGACCTCGACACCGTCATGCCCGGCCTCGCGGCGTGGGACGTCGGCGACCTCGTGCGGTCCATGGCCGGCGATCGCGCCGAGGACGACCCGCGCGCCGTCACCCTCCGCTGGCCCGTGCTCGAGGCGCTGCTCCACGGGTGGATCGAGGCGGCCGGGCCCGCGCTCACGGCGCAGGAGCGCGAGTCGCTCGTCGACGGCGCCCTCGTCATCACCTACGAGCAGGGCGTCCGCTTCCTCGCCGACTATTTAGAAGCAGATCGCTACTATAACACGACGCGGGCCGGCCAGAACCTCGACCGTGCCCGCGCCCAGTTTGCCCTGCTCGCTGCGCTCGAGGCCAGCGAAGACCGGTTGCGCCGCCTCGTCACCGCGGCGTAGCGCCCGCTACGCCGCGCTCGCCGTGTCGCGTGCGCCAAACAGCCCCGCCGCTGTCTTCCACAGCCCGAAGCTCGCCGCCGCAAACACCACGCCGCAGACCGCCGCCTGCGGCATGTGCCCGTACAGCAGGTTGCCCGTGCCGAACAGCGCCGCGTACACCCACATCACGCCGCACACCATGCCCAGCATCTGCATCGGCAGCGAGTCCGGGCTCGGCTCGAGGTTGGCCATCGCGCGCACGCGCGCCCAGCCCGGACCCGCGGGCCGCACCTTCCGGTAGAAGGCGATCAACGTTGCGTCGTCGACCGGCGCGGTGGCGAACGTCACCCCCACCCAACACACGGTCGTGATCGCGATCGTGATCAGCAGTTGGATCGACTCCTGCATCTGCAGACCGTTCTGCTTCGCGATGAAGAACGCCAGCGCCACGGAGAAGCTCGAGAACATCGCCGCGATCTCGCTCCACGCGTTGATGCGCCACCAGAACCAGCGCAACAGGTAGAGCAGCCCCGTGCCGGCGCCCACCGAGAGCAGCAGCTGGAACGCCTCGCCCGCCGTCGTGAGCGCCAGCGTGAAGAGCGCCGCCGCCGCCATCAGCACGATCGACAGCCCGCGCGACACCCACACCAGATGCGGCTCGCTCGCGTTCTTCTTGAGGAAGCGATGGTAGATGTCAATGACGAGGTAACTCGAGCCCCAGTTGAGGTGCGTCACGATCGTGCTCACGTAGGCCGCCAGCAGTGCCGCGATCATCACCCCCAGCATCCCATGCGGCAGGAGCGTCAGCATCGCCGGAAACGCGAGGTCGTGGCCGATCAGCTTCTCGTCCACCCACGGTAGCTGCACGTGGATGTCGTTGAGCGTCGGGAACACCAGCATGCTCGCCAACGCCGTGATAATCCACGGCCATGGACGGAGCGCGTAGTGCGCCACGTTGAACCACAGCGTCCCCGCCATCGCGTGGCGTTCATCCTTGGCCGCGAGCATGCGTTGCGCGATGTACGAACCGCCGCCCGGCTCGGCCCCCGGGTACCACACCGACCACCATTGCACCGCCAGCGGGATGATCAGCACCGAGAGCGTCAGGTTCCAGTCGCCGAAATCCGGCAGCAGCGACAGCGTCTTGGGCGGCAACT
>JAYTVE010000195.1:0-24576 GCA_043744185.1 Gemmatimonadota bacterium | reverse complement strand
CCAGGCAGGAGCTGCGCGATCCGCACGGCGGCCAGCGGGACCTTGCGGCCGGGTTGCTCCGCGCTGTCGGCGATGCCGAGGCGCGCATGCGCGAGGATCGCTTGCGCGCGTTACGCGCGATCCGCTTTGCGTCCCGCTTCGGTTTCCGCATCGAGCCCGCTACCTGGCAGGCCATCCTCGGCAGCGCGCGCGACCTCAAGCGGCTGTCCGCCGAACGCGTCCGCCAGGAACTCGAGAAGACGATGGAGCAGGTACGACGGCCGAGCGAGGCGCTGACGTTGTGGCGGCAGGCTGGGATCGCCGAGGCCGTCGTGCCCGCGCTCGCGCGCGTGTCAGAGTTGGCGCTGCGCTCGCTTGACCAAATCGCCATGCCGGGTCTCGCGGGGCGACCGCAGCGGAAACTCAATCGGCTCGCCGCGCTGCTTGTGGAGGTCGGTGGACAGTCGGCGGCAGGCGCACTCAAGGCGCTGCGCAGCTCCAACTCGGACGCGCGCTGGGTTTCGGAGCTGGCCGAGCGCTGGGTCACGCTCGGCGCGACCATGGAGGCTGCGCTTACGGCGGGGGACGTCACACCGGCAACCCTGCGTCGCTGGGTGGCGACCATCGGACGTACGCGGGTCGGGGCGTTCATGCGCATTGCGCTGGCGCGTTGGACGGCGGCACGCGCACTGGGACGGTCGGCGCCAGAAGCGCATCTCGTGGCGTCGGTGTATCGGCGCATGTTGCGCGCCGCTTGGCGCGAACCGGTGGAGCTGGCCGACCTCGCGGTGGACGGCGGGGACGTGATGCGCGCGGGTGTTGCGAGCGGCCCCGCGCTCGGCGGCATGCTTGCTGCGCTGCTCGATTGGGTGCTGGAGGATCCGAGCCGCAACACGGTGGATCAACTGATGCTCGAGGCTGCCCGGCGATCGGAGGCTAGCCGATGAACGCGCCGGTGCCGGCTAGCCTGCTCATCGTCATTCCTTCGTTGCAGGGCGGCGGCGCGGAGCGGGTAGTGACCACGCTTGTGCGTCATCTGGACCGAACGCGGTTCAGTCCGGCAATCGCGCTCCTGGATGGACGACATGCAGTGTTCGCGACGGACATTCCGACGGACGTTCCCGTCATCGATCTCGGCACGCGTCGCGTTCGGCACAGCCTGCCGGCACTGGTCCGCCTCATCCGCTCGCGACAGCCCGATGTCGTGATGTCCGTCATCGGCGTGCTGAACATCGGGCTCGCTCTTGTGCGTCCGCTCCTGCCGGCACGGACACGTTTGGTGGCCCGCGAGACTGTGCCGGTCCGCGAGGTCCCGCGCAGCCCGCTCGAGCGTCTGGCGTGGCGGGTCGCGTACCGCCGGCTGTATCCGCGCTTCGACCGGGTGATCTGCCAGTCCGAGGCGATGCGCTCCGAGCTCGAGCTGGAGTTCGGGTTGCCCGATGATCGTGCGGTGGTCATCCCCAATCCCGTGGACATCGTACGGATTCAGGCACTCGCCGCGACTACGGCGACGGAAGCGGCGGGGTATGGTGAATGGGAGAGCAGCGGGGCCATTCGGCTAGTGGCTGCGGGTCGGTTGTCGCACGAGAAGGGATTCGACCTGCTGCTGCGCGCGCTGGCCCAACTCCGGGACGCGCGCTTTCAGCTGGTGCTGCTGGGCGACGGACCGCTGCGCGCGGAGCTCGAGGCGCTCGCGCGCGAACTCGGGATCGGGGCGCGCGTGCACTTCGCGGGTTTCGTGCAGAACCCGTATGCGGTCTTTGCCCGCGCGCATGCGTTCGTGCTGAGTTCGCGCTTCGAGGGGTTTCCCAATGCGGTGCTGGAGGCGCTCGCCAGCGGCACGCCGGTGATTGCCACTCCGGCAATTGGGGGCATCAAGGAGATGATCAGTGGACGCACCGGTTGCGTGCTTACCGACGCCGTCAGCGTGCCTGCGCTAGCAGACGCGCTCGCGCGCCTGGCGGCGTCTGCTATGGTGCGTGCTGCCGCGCCGGTTGAATACGCGGCTGCCGGTATCGCCGCGCGATACGCGGATGCCTTCGCGGATGCCCTCGCGGGTGCCGCCGCATGAACGCGCCCTTCGTCCTCGTCGCCCTCGAGAGCGTCCTGCCCGGAGGCGAACCGTGACGTTCCTGCGCGGCGCCGAGGCCGAGACGGTGGTGGCGCATCGTTTTCGCGTGGAGATGGACACGTTTGCCAGTTGGCGCGAGGGTGACTTGTGGGTGTCGCGCACTGACGTGCCCGCTGAGGGCAGCGTATCGCTTTTTCACGCGCTGAGTGCCGAGATGCCCGGCACGGTGTCGGTTTCATTTCTGCGGGTGCGCGACGGCGAGGCATGGGAGGGAGGCAACGTGGCGCTCTCCGACGTGCGCGAGAGCATCGCACGACTGCGGTCTCCGCTGTCCCGTACCGGAAGCGTGATCGTGACGCTCTGGGGCGATGGACGACAGTTGTCCCTCTCGGCGCAGCTGTCCGTCTGGTGTTGGGCCCGCACCCCCGTGTGGCGTGAAGTGCTGGTAGCGTCGGGGCTGGGACAGGTATCCGTGTCGGCGCTCGGCGACCGCCGGTGGGCTTCGGCGCACAACGCGCTCGCTGGATCTCAGGAACTCGACCGCGCGATTGAGGCCGCGGTCTCTCGTCTCGGGCTCGGCGCTCCCTCCCGCACCCGGCACGACTAGCTTTCCCTCTGTGCCGTCTGGCATCGTCGTACAGTTCGCGTCCTTCCTGCTTTCGACATGACCCGCTATCTGGTCACCGGCAACGCCGGTTTCATCGGTTCCCACGTCACGCATCGCCTGCTGGATCGTGGCGACGAAGTCATTGGCGTCGACAACGTCAACGACTACTACGACGTGCGCCTCAAGGAGGCGCGACTGGCGCGGCAGGAGGGCAAGAAGGGCTACACGTTTTTGCGGCTCGACGTCGCCGACCGCGGCGCCATGGACCGGATGTTCGCCACGGAGAAGCCGGAGCGCGTCATTCACCTCGCGGCCCAGGCGGGCGTGCGGTACTCGCTCACCAACCCGTACGCGTACATGGACGCGAACATGCTCGGCTTCCTCAACATTCTCGAGGGATGCCGGCACAACGGGGTGAGGCACCTCACGTACGCGTCGAGCAGTTCGGTCTATGGTGCCAACACGGAGCTTCCGTTCTCGACGTCCGACAACGTGGACCATCCGATCAGCCTCTACGCGGCCACCAAAAAGGCCAATGAGCTGATGGCGCACACGTACAGTCACCTCTTCAACCTGCCAACCACCGGCCTCCGCTTCTTTACGGTGTACGGCCCGTGGGGCCGCCCGGACATGGCGCTCTTCCTCTTCACGAAGGCGATCCTCGAGGGACGTCCGATCGAGGTGTTCAACAACGGTGACATGCAGCGCGACTTCACCTACGTCGACGACATCGTCGAGGGCGTGATCCGCGTGTCCGACCGCATCCCGACATCCGAGACGGTGCCAGTCGTACCGGGGGTCAGTTCGCGTGCGCCGTACCGCGTGTACAACATCGGCAACAACAATCCCGTGCCGCTCATGGACATGATCGCGGCGCTGGAGAAGTCGCTGGGCAAGGTGGCGCAGAAGCAGATGCGGCCGATGCAGCCGGGCGACGTGCAGGCGACGTACGCGAACGTCGACGACCTGCAGGCCGATGTCGGCTTCAAGCCGGCGACGCCGATCGCGTCGGGGATCGAGCGGTTCGTGGCCTGGTACCGGGAGTTCTACCACGTCTAGGCGCCGCGCAGTAGCCGGCGGCGGCCACTCGCTGTTCGCCGGCAATGTCAGCGAACCGCTCGCCGCGCGCATGCGCCCACGCACTCTGGACGAAGTGGTGGGGCAGGCCCAATTGCTCGGCCCCGGCCGCCCGCTCCGAAGGGAGCTCGAGGGTGGCCGCGTGGCCTCGATGCTGTTCTGGGGGCCGCCGGGGTCTGGCAAGACGACCTTGGGACGGCTGATCGCACAGCACACGGACCGTGCCTTCGTTCCGTTCAGCGCGGTGAGCGAGGGGGTGCCGCGCGTTCGCGAGGTGGTCGCGGAGGCGGAAGCACGCCGCGAGAGCGGGCAGGGCACCGTGTTGTTCGTGGACGAGATCCACCGTCTCAACCGCGCGCAGCAGGATGCGTTCCTTCCGCACGTGGAGTCGGGGCTCTTCACGCTCGTGGGTGCCACGACGGAGAACCCGAGCTTCGAGGTCAACGGCGCACTGCTTTCGCGCGTGCGCGTCTTCGTGCTCGAGCCGCTGGGGGTCGAGCAGGTGGCGCAACTGCTCGATCGCGCGCTGGCCGATCGAGAGCGCGGCCTGGGCGCGCTCGAGCTCGCGTTCGACGATGACGCGCGGCTCGCGATGGCCACCGAGGCGGACGGCGATGCGCGTCGTGCGCTCACGGTCCTCGAGGCGGCCGCCGCGCTCGTGGGCGAGGACCATCGCATCACGCTGTCGGTCGCGCGCGACGCCCTGCAGCTGCGTGTTTCCCGCTACGACAAGTCGGGCGAGGAGCATTACAACCTCATCAGCGCGTACCACAAGGCGCTGCGCGGCAGCGATCCGCAGGGCGCGCTCTTCTGGCTGGCGCGCATGCTCGGCGGCGGGGAAGATCCGTTGTACGTGTTGCGCCGCATGGTACGGTTCGCCACGGAAGACATCGGCCTCGCGGATCCGCAGGCCCTCACGGTCACGATCGCCGCGCGCGATGCCTATCACTTCCTCGGCTCCCCCGAAGGTGAACTGGCCATTGCGGAGGCGTGCGTCTATCTGGCCACGGCGCCCAAGTCCAACCGGGTGTACGAAGCGTGGGGCGCGGCACAAGCGCTCGCGGCACAGCACCCGGCTGCCGCCGTGCCGCTGCACATCCGCAATGCACCGACGAAATTGATGAAGACCCTCGGGTACGGTGACGGATATCAGTATGCGCACGCGGTACCTGAGGCGTACACGCCGCAGGACTATCTGCCCGACGAGCTGAAGGACGTCACGCTGTACGAGCCGGGCCCCTTCGGGTTCGAGAAGGAGGTGGCCAAGCGCCTCGCTTGGTGGCGCGGACTGCGCGACAAGATTGACGGTGGCGACGCGCCGTCCACCTTGACCAACTGAGATGCAGATCCTGCACATCGTCGGAGCTCGACCGAACTTTCCCAAGCTCGCGCCGGTCTACCGCGCCGGCGTGGCCGCAGGGGTTGCTCAGGTCATCGTCCACACCGGGCAGCATTACGACGACGTCATGTCGGACTCCTTCTTCGAGTCGCTTGGCATTGCCACGCCCCACGTGAACCTCGCCGTCGGGAGCGCCTCGCACGCCGTGCAGACGGCGCGCATCATGGAGCGAATCGAGCCCGTGCTTGAGGAGTACCGCCCGGACTGGATGCTGGTGTATGGCGATGTCAATTCGACGATGGCGGCGTCCATCGTCGCCGCCAAGCTCGGTATCCGCATCGCGCACGTGGAGGCCGGCCTTCGCAGCGACGACCGCACGATGCCCGAGGAGATCAATCGCCTCGTGACCGACCGACTGGCCGACCTGCTCCTCACGCCGTCCCGCGACGCCGACGCGCGCTTGAAGGCGGAAGGCGAACCGGACAGCGAGATCGTCTTCGTGGGCAACGTCATGATCGACACGCTGTACTTCACGCTCGCTCGCCTCGGACTCGCGCCGGCCGCCGACGGTGCGTGGACGCACGACGGTTCGGTCGTGGTAACGCTGCACCGGCCCTCGAACGTGGACGAGCCGGACCGACTCGCCGCCGTGATGGCCGCGCTGCGCGCGATTGCCGAGACGCGGCCGGTCACCTTTCCGGCGCACCCGCGGACGCGCGCGCGCATGGCAGAATTCGGCATCGCGGCGGGCCGAGTCGTGATGACCGATCCGGTGCCGTACGAGGCCATGCTGCACCTCGTCACGCGGGCCTACGCCGTCATCACCGACTCCGGCGGCCTGCAGGAGGAGACCACCGCGCTCGGCATCCCGTGTCTCACGGTGCGTCCCAATACCGAGCGACCCGTGACCATCACCGAAGGCACCAACCGGCTCGTGCCCGATCCCACAGCACTCGTGGGCGCGCTCGCCGCCGTCACCCGCAGCGCCGGCCTCCGCCGCCCCGATGGATGGGACGGCGAGGCCGGGCCACGTATCATCGCCGCCCTCAGGGCGAGGACCGCATGACTCGACCGTTTCGTTCCGCCCTTTGTCTCGCCGCGGCGCGCGTGGCCGTCGTCGCACTCGCGAGCGTCGCCACCGGCTGCGCCTCGCTGCGCCCCCAGCCGCCGGCGGTGGATTTCCGTGGCGTCGCGCTCAAGGATGTTGCGCTCTCCGGTGCCACGGTGGACGTCGTGCTCAACGTGAAGAACCCGAACGCCTTCGGCATCGACATTCGCCGCCTCACCTACTCGCTCTACGCCGACTCGACGCTGGTCGGCGTCGGCCAGCCGCTCGAGCGGCTGCAGCTTCCCGCCAACGACTCCTCGCTCGTGCGCCTGCCCATCGCGTTCGAGTTCCGCACCCTCGGCATGGTCATCGTGCAACTCATGACGCAAGGCGAAGTGAACTACCGCGTGAAGGGCGACGTCACCGTCGGCACCCCGGTGGGCGATTTCAACCGGCCCTTCGACGCCACTGGACGATTCAACGCGCGCAAGGGGCGCTGACCGTGGCCCGAATCCATCATGAACTCACGCCGCCCGCCGAGCGGGCGATCCTCATCGGTGCGCCCCGCAAGGGTGCGGCCGCCAAGCACGTCGTGCTGGAGCATCTCGAGGAGCTCGCACGCCTCGCCGATACCGCGGGCGCCGTGGTCGTCGGCACGCTCACCCAGCAGCTTGACCGCCCGCACGCCGGCACGTACCTCGGCAAGGGCAAGGTCGAGGAGCTCACGCAGCTCGCGATCGACAAGAATGCCACGCTCGTCATTTTCGACGATGAGCTGTCGCCGGCACAGGGCAAGGCTGTCGAGGACGCGATCGGGAAGCGCGTGATGGACCGCGCCGAACTCATCCTCGACATCTTTGCCGTGCGCGCGCGCAGCGCCGAGGCCAAGATGCAGGTCGAGCTCGCGCAACTCGAATACCTGCTGCCGCGCCTGACGCGCATGTGGACCCACCTCGAGAAGTTCCGCGGTGGCATCGGCATGCGAGGCCCCGGTGAAACGCAGCTCGAGACCGATCGCCGCCTCATCGGTCACCGCCTGCGCGTGCTCAAGGAGCGCCTCATCGACGTGACACGCTCACGCGCCGTGCAGCGCGCCGGCCGCAAGTCGTCGTTCCGCACGGCGCTCGTCGGCTACACGAACGCCGGCAAGTCGTCGGTATTGCGTGGCCTCTCCGGCGCGATGGACATCTTCGTCGAGGATCGGCTCTTCGCCACGCTCGATCCGCTCACGCGCGAGGTGACCATCGGCGATGCCGGCCATGTCCTCGTGACCGACACGGTGGGGTTCATCCGGAAGCTGCCGCACCACCTGGTGGCGTCGTTCCGCGCCACGCTCGAAGAAGTGACCGAGGCAAACGTGCTGTTGCACGTGATCGATGCGAGCGATCCGACGTGGGAGGAGCACCGCGAGGTCGTCGACGAAGTGTTGGCCGACTTGGGCGTTCACGACACGCCGGTTGTGCACGTCTTCAACAAGATGGATCTGTTGCCGCCGGAGCAGGCGGAGGCACTGGAAGCCCGCATGGTCGAGCTGATACCGGGCTCGGTATTCGTGTCGGCGGTCAATCCGGGTGGACTTGAGGCGCTGCGGGCGACGCTGCTGACCTTGCAGCAGGCGTCGCGGCCGATTCAGGAGTTTCGCGTGCCGGCGGCGGATGGGCGCACCCTGGCGGAGTTGCACCGGAGCGGGGAAGTGCTGGAGCAGACCACGGACGGCGACGTGATGGTGGTGCGGGCGCGCGTGTCGGTGGAGTTGGCGGGGCGGTTGCGGGCGCGACTTGAATAGGTTCGCCGGTCAGATCTCGTTCTGCACCAGATCGATGAAGGGCGGCGCGCCTGCAGGAGTGAACTTTATCAACGGCACCATCGCACCTAGAAAGGACACCTCCGCGGAAGAGCGCGTGCGCGTGTACGTACGGTCGTCGACATTGAAGTTCGTCTTTTCAGCAAGCGCCTCACTCGCGTCGCGGATCACCCGGAGCTCACCGCGATGTTCCGGGTGCGTCGAGAGAAACTCCTCCAAGAGCTCCGTCAACTTCGCGGCTTTCTGCTCAACGGAACGACTCTCGAACTGCATCCCGATTTTGTCGGTGACATCCTTGGCCGGCACGCCTGCGTAGACGTGGTTGGGCAGCATGTCTTTCGTGATGACCGATCCAACCATGGCCATGCTTCGCGCACCCACGGCGACCGGGGACACGATGCAGTGCCCTACGAACCACGCGTCCTTGCCGACATGCATGCGACGCCGCGAGAAGAAACGTGATCCCTCGACGATGTCACCAAATTGAATGTGCGTCCACAGTTGGCTCTGTGCGCCGATACCAACATTGTCGTCAATGTCGAGACCGCCCTGGGAGTCTAGCACACAGTGGCCACCAATCCAGCAGTTGCGGCCAATCTGAAGTGGCTGATCTCCCATCCCGAAGGCGTGCATGTGGAGCTTCGAGTAGTCGCCGAGCCGAAACTCCGGCACCATGATCCGGCTGTTGCGCCCAATGAAAGCGTTGTCTCCCAGTACCACCTTCCGGGCAGGTCCTCCTCGACCGGTAATGAGCACGCCCTCCTCGACGGTCACTCCTTCCCCGACGATGATCTCATCGGCCTCGATCGTGCCTTCGATGCGGGATGCCACGGGAGTCAGGAGTGAGGGTGGAGTCGTCGTGCCGAGTCGGAAGACGAACGCACGGCCCAATCTGCCAGTGCGCGGTGACTGCGTCCATGGCACACCCCGCGGCCGTTCGCGCGGTGCGCGCACGTGGTCCGGCGTTCAGCGCATGAGCCCGTCCGTCCGCTCGGCGAAGGTCGTGGATCGGGTCGCTGCCTTGCGTGCGCGGCAGGACGCAGCGTCGACGATGCGCGCTTCAGTGTCGGATGATGGACCCGGACACGCGAGCGTCGCGTGTTGTCGGCCGGACGCCCCGCACGATGATCGCGGGAGTGTCGTCGTGTTGCGTGCCGTCGATGAAACCGCTCGGAGTGCCTTCGCGCTCCCCGCCGACTCGCCGCGGACCGTCGGATTTCCTCCTCGGAATTCTGCGGCAGCAATTCAGGGTGAGCGATCGGCGTGGATGGCTGGCTACCCCGAAGAATGTCGAGCCGGTGATGCGTGTAAGGGTGGTCCGCGACCGACGAAAAGTGACTTGATGGTGACGGGCGTCACAAGTCCAACTCGCGACGGTCCGCGGGCATTCGGAGCGAGCCAGACTACGTATCTTCAAGCGTGAGGGAAGCTTGCTTGCCTTCTCGTGATCCCTTAGAATTCGTTTGAGTGGAAAGGCGCGTAGTCATACGCCCATGTCCGCTGCGGCGCCGTTGTCGCATGCGGGCGGCGCTTTTACTTCGCATTCTGGAACTCGATGAAATACCTGATCACGGGTGGCGCTGGCTTCATTGGAAGTCACTTGTGCGACCGCCTGATTGCGGATGGACACGCGGTCCATGTGATCGACAACCTGTCGACCGGCCGCCTTGCCAACATCCAGCATCTGATCGGCACGAAGTCGTTTCGCCACACGGTGGGTGACATCTTGGACGCGCATGTCCTTGAGCCCCTCGTCGTGGATGCCGACATCGTACTGCATCTCGCCGCAGCCGTTGGCGTGCGCCTGATCATGGAACGCCCGGTGGAGACGATCACCACGAACGTGGTGGGCACCGAGAACGTGCTTCGGGCGTGCAGTGCGCATGACCGCAAGGTGCTGGTCGCGTCGACTTCTGAGGTATACGGCAAGCTGCTCGAGTACGACGAGAAGATGGTCGGCCTCAAGGAAGACGGCGACTGGGTGCTCGGCCCCACCTCGAAGCGGCGCTGGGCGTACGCCTGCTCGAAGGCGATGGATGAGTTCCTGGCGCTTGCGTATTTCGACGAGAAGCGGCTGCCGGTCGTCGTCGCGCGCTTCTTCAACACGGTGGGCCCGCGCCAAACCGGTGAGTACGGTATGGTCGTACCCTCTTTCGTGCAGAAAGCCCTCCTCAACGAGCCCATCGTCGTGTTTGGCGACGGCGAGCAGACACGCTGCTTCAATCATGTGCTCGACGCGGTGGACGGCATTCTCGCGCTCCTCGACACGCCGGCGGCGCTCGGCGGCGTGTTCAATATCGGAAACGAGAGTGAAATCTCGATGAACGCGCTGGCCGAGCGCGTACGTGTCCTCACGAAGAGCACATCCGAGATTGTGCACGTGCCATACGAACAGATCTTTCGTCGTGGCTTCGAGGACATGCGCCGCCGCACGCCCGACCTCGACAAGCTGCGCGCGCACATCGCCTACCAGCCAACGCGCACGATCGACGACATCATCCTGCAGGTCGCGGACCACTATCGCCACGGAGCGATCTGATGTCGCTCGCCCTCGCATGACGCCATCCGGGTCCGGCGCCTGGGTCGCTGCGCTCGGTTCGGCAATTGCCACCTTGTTGCTCATGCCGGTGGTCGAGCGCGCCGCGCACGGCCTCGGATGGGTTTCGCAGCCGCGCGCCGACCGCTGGCACAGCAAGCCGGTCGCCCTGATGGGCGGTGTCGCACTCGCCATTGGCTTGGCGGTGGGGCTGATCGTGTCGCGCGTTGCGCTCCCGCCGTTGGTGTTGCCAGCGCTCGGGGTGCTCTTTTTCCTCGGCCTCGTCGACGATCGGCGTCCCGTCGGACCGTGGGTAAAGCTCGTCATCGAGGGCGCTGTGGCGATCGCCGTTGTGCTGAACGGAGAGCGCTTTGGGGGCTGGCTCCCTGCCGTGATCAGCGTTCCGCTCACGGCGTTGTGGGTCATGGGCATCACGAACAGCGTGAACATGCTCGACAACATGAACGGACTCGCGGCGGGCTTCGTCGCCGTAGTCGGGGCGGGCGTAGGAATGCTCGCGCTGGTGGAGCACGACACCGTGGCCGCGACCATCGGGTTCGCTTGCGTCGGCTCCTGCCTCGCCTACCTGCCGTTCAATTTTCCCCGAGCCCGCGTCTTCATGGGCGACGCCGGCAGCCTGGTGCTCGGCTTCATGGTCGCTTGGCTCTCGCTGCGCGCGGCGGCGCTTGTTCCGGTCGACGCAGCGTGGTCCCGAACGCTCGCGACCATGGCCGTCGCTTCGATCGCCCTGCTGGACACGGGTCTTGTCGTGATCTCGCGTCGCCGGGCCGGTAAGCGCGTGATGGACGGGGGCCGCGATCATTCGTCGCATCGGCTCGTCTACCTCGGAAGCTCGGACGTTTCGGCGGTGCTGAAGCTGCATGCGGTCGCGCTCGGGGGCGCCGCTGTTCTTGCTGTTGCCTACCTGTACGGTACCCCTGGCCTCCTGATTGGCGGTGGCAGCTACCTGCTCGCCTGCCTGGTGCTGGCCGCATGGCTGGACCAGCACAACCCGTACGCCGCGATCGTGACGCTCGGAACGGTGCCAGTGCAGCCTGTGGCAACCGCGATCGAGTCGCAACGCACGCGTGAGGTCTCCGCCGTGCGCAGCGAGGAGGCCCGCCCGCGTGAGGTGTCCGGCGGCATCGCGATCGCGCGGCCCGGGGCCGCACCGCCCGAAATCATGACGCGGACGCAGGTGATCTCGCCGGCGTTGGCGCAGCGGAGCGTCGCCGCAGACGCCGAGGCCTGAACGGTCTCGACGCTGGTTTTGTGACAACTGCCCCCGCTCGCGCAAGGGGTCCGATTGGTGCGCGTGAGCGGAGGGTCAGTTGATGCCCCTGTCGCGAGTCCTTATTTTTCCATGCTTGGTGCGTAGGCAATTCGTTCGCGCTTCCCGGCTTCCCCTGCGGTCCTCTTGACGACTTTTCTCGTGACGGGCGGAGCTGGCTTCATCGGCTCGGCGCTGGTGCGGCATCTGGTTCTGGCCACGTCGCACTCGGTCGTCACCCTCGACCGCATGACGTACGCCGGCAACGTCGAATCCTTGGCCGAGGCCGCGGACCATCCACGACATCGGCTGATCGAGGGCGACGTCACGGATGAGGCGCTGGTGGGCGCGCTTTTCGCGCAGCACCAGCCCGATGTGGTGATGCATCTCGCGGCCGAGAGCCACGTGGACCGTTCGATTGACGGACCGGGGGAATTTGTTCGGACCAACGTCGTCGGTACGTTGACCATGCTGCAGGCGGCCACAGAGTACTGGAAGCGACTCGAGGGCGAGCGACGGGCTCGGTTCCGCTTTCTGCAGATCTCGACCGATGAAGTGTTCGGCTCGCTCGGAAGCGAGGGACGCTTCACGGAAGAGAGCCCCCATCGCCCCAACTCGCCGTATGCGGCGAGCAAGGCGGGCGCGGACCATCTCGTGCGTGCGTGGCACCACACCTACGGGCTGCCCACGCTCACCTCGAACTGCTCGAACAACTTCGGCCCGTATCAGTTTCCGGAGAAGCTGATTCCGCTCGTGATCCTGAACGGACTTGAAGGGAAGCCGTTGCCGGTGTACGGCACCGGATCCAACGTGCGCGATTGGCTGTACGTCGATGACCATGTTTCGGCACTGTTGGCCATCCTCGAGCGAGGCCAGCCGGGGGAGACATACTGCGTGGGTGGCGGGTACGAGTGCACCAACCTCGACGTCGTGCACGCAGTGTGCGGGCTGCTCGACGAGCTCGCACCAGATGCCGCAGGCCGTCGACACTCTCGCCTCATCACGATGGTCTCCGACCGTCCGGGGCACGACCAGCGGTACGCCATCGATGCCTCGCGTGCAGCATCCGAACTCGGCTGGAGCCCGCACGAGACGTTTGCCACCGCGCTCCGGCGCACCGTCGCTTGGTATCTGGCCCATCAGGCTACGTGGTGCGCTCGCGTGACGTCGGGCGTCTACCGTCGCGAGCGCCTTGGCCTCGGGGAGACGGCGTGAAGGGAATCATCCTCGCTGGCGGCAGCGGGACGCGGCTGCACCCCGTCACGCGCGTCGTCAGCAAGCAGCTGCTGCCGGTGTACGACAAGCCGATGATCTATTATCCGCTCAGCACGCTCATGCTGGCCGGTGTGCGCGACATCCTGGTCATCAGCACGCCGCGCGACCTTTCGCAGTACCGGGAACTGCTCGGCGATGGATCGCAGTGGGGGTTGGCGCTCTCCTACGCGGAACAGCCGCAACCCAACGGGCTCGCGATGGCCTTCGTGATTGGTGCGAAGTTTGTTGGCACGTCGCGCGTGGCCCTGATCCTCGGCGACAACCTGTTCTACGGCACCGGCATGCGGGAAGTCCTGCAGTCCGCCGCGAACCGGACCGGCGTGGCCACGCTTTTCGGGTATCGCGTTGCGGACCCCGAACGGTACGGGGTCGCCGAGCTGGACCGCGGAGGGCAGGTGCTCAGCCTTGAAGAGAAGCCTGTGGCACCGCGCTCCAGCATAGCGGTGACGGGGCTGTACTTCTACGACGCTGACGTGGTAGAGGTTGCGCGCGGCCTGCGGCCGTCGGTCCGTGGGGAATACGAGATCACGGACATCAACCGTGCGTACCTCGCCGAGGGCCGGCTGCACCTGCACGTGTTCGGTCGCGGCACGGCATGGCTCGACACGGGGACGCACGAATCGTTGCAGGAAGCGTCGGCCTTTATTCAGGCGATCGAACGTCGACAGGGGCTCAAGATCGCCTGCCCCGAGGAAATCGCCTGGAGGCTGGGCTATATCGATCACGCGGGGTTCGCGGCGATCGCTCGTGCGCAATCGGCTAGCTCGTACGGTCGCTATCTCGTCTCCTTGCTGGAGCGTGAGCATGACGGCTGAGCTGCGAGCCATTCCGTTCACGCGCTCGGCGATCATGGGACGCGAGCGCGAATACATCGAGACCGCACTCACGCAGCGCCACCTCTCGGGAGACGGCCCGTTCACCAAGCGGTGCCACGCCCTGCTCGAATCACGCGTCGGAAGCGCGAAGGCGCTGCTGACGACGTCATGCACGCACGCACTCGAGATGGCGGCGCTGCTCCTCGACGTCACGCCGGGCGACGAGGTGATCGTGCCCTCGTTCACCTTCGTCTCCACGATCAACGCGTTCGTGTTGCGGGGCGCACGGCCCGTGTTTGCGGACATTCGCGCCGACACGCTCAATCTGGACGAATCGAAGCTCGAGCAGCTCATCACGGACCGCACGCGGGCCATCGTACCCGTCCACTATGCGGGGGTTGGGTGTGACATGCGCGCCATCATGGCGATCGCGACAGCGCGCGGCATCCCCGTGGTGGAGGACAATGCGCACGGGCTCTTTGGTGCCTATCGCGGACGCCCGCTCGGCTCTTTCGGCGCCATGGCGACTCAGAGCTTTCACGATACGAAGAATGTCTCGTGCGGAGAGGGCGGGGCGCTGATGCTGAACGATCCAGCCCTCGTCGAACGGGCCGAGATCGTCCGGGAGAAGGGGACCAACCGGAGCCGGTTTTTCCGCGGACAGGTCGACAAGTACTCGTGGGTGGACCTGGGGTCGAGCTACCTGCCGAGCGAGCTCAATGCCGCAATGCTCTTCGGCCAGCTCGAGAGCGAAGCACGCATTCAGGCGCATCGTCGCGCGATCTGGGAGTGCTACGACCGCGAGTTGTGCGATTGGTCGGATCAGGTGGGGGCGCGACGGCCGGTGGTGCCCGCCGAGTGCGAGCAGAGCTGGCATATGTACTACCTGCTGATGCCGTCCCTCGAGGCCCGCACGCGCTTCATCGCGCACCTCCGCGCGCACGGGATCACCGCGGTCTTTCACTACCTGCCGCTGCACCGGTCGGACATGGCGGTGCGACTGGTCGGAACACCGGTCACGCTGCCGGTCGTGGAGTGCCTTTCGGACCGCCTCGTGCGCCTGCCCCTCTACAATGACATGAGCGACGCGGAGCTCGGGCGTGTGCTCGAGGCGGTGCGTGTCTGGCGTTAGCGCCCCGACGAGTTCGCCATGGAATCGCCCCCGGCGCGTCGGCGTCTTCGGCAACGTCAACAACTTCCCCTTCATGATCGTGCGGGCGCTGCGTGCCCGCGGGCATGACGTGCGCACCTTCGTGGACGGGAGCGCGCGGCTCCACCGCCCGGAATTCCGATACGCGGACATCACGGTGCCGTATCCCGAATGGCTCGTGGATGCGAGTCCGTTTCAAGTGCAGCATGCCGTGCTGCCCAGCGCACGTCGCGCGGCAATCCTCGCTTCGTTGGCGACGTGCGACGCCGTGATCCTCAACGGCTACGGCATAGCGCTCGGCCCCCTGTTGACCCGTCCCGCGTTCGTCGTATGTACGGGCAGCGACCTCGAGTACCACTCGAATCCTGCCACCTTGCCGCTCGTGATGGCGCAGCGCGACCGCTCGCCGGTCTTCGTGTGGCGCGAGGTCCGTCGCTACCTCCACTCGCGACTCATCGCCCGCCAGCGGGCGACGCTTGCGAACGCTGCCTGCGTCTCCTACCATGCGCCGGGCATATCGCCCGTGGGTGACGCGTTGCTCGACGGCCTCGGCGTCACGGGCTCGCGCCGCGTCTGGTTCCAACCGGTACCGTTGGATGTGCTTGAACTGGCGCCGCCACCGGTCCACGCGCGCGTTCGGGTGTTCTGCGTAGCGCGACATACCTGGGTGAAACCGCTCCGCCCGGGCTTCACGTCCCTTGACTACAAGGGTAGTGACGTGATGATCCGTGGCCTCGCGAAGTACATCGCGGAGAGCGGCACTGCGCTCGACATCCGGTTTGTAGAAAAGGGTCTCGACGTCGAGGCATCCAAGGCGCTCATCGCCTCGTCGGGCCTCGCCGCACACGTGACCTGGCTACCCGAGCTGACGCAGGCCGAGGTGTGGGACGAGTATCGCCGTGCGGACATCGTGTTTGACCAGTTGGACGCGAGCGCCATGTCCATGGGCGCACTCGAGGCGATGGCCGTAGGACGTCCGGTCATCGCCAATGGACGTCCCGAGATCATGCGCTCCGTGCTCGGAGCGGCATCACCGCACTGTCAGGCGACCACGGATGCGGAGGTGGCGGCCCATCTCGCTCGGCTCGTGCCCGATGCGGCGCTGCGCGCGCGGATCGGCGCCGAGGGGCGCATCCATATCGAGCGCGAGCACCATCCGGACGGGGCCGCGAGCAAGGTGCTCGCAGCGCTCGCGCCGCACGTGTCCGCGTGACGCCCGTTCGGCGGACCGCGCGCGCGCTCTCACTCGACCGGGCGACCGCGGCCGGGGTCGCGTCGCGGATGCTGTCGCTGCTGGCGGGTCCGGTGACGCTGGTCCTGATCGCACGACACTTCACCGCCAACGTTCAGGGGTATTACTACACGTTTGCGTCGCTAGTCGCGATGCAGTCGTTCTTCGAGTTGGGGTTGTACATCGTGGTGATCAACGTTGCCAGCCACGAATGGGCGACACTTGGCTTGGATGAATCCGGACGGGTTGTCGGTAACGACGAGGCGGCGGGCAGGCTCGCCATGTTCCTGCGGCTGTTGAGCAAGTGGTACGCGATGGCGGCGGTCCTGTTTCTGCTTGTTGCCGGAGCGTTCGGGTGGCGCTTCCTTTCGGCCGATCCGGCCAAAGCGGCCGGCATCGCTTGGCAGGCGCCGTGGCTCGTAATGGTGACGCTCAGCGCCGGATCGCTCTGGACGCTGCCGATCAAGTCGTTGCTCGAGGGCTGCGGACAGGTCACCACAGTCAGTGCGTTCCGGGCGATTGGTGTCCTTGTCAACGCGGCGGCGACGTGGAGCACCGTCTTGCTTGGTGGCGGCTTGTGGACCATCGTGGCCGCGACGGCAGCGGGATTGCTGATGGACGTGTTGCTCATGGCCCGCTATCGCGCGCTCTTCCGGTCGCTGTTGGCGAAGCCTCCGATGGTTTTTGCGTGGCGCACGGAGGTCTGGCCGCTTCAGTGGCGCCTGGGCGTGCAGGGGGTGCTCTCCTACTTTGCGTTCTCGCTATTCACGCCCGTGATGTTCCGGTATCACGGATCGGTCGTGGCAGGGCAGATGGGCATGACGATGCAGTTGGCGATGGCGCTGCAGTCCCTCGGGAGCGCTTGGCTCTCGGCACGGACTCCCATCTTCGGCGTACTGATCGCACGGCAGGAGTACGACGCGCTCGACATCACCTGGCGTCGGGTCTCCGTCATGGCCGTGATGGTCACCGCGGGAGGTGGTGTGGCCGTCGTGATCGGTGTGCTGGTGCTCACCGCGATCGGCAGCCCCTTTTCCGCGCGTCTCCTGCCAGTGTTGCCGACCGCGTTGCTGATGCTCGGGGCGACCGCTGCGCAGGGCGTTCAGACGATGGCCGTCTACCTGCGCGCGCACAAACGTGATCCGCTGGCGATCTGGGGCATCGGCGTTTCGAGCGTGTCGGGACTCCTGATCTACGGACTCGGCCGTCTGTACGGCCCCGTTGGTGCTGCGAGTGCGTACTCCGGCGTGATGTGCCTGCTCAACCTGCCCTTGGTCTTCACGATCTGGCTCACGTCTCGCCGGCGGTGGCATACCGCTCGCCCCGGCCTCGTAGAGCATCCGACGTGAGCGTCCCCTTGTCTATCGGGCCATCGGTGGGTTCTGGTGCCGCTGCCGCCCCACGGTGGTTCGTGAGAGAGATGCCGCGCATCGCCATGCTCGTGCTGCTGTCGGGCGTGTTGAAGGTCGCGCTCTCACTGGACGCGTTCTACAACGGCTTCCTCGTCCGCGACTTTCGCGCGATCAACAACGACAGCTTGGGATACGTCGAGCGCGCGGCGGGACGGGCACAGGGACTCGGGGAATCAAACTTCCTCTGGGACGTGCTCAACAGCGCCATGCTCAGCGTGCTCGGTGACGACCGCTATCTGTTCCTCGCCATGGCGCTGCTCAACGTCGGACTGTCGCTCGCACTGCCGTTCGCGTTCTTGCCGGCGCTTCGCCGCCTGGTGCCGCGTGACAAGTGGCAGGTCGCCGCGCCGATCATGGTCGGGGTGATGCTGTTCTGGCCGCCGGCGATCTACATGGCGGCCCAGAACATGAAAGACACGCTGCTGACCGTCGCGGTCGCCGTATGCGTGTCCGCGGTTACGGTGCTTGGCGACCGTTCCACCTCCGGTCCAATGCGAGCCGCCGTCGTCGTGCTGTTGCTCGTAGCGGCGTGGGTGACGCTCGCGACCCGCATGTACGCCGCAGTACTGCTCTTTTCTGCCGTGCTGGTCACCTACCTCGCACCCGCGGCGCATCGCGGACGCCGACTCCTGGCAGTTGTCGCGCTTGTGTCGGCTGGTCTCTTCTCGCCCCTCGGCCAGTCGATTCTGCTGTGGCTGAAGTTCGGGTGGCAGCTGCTGTTCGACCTCGATTTCCGCGAGGCGGTCAATGTCGACCTCGCCTTGAGCAACACCGCGCCCCTCGGCCTCAACGTGACACCAGCCGCCATCGTGCTTGGCCTCGGACGTGCGCCGCTCAACCCCTTTCCTGGCCCGAACATCAGCACGTGGTACGACGCGGCGCTCATGCTGCGGACGGTGGTGGTGGCGTTGGTGTTCCCGGGGTTCCTCATCGCCTTGACCCGCTGGCGTCACGAACGACAGCGCACATTCTATCTCGCCTACTTCGTGATCGCCTGGGCTTTCTTCGCGGTCTTCTCGGGATTGAACGGCGCCCGTCAGGTTTTCTCGACGGTGGAGCCGCCCTTCGTGATGCTCGCCGTGGCGCTCTTTGTTCAGCGCACCGAGTCGCGCAGCTGGCGCATTGGTGCGGCATGCGGCGCCCTCCTCGCGGGCCTGCTGTTCGTGTATACAGCTGTGCGCACGTTCACCATGGAAGGGTAGTGGAGCGGCGTGCATTGACCTATCAGGGCCGGTGACGTGGATGTTATGATTCAGAGTATTCAGCCTACGCGCCTCTTTGCCGCGAACGACAGTTCGACTTGCGGTGCCGGCCTGCACTCCTGCGGGACTGCGCCCGCGTCCCCTCGCTTTCACCCGGTGCGCCACGCATGACCTCGACGGAGGACGCGCCACTTTCGACGGCCGAGGCAGCATCTGGTGGCGCCACCTCGTTGGCGGCCATCCTGAACGTCGTCCTGCGCGGTCGACGACCAGTGGCCCTCGCGGGCGTCGTCGTCGCGGCGCTCCTGATTGGCACAGCCCTTTTGGGCAGTCGCGAGTGGACGGCCAAATCCGCGTTCATGCCGCAAACCCGACGCAATCAGGGCAACAATCTGTCCGGGTTGGCGGCGCAATTCGGCCTGTCCATCGGCTCCGAGATGTCGAGCCCGGTGGGGCTCTACGCGGACCTGATGAAATCCCGCGCCATCCTCGGCTCGGTCGCTCGGCGCACATTCTCGCGTACGCTCGATGGCAGGACGCTGAACGGCACGCTCGATGTGGTCATGGAGACCAAGGGGCTGTCGCCGGAACTGCGGCGTGAGCGCGCAATCGACGACCTCGCGCGCGACACGCGCGTCGTGCCGGATCTCAAGACCGGCATCATCCGCGTGGAGGTGGACGCGCCGGAGGCGGCGCTCTCGCAGACCATCGCCACCGCCATGCTGGATGAACTCAACCGCTTCAATCTGGAGACGCGGCAGTCGCAGGCGACCGCCGAGCGAAAGTTCACGGAGCGGCGCCGCGACGAGGCCCGCGAAGACCTGCGTGAATCGGAACAGCGGCTCGAGCAGTTCCTCAAGACCAACCGCGACTATCGCAACTCGCCGCAACTCCTGTTCCAGTATCAGCGCCTCGACCGCGACGTGCAGTTCAAGCAGCAACTCTACACGACGTTCGCGCAGGCCTTCGAGCAAGCCAAGGTGGATGAGGTGCGCGACACCCCCGTCATCACCCTCGTCGAGGCGCCCGAACTCCCCCTGCTGCCCAAGCGCCGATACCTCATCGTCAAGGGCGCGGCTGGGCTCGCCGTCGGCATGATCCTCGCCATCCTCGCCCTGCTCGTAAAAGACTGGATGTCACCCAGCCTCGCCGGAGGCGATGCGGAGAGGACAACCACGCGCGAACTCTGGCGTGAGACCCTTCACGACCTGCGGCATCCCGTGCGCGCCCTGCGCGGAACGCCGCGTGGCGGGTCCTAGCGACATCGATGTGCGGCTTCTGCGGGTTCCTTGACCTCCGTCGCGATCAACCGGAGGACGTGCAGTTGACACGCGTCACCGCGATGGCGGACCGGATCCGCCATCGCGGCCCCGACGGTAGCGGCACTTGGGTGGACGCCGAGACGGGGTTGGCACTCGGCCACCGACGCCTTGCCGTCATTGACCTTTCGGTGCAGGGCCACCAACCGATGCACTCAGCGTCGGGTCGCTGGGTGACGGTGTACAATGGCGAGGTCTACAACTTCGAGGCGATTCGCGCGGAGTTGGCGGGTGCGGGCGGTGCGGCGTGGCGTGGCCATTCGGACACCGAGGTCATCCTGGCCGCGGTCGAACGGTGGGGGGTGGCCAGCGCGTTCGAGCGATTCAACGGGATGTTCGCGCTCGCGCTCTGGGATCGCCAAGAGCGGATTCTTTGGCTCGCGCGCGATCGCGCCGGAGAGAAGCCGTTGTACTACGGTTGGTCGGGGGGCGTCTTCTTCTTCGGTTCCGAGCTCAAGGCGTTCGCGGGGCATCCGGCGTGGGCGCCGCAACTCGACCGAGGCGCGATGGCCCTGTTTCTCCGGCACAACTACATCCCGGCACCGTACTCGGCGTATATCGGCATCCGGAAGCTGACGCCGGGCTCACTGCTTCGGCTCGATGCGAACAACGACCATACCGGCACCCTGCCGGCACCCGTGCCTTTCTGGGATGTGACTGCGAGGGAGCGTGCGTCGCGGGCGAGCCCGTTCGTGGGCTCTGCCGTCGACGCCGTCGAGGAGCTGGACGCGCTCCTGCGAGACGCGGTGCGATTGCGCATGGTGTCGGACGTACCGCTTGGCGCCTTCCTCTCGGGCGGCATCGATTCCTCCACGGTCGTGGCGCTGATGCAGGCGCAGAGTTCGCGGCCGGTCCGGACTTTCTCCATCGGCTTCAACGAGGAGGGGTACAACGAGGCGCAGCACGCGGCAGCCGTGGCGCAGCATCTGGGCACCGAGCACACGGAACTGTACGTCACCTCGCAGCAGGCGCGCGACGTGATTCCGATGCTCTCGACGATGTACGACGAGCCATTCGCGGACTCCTCGCAGATCCCCACTTTCCTCGTGTCGCAATTGGCGCGCCGACACGTGACGGTGTCGCTGTCCGGCGACGCCGGCGATGAATTGTTCGGCGGCTACAACCGGTACGCCCAAGGTGAAGCGCTCTGGCGCAAAATCTCCATGGCCCCGCGGGCGGTTCGGCGTGTCGTCGCCGCTGGGCTGACCTCGGTGTCCGCCACTCGATGGAACGCCGCCGCCGGTGCCATGGGGGGCGTGTTGCCACGTCGGCTCCGTCGACCGGACATGGGGCGCCTGCTGCACAAGGTGGCACCGCTCTTGGCGTCCGGGTCAGCCGAGGCGTTCTACCGCGGTCTCGTGTCCCACGAGCAATTTCCGGAACGGCTCGTACATGCGCCCGAGCCGCCAACTTGGCTCACGGAGCCCGGGCGATGGCCTTCCGCGGGTTCGATGACCGAACGCATGATGTTCCTTGATCTCGTCACGTACCTGCCGGACGACATTCTCGTCAAGGTGGACCGTGCATCCATGGCCGTCAGCCTCGAGGGCCGCATTCCGATGCTCGACCACCGCGTCATCGAGTTTGCATGGCGGCTGCCGCTCGCACTGAAGGTCCGCGGACTCGAAGGGAAGTGGGTCTTGCGACAGGTGCTCGACCGCTACGTGCCACGCCGTATCATGGAGCGGCCGAAGATGGGCTTTGGTGTGCCCTTGGGGCAGTGGCTCCGCGGACCGCTGCGCGACTGGGCCGAGGAGTTGCTCTCGAAGCGGAGCCTCGCGGCCGCCGGCGTCATCGATCCAGCGCCGGTGCGAGAGGTGTGGCACAGCCATCTGTCGGGTCGGACCGACGCCCAGTACTGGCTCTGGAACGTGCTTATGTTGCAGAGTTGGTGCCGGACGACGAACCTTGGGCACACTGCCGGGTGAGCACTCGGCTGCTGTACACGAGCAACTGGGATCGGTTCTTCCTTTCACACCGACTGGTGCTTGCCGAGGCGGCGCGTCGCGCGGGCTACGACGTGCACGTCGCGGTACCGCCGGGCCAACATACGGCGGAGATTCTCGCCGCCGGATTTCCGGTGCATCACTTCCCGCTCTCGCGGAGCGGCGGACAGCCGCTGAAGGAAGGCGTGAGCGTGTTGGCGCTTCAACGGTTGTACCAGCGGCTCAAGCCGGACCTCGTCCATCAGGTGGCGCAGAAGGCAGTGGTGTACGGGTCACTTGCGGTGCGACTCCAGCTTCGTGCACGACCGGCGGTTGTGAACGCACTGGCCGGCATGGGCTACACGTTTCTGGCGACGGGCGTTCGCGCCTCCGCGCGTCGCGCCGGGATGCTGCGAGCGTATCGGCTGCTGCTGTCCGGTCCCCGCCACATGCTGATCCTGCAGAACGCTGACGACGTGCGCTTCTTCGTGGACAACGAGATTCTACCCGCGGAGAGAATCCGGTTGATCCGCGGATCC
This sequence comes from Gemmatimonadota bacterium, assembly GCA_043744185.1. GTDB lineage: Bacteria > Gemmatimonadota > Gemmatimonadetes > Gemmatimonadales > Gemmatimonadaceae > JACPPC01. The sequence continues at coordinate 1,977 of JAYTVE010000195.1, read as the reverse complement.
GGTGTGGATCTCTCCGCCTTCGCTGCGCGACCCGAACCGGACGGACCGCCGGTGGTGGCGCTCGCAGCGCGCCTCCTGTGGCACAAGGGAGTGCGCGAGTTTGTCGAGGCGGCGCTCGCCCTCAAGGGCCACTGGCCCGAGGTACGCTTCGTCCTCGTCGGCGACCCGGACGAGGGGAACCCGGCTGCCGTGCCCGGCGCCGTGCTGGCCGGGTGGGTGCGCGACGGCATCGTCGAGCATTGGGGGCATCGCCGAGATATGCCGGCCGTCCTCGCCTCGACGCATATCGTCTGCCTGCCGAGTTACCGCGAAGGGCTCCCGAAGGTCGTTCTCGAAGCGCTCGCGTGTGGACGTCCCGTTGTCGCGTCGCACGAACCCGGCTGCCGCGAGGCGGTTCAGGACGGTGTTGATGGCCTGCTCGTACCGGTCGCGAATTCGGTGGCGCTCGCTACGGCAATCGATTCGTTGCTTCGAGATCCAGATCGACGCCGACGAATGGGCGCAGCAGGGCGAGCAAAGGTCGAGGCGGAGTTCGGCGTCGAGCATGTGAGCGCGTCGACCCTCGAGGTCTATCGCGAGGTGCGACAGTAAAGCCTTGAGCTACTCCGATCACGTCGGCGCGTCGATCGTGATCGAGAGTGGGTGGAGCGTGCCGGCCCTCGCGGCGCGATAGACGCGGCGGTAGGCCGAGACGCATCGTTCAACCGAGAAGCGTTCCTGCACACGCGCCGCCGCGGCGGCACCCATCACGTCGCGTGCGGTGGCGTCCAGCGCCATTCTGATCAGGGCTGCGGCGAGCGCGTCGGGTGCACGAGGCGGCACGACGAGTCCGTCGATGCCGTCGCGAACGGCCTCCGGGTTGCCGCCGACGTCTGTTACCACGCAGGGGAGGCCGGCCGCCATCGCCTCGAGCACCGCGTTCGAGAAACCTTCCTCGTGGGATGCCGACACCACCAGGTCGGCGGCCGCGAAGATGTCAGTCGGCGGATCCTGTCTTCCGACGAAGGCCACGTGGCCAGCAAGGGGACCAACGGCAGCCCTCGCGCGAATCGCGGCGGCGGCATCACGGTCCTCTCCCGCCACCACGAGACGCCACCCGGTGGGCAGACGCTCGTGCACGAGTTCCAGCGCGGTGAGCAAGTCGTCGTGGCCCTTGTACCCGATCAAGTTGGCCACGATCGCCATGACGAAGGCATCGGGAGCGATCCCCAATCGTGCACGGGCCGCCGTTCGCGACGGGATCGGCTCAGCGCTTCGGCGCACGCCGTTGTAGATCAAGCCAACGGCGTCCTCCGGCAGACCCTCCTCGCGCAGTTCCGCGAGAACGGCGCGCGAATTCGCGAGTGCGCCGTCCAACGTGCGATGCAACCAACGCTCCGCGGTGCGCGACCCCGGTCGACGCAGCTGGTACGCATTGAGGCTTCGACGGCTCATCAACCGAACGGTGCGCGGCCCGGCCAGGGACACGAGGCCGCCAATCAGGTACGCCTCGGGCAGAAAGAAGTGCAGCACGTGAGGCCGATCGCGTCGCAGTGCGGCGAGCAGGGCGCTCATCGCGCGAAGTCGCCCCCCCAAGCCCGCGGACGGTGCGCCAACCTCCACTGGGACGCCGGCCGCCCGGAGTGGCTCAACCGCCGCGCCGCCTCCCGCGTGCAGCGCGAAGATCCGCACGTCAAACTCGTCGCGCAACGCACGCGCCATCATCGCCACGTGCACTTCGGTACCGCCCAACCCGAACTGGTTGATGACCACTTGCACTCGCGTGCGCATGGCAGGGATCAGCCGCTCTTCTTGACAATGATCGCGAGTGTCGCGAGGCTCGTGAGGATGCCCAGCCAGGCGGTCAGCCGCTGGGTGGACTGGATCTCCTCGTTGAGCTCCTTGAGCGGCACCACCACCACGCCGCCGGGGAGCGGGTCGGGCTTGCCATCCCACAAATAAAACACTCGCGGAATCCGGCTCTCGACCTGCCCGTTC
>JAYTVE010000194.1:0-1990 GCA_043744185.1 Gemmatimonadota bacterium | reverse complement strand
CGGCGCCCGAGAGGCGCGGCATCTTCACCGACTTCAAGTCATACGACATCTATTCGCCCCGGAAAGTCGGTTGCCGCTTCTGCACGAAGGCCTGCATCGCCTCGGCCACATCCTTCGTGTTGAATGCAACCTTGATGTTCGCGAGTTCCTGCTTGAGGTGCGGCAGCAAGGGCGTTTCGCAGCTCGTGAGCAATAGCCGCTTCGAGAGCGCCATCGCGATCGGTGCGCCGCGCGCAAGTTGGTCTGCATACGCGGCCACGTCATCGGCGAAGCTCTCCTCGTCGTACACGTACGACACGATGCCGAATGCGAGCGCCTCGGCGGGCAGGATGTCGCGCGCAGTGAAAATCAGTTCCGTGGCGCGCGCGTGCCCGACGATGCGCGGCAGGAACCAGCTCACGCCGGCGTCCGGCGAGAGGCCGCGCCGCACGTACCCCGTGGTGAGCTTGGCGTCGCTCGAGAGCAGGCGGATGTCGCAGGCAAGCGCGAGGCCGAGTCCGGCGCCCGCGGCTGCACCGTGCATGGCCGCGATCACCGGCTTCTCGCATTGCGTGACCGCGAGCACCCAGCGCCCCACCCAGGCGAGGTCGTCGAGCTTCTCCTCGCGCGTGGCGCCCGTGGGTCGCGCCGGGTCCTGCAGGTCGAGTCCCGCGCAGAAGCCGCGCCCGGCGCCCGCGATCACCACCACGCGCACGCTGTCATCCACAGCAGCCTCGGCCATCGCCATCGGAAACTCCGCAGCCAACTGTGCATTGACTGCGTTGAGCCGCTCGGGCCTGTTGAGAATGATCGTCCGGACCCCGCGGTCGGTGTCCACGACGAGAAGGTGCTGGTACTCGGCGGCCATCGGGGGTGAAACCTCGAGTGTCTGGAAGCGGTAGAACGAGAGCGGGCTGTCGGAAGACCCGATAGCTTGCCTCCGCGGCACAGTCCCGCGCCAGTCCGGCGTGTTCGGCGCCGTCCACCCTCGAGGAGGTTCACTCGTGAAGTCGCTTCTTCGCGCGACGTTGTTCGTGCTCGGCACGGCCGCCGTGCTGCCCGCGCAGCAATCGCAGGTTCCGCTCCCGAGCGCGCCAGCGCCGAAAGCGCTCAAGATGGCACCCAAGCCAACGACGGCCGCCATCACCGCGCAGGATCTGATGTCGCGCTTGTACGTGTATGCCGACGACTCGATGGCCGGTCGCGAGTTCGGCACCGAGGCTAACACGCGGGCCACGGCGTGGATCGCCGAGCAGGTGAAGAAGATCGGCCTCATGCCGATGGGCGACAACGGCACCTACTTTCAGGTGCTGCCGGTGATCACGCGCACCCTCGATGTGAGCGTGGAGTTTGCCACGCAGGCGGGCGCAGTGGGCTGGTTCACCGATGCGATGCCGCGCGATCAGGGTGCAGGCGCGCGCTCGATTGACGGCGTGCCGGTGGTGTTCGGCGGCACGTGGGGCGAGCCGGGCCTGCTCACTGATGCGCAGGTGGCCGGAAAGGTCGTGGTTGTGCGACCGAGCGCGAAGGCGGCGCAGGGCACGCAGGTTCCAGGCGCGACGATCAATCGCGGCCTGGTGAGCGCGCGCTACAAGAGTGCGGCGGGCATCATCGTGCCGAGCCTCGAGCTGATTCCGACGGAAGTGCGCGAAGGGCTCAAGGCGGGCAACACTGAAATGAAGGATGACGCCGCCGCTCCGGCAGCGCCCTCATTTCTCTACGTGACGGGCGCGGTCGGCCAGCAGCTGTTCGGTCAGGCGCTCGACGCGCTGCAGCCGGGCGCGGTGGGCACGCCGTTCAAGGGAACGCCCAGGTACGCGGACGTTCCGATCCCGAACCCGGCGCGCAACGTGGTCGGCATGCTGGTGGGCTCGAACCCCAAGCTCAAGGGGCAGGTCGTGGCCGTGGGCGCGCACAACGACCACATCGGTACGCATGGCCCGGCGGTCGATCACGATTCGCTCTACATCTTCAATCGGCTCTTCCGTCCGCTCGGCGCGGACCAGAACGC
>JAYTVE010000193.1:0-1992 GCA_043744185.1 Gemmatimonadota bacterium | reverse complement strand
GCACCGACGTGCTGCTCAATGTCTCCGGCATGCTCGCCGATCCCGCGCTGCTCGAACCCATCCGCACGCGCGTCTATCTCGATCTCGATCCCGCTTTCATCCAGCTCTGGCACAGCGCGCACGGCATCGACATGCGCTTCGCGGCGCACACGCATTTCGTCACCGTCGGGCGCGGCCTCGGCACGGCGGGCTGCCCGGTGCCGACGTGCGACCGCGCGTGGATTCCCACCTTTCAACCCGTGGTCCTCCAGGAATGGCCGGTCGCCACGCACATCGAACACGATGCTTTGACCACCATCGGCAACTGGCGCGGCTACGGCTCGGTCGAGCACGAGGGTCGGCACTACGGGCAGAAGGCCCACTCCTTTCGCGAGTTCTTCGCGCTGCCAAAATTGTGCGCGGAGAAATTTGCGCCCGCGCTCGCCATTCATCCCGGCGAGGACAAGGACATCGCCGCGCTGGCGGAGCACGGCTGGACGGTGCTCGACCCGGCGATCGTCGCGCGGACGCCGCGCGCCTACCGTCGTTTCGTGCAAGGCTCGAAAGGCGAACTCGGCATCGCCAAAAGCGGCTACGTCCTTTCGCGCAGCGGCTGGTTCAGCGACCGCAGCGCGTGTTACCTCGCGTCGGGTCGGCCGGTCATCGCGCAGGATACGGGGTTCAGCCGCGAACTGCCGGTCGGCGAGGGCTTGTTCGCTTTCGGCACAATGGACGAGGTTATCGGGGCCATTGAGGTGATGAACTCCGACTATTCCCGCCACGCGCGTGCCGCCCGCGGGCTGGCGGAGGAATATTTCGACTCCGGAAAGGTGCTGGCACGCCTGTTGCGGAGCGTGGGGGGCACATGAGGGGCGAGGCGCATCAAATCCAGCCGATCATCGACGGCGCGGAACTCCACCGCGCGCTCGAGGAATTGCTCTGCCACTTTTTTGCAAAAGAGGTGCATATCGAGCGGCTCGACCGCCGCGTGTCGGAATACTGCTCCAGCTTCATCATCGAGGAACTCGACGTGGCGCTCGACGACGGCACCACCCACGCGCTGGTCCTCAAGGATCTCAGCCCGGCCGCGCTGACCGAGGGCGCGGGCCACGTGAAGCCAGCCTTTTTCTACGAGCCGCTGCGCGAGATCGAGACCTACCGCCGCGTGCTCGCCTCGCACCAGCTCGGCACCGCGACCTGCTACGGTGCGGTCGTGGATCACGAGCGGCAGCGTTACTGGCTCTTCCTCGAACGCGTGCCGCCGGGGCTCCTCTGGCAGCAGGGCGACCTCGAGATCTGGAAAGACGCCGCGCGCTGGCTGGCCGGGATGCACACCTTTCTCGTCCCCGAAACGCAGCGCCGCGAATCCGCGCACCTCGCGCATCTGCTGACCTACGACCGCGAGTTCTATTGGCGCTGGATGCAACGCGCCGCCACGTTCGTGTGCGAAGGCGACACCAGCGCGGACCGCCAGGCGGCCAGCGCCATCCGCAAGCTGGAGAGCTGCTACGAGAAAGTCGTCGAGCGCCTCGTGGCCCTGCCCGTCACCGTCATCCATGGCGAATTTTTTGCCTCGAACGTGATGATCGACACCGTCGGCGAGCGTCGGCGCGTCTGTCCGGTGGATTGGGAAATGGCCGCCGTCGGCCCCGGCAAAGTGGACCTCGCCGGCCTGACCAGCGGCGGCTGGTCGCGCGCACAGAAGGACGCCATGGCGCTCGCCTACTACGAAGCCCTGCCCGCCAGCCGCACCGCCCACTACGACTGCCCGACCTTTCTCACCGACCTCGAATACTGCCGCCTGCACCAGGCCGTGCAATGGCTCGGCTGGTCTCCCCACTGGTCCCCGCCGCCCGAGCACGCGCAGGACTGGTTAAAGGAAGCCCTCGACTGCGCAGAGACCCTCGCGCTTTAGCCAACTAAATCGGTCGCGGCCCAAAACCCGGCACCGGCGGCCCGCAACCCAAGTCGAACAAGGCCCTTGCCACCGTGACCCTCGCGGCTAGCCTGCAC
>JAYTVE010000192.1:0-24696 GCA_043744185.1 Gemmatimonadota bacterium | reverse complement strand
CATAGAGCTTCTTGTCCGCCGGAGCAATCTCACCGCTCTGGCCGATGAGCGCGCAACCAAGGCGCTCGATCTGTGCGCGCGCCCGCGCGAGGGGCATGCGCGTCTGGAACCCCGGAATCGCCTCGAGCTTGTCGAGCGTGCCACCGGTATGCCCAAGCCCACGTCCCGACATCATCGGCACGGCCACGCCGAGGCAGGCGATGAGCGGTGCGAGCACGAGCGAGACCTTGTCGCCCACTCCGCCGGTGGAGTGCTTGTCGATGCGGGCGCGATCGAGGTGCGTGAGGTCGAGCATCGTGCCGGAGTGGAGCATTCCCTCCATGAGGGCGCGCGTCTCGTCGAGGTTCATGCCGCGAATAAACGCGGCCATGAGCAGCGCCGCCGACTGGTAGTCCGGCACCGTGCCCATGGCGACGCCCTGCGCGAACGCCTCCCACTCACTGGCGGTGAGCGGGTGGCCGTCGCGTTTGCGCTCGATGAGCGCGCGAACGTCGAGGGAGCGGACTGGGGACACCGAGGGCGGGGTCGAAGCGTGGGTGACGCGCGTCACTCGCAGGACAGCATGGGAACGACAGATGTACCGCGCGCTCGCGTGATGCGCAAACGTGCCGCCATGCGGTGCGCCCCGCGAGCGTCCAGCGTAGATTTCGCGACGCCCTCACCACGCCACATGAGCCACGCCGTTCCAGATCCCACGTCAGACGCTGCCGAGCTGCTGCAGCTGCGCGCACGCGTCGCCGAGCTGACGCGCGAGCGCGAGAACCTCGTGGCGATGGTGGACATCCTGCAGGGAATCGCGGGCGCCACCCAGTATCCGGATATCCTGAACGTCGTCGCCAGCAAGCTGGGCGAGACGTTCGATCTCGATCGCTGTTCGGTGTTCCTGTTCAGCGAACATCCGGGGGCGCGCCTCGTGGCCAGCTACGAGGATCCGACGATCCGGAACCTCGAAGTCGACATGACGCGCTATCCCGAGCTGCAGCGCGCGCTCGAAAGCGGCGAGACGGTGCACATCCCGGACGTGTCGCAGGAGCCGACGCTGCGCCTGGCCTGGCCGATGCTCACGCTGCGCCACGTGCGCGCGGTGATCGTCGTGCCGATCAAGTGGCGCGCGCAGGTGGTCGGCGCACTCTTCCTGCGCACGCGGCGGTCGCTGCCGCCGCTCACCGACGAGGACGTCCGCTTCGTGCAGGTGGTGGCCGTGACCACGGCGCGGGCGCTGCGCCAGGCGCACCGCTTCGAGGCGCTCCTCAAGGACGGCAACACGAAGGACGAGGAGCGGGCCGCCGAGGCGCGCCGCATCGCGCTGCTGGCGTTCCTGCGCCGGCTGCTCGAGCGCGTGGACGATGCGCAGCCGATGGATGGCAGCGAGGCGGTGCTCGGCCCCCACTCAGGACGCGAACTCGACCGGCTGGTCGGCGTCGCGCTCACCGTGTTCGAAGAGCAGACGGGGCAGTGAGCCCCACCTCCCACCTCTAGCACCCCAGGGTCCGATGCTCATCAGCAAGACGATGACCGCGCTGCTCAACGAGCAGGTCGGCAACGAGCTCTCCGCGAGCAACCAGTACCTCATGATCTCCGCGTACTTCGACGGCGAGGGGCTCCCTGCGCTGGCGAAGCACTTCCTGAACCAGGCGAACGAGGAGCGCACGCATGCGCTGCGCTTCGTGCGCTACATCCTCGACGCGGGCGGCGAGCTCGCGATTCCCGCGATCCCCGCGCCCACCAAGGCGTTCAAGGACACGGCGAGCGCGGTCAAGCTCGGGCTCGACTCCGAGATGAAGGTTACCAGGCAGATCAACCATCTCGTGGACGTGGCCATCAAGGAGTCCGATCACCTCACGAAGAACGCGATGGAGTGGTTCGTCAACGAGCAGCGCGAGGAAGTCTCGAGCATGGACACCTTGCTCCGCATGGTGAAGCGCGCGGGCGAGCCGGGCATGTTCTTCGTCGAGAACTTCCTGCTGCAGGGCGGCCTCACGCCGGCTGCGGACGCCGAGGGCGAGGGCGCCTGACCTTGGCTGTCGCGCCGGCCCGGCCGCGGGAGCACTGGTCGTGAGCGCTCCTGCGCGACGCGCGACCGAACTGCGCGACCTGCTCACGCGCGCCTCGCGCGCGTACTACCTCGACGACAGGCCGAGCATGGCCGACGCCGAGTACGATGCCAAGTTCCGGGAGTTACAGGCGCTCGAGGCCGAGCACCCGGAGCTACGCGCAGCTGATTCGCCGACGATGCGCGTCGGCGCGGACGTGGGCGCGAGCCACCTCACCAAGCACATGCACCTCGCGCCAATGGCTTCGCTCGACAACGCGATGTCGGACGAGGAGCTGCAGGCGTGGGAGGAGTCGGCGGTGCGCCTCGTGGGCGAGGGGGTGCGTACGAGCGGCTACAGCTGCGAGCTCAAGATCGATGGCGCGGCCGTGTCGCTCACGTACCGGGACGGCGTGCTCGTGACCGGCGCCACGCGTGGCAACGGCACAATCGGCGAGGACATCACGGCCAACCTGCGCACGCTGCAGGAGATTCCGCTGCGCCTGCTGGGCACGGGCTGGCCCGATTTGATCGAGATTCGCGGCGAGGTCTACATGACCTTCGACGGGTTCGACAAGATGAACGAGGAGCGCGTGAAGGCCGGCGAACCGGTGTTCATGAACCCGCGCAACTCCGCCGCCGGCGCGCTCCGTCAGAAGGACCCGCGCCTCACGGCGCAACGCCCGCTCCGCTTCTGGGGCTACACCTTCGCGCTGCCGGACAATGCACCGCTGCCATTCGACACGCAGACGGAGCTGCTCCAACGGCTCGCGGAGTGGGGCATTCCCGTGGCGCCCCACCGGAAGCTCTGTGGCTCGCTCGCCGACGTGCACGCGTGGGCTCACCACGTGGAGCACGTGCTGCGCGAACAGTTGCCGTTCGACATTGACGGCGGCGTGGTGAAGGTGGATCCGCTGGCGCTGCACGCAGAACTCGGCGTGGTGGCGGGACGCGTGCCGCGCTGGGCGATTGCGCGGAAGTTCAAGGCGACCATCGAGGAGACGACGCTCGTGGCGATCCACGTGAACGTGGGGCGCACGGGCAAGCTCAATCCGTGGGCGGAGCTCGCGCCGGTGGAGATCGGCGGCGTGACGGTGCGCAACGCGACGCTGCACAACGCGCAACTGATCGCACAGAAGGATCTGCGCGTGGGCGACCGCGTGCAGGTGAGGCGCGCCGGCGACGTCATTCCGCAGGTGATCGGCCCGGTGGCCGAGAAGCGCACGGGCACGGAAGTGCCGTGGGTGCCGCCCGTGGCCTGTCCGATCTGCGACACGCCGGTGGCGAACAATGGCGATGAAGTGGACGTCTTCTGCCCCAACGTAGCGTGCCCGGGGCGACGGCTCGAGGCGCTCATCCATTTTGCCTCGCGCGGCGCGATGGACATTCGCGGCCTCTCCGAGGCGCGCATCTCGCAGTTCGTCGACGCCGGGCTGGTCGAGGATCCGTCCGACCTCTACGACCTGACGACGGACAAGCTGGAGGCGCTCGACGGCTTTGCGGAACGCAGCGCACAGCTGCTCGCGGACGCACTGGCGACGAGCAAGAAACAGCCGCTCTCGAAGCTCCTCTTTGCGCTCGGCATCCGGCACGTGGGCGAGGGCGCGGCCGAGTTGCTGGCGCGCCATTTCGGCGAGATGGATGCCCTCGCGAACTCGGATCTCGCGGCGCTCAACACTGTGCGCGGAATCGGGCCGATCATCGCCGAGAGCGTGGCGGCCTGGTTCCAGGATGCCTGGGCGCGACGCCTCATCGAGAAGCTCCGGCGTCGGGAACTCACCTTCACCGAACCCCAGGCGGCCGAGGCGGATGGTGCCCTCAAGGGTCTCACCGTCGTCCTCACCGGAACGCTGCCCACGCTCTCCCGGGGTCAGGCCACGCAGCTGATCGAGCAGGCCGGGGGCCGGGTCACGGACAGCGTCTCGAAGAAGACGTCGCTGCTCGTGGCCGGCGAGGAGGCCGGCAGCAAGCTCGACAAGGCGCGTACGCTCGGCGTCACCGTCATTTCCGAAGCTGAACTTTTGGACAAGATCGGGCGTTCAACCGCCTAGACGTCACTCCCGGAGACTCACATGCAGCTCGATCAACATGGGATGGTGACCCTGTCGCGCGCCTCGCTGGCCGCGCTGCGCACCGCGCTCCTCCGCGACGCGGGGCCCGGTGGGGTCGCGTACCTGCAGGAGGCGGGGTTTGCCGGCGGCGAGGCGCTGTATGCCTCGTTCGAGCGCTGGCTGGCCGAGCATCACGAGGGCTCGCTCGAAACGCTCGACATCGAGGGGTTCCGCCAGCGCGCGATCGAGTACTTCCACGCCTGCGGCTGGGGAACGCTCGAGATCAGCACCATGGGCGGCGCATTGGTCGCCCTCGACAGCGCCGATTGGGCCGAGTCGGATCCGCATGCGGCGCTGCCGCATCCGGGCTGCTACCTGACGTCGGGGCTGCTCGCCGACTTCTTCACGAGGCTGGCGGGCTCGCAGCTGGCGACCATGGAAGTGGAGTGCCGCTCGATGGGGCACGCACACTGCCGCTGGCTGCTGGGCGGCACCGAGGCGCTGCAGTCGGTCTACCAAGGCATGACCGAGGGCGCGAGCTACGCCGACGCGGCGGCGCGACTGGGTTAGCGCGGCGCAGGCGAAACGGGGCGCGGTCAGCGAATGCCGATCACGTCCGCGTATTCGGGATTGAGCACGAGCCTGCCATCGACCAGAATCTCACGGTCCCATGGCAACACGATCGCGGCCTCGGTTTCGAGCGCGACGAAGTCGGGCTTGTAGCTACCGGTACGAAAGCTGACGGCAGTGCGCACTTCGGCGGCGCCGGCGTTGCGGAGCGCGCTCACGGCCAAGCGCATGGTGGCGCCCGAGTCGCATGTTTCGTCGACCACGAGGACGCGCTGGTCGCGCACCTCGGCGGGCACATTGCCGAAAACGGCTGGCGTGGCGCGCACGGTGTCGGAGTGGTAGCTGCGCGAGATGATCATCGAGTGGAATTCGACGTCAAGAATGGCCGCGACCGTTGCGCCGGGAATCACGCCGGCGGTCGCCACGCCGATGACGAGGTCGGGGTCGTAGTCCCGCGCGACCTTGAGCGCGAGGGCGCGGGAGAGTTCACCAAAAAGCGCCCAGTCGATCTCCATCACGTCCTCGGTGCGTGCGGACGCACTGCCCTTCAAGGGCGACAGCTTCTGCAGAGGGTTGGGCTGCGCCTTGTGGGGCGCCTTGGATACAGGCTTGGACGCTGGCTTCGCCGCGGCCTTCACAGCGGCCTTCGCGCGAGACGGCTTGGGGGACGCGGTGCGCGTCCCCCCCTTGGCCTTGGCCACGACCTTCTTTCGTGCGGGCATCGTGGGGGCTCCGGTGGTAGGAAGGGCCCTGCTGAGGAAGTCGGGGCCTGCACGCAATAGGCCCGGGCGCACGGGCACTCGCAAGGGGGAAATCCCCTCCTGCCGTTGCCGCGGGACACGCGCGGCCCGTACTTTGGAGCATGTCATGGTGGAGCCGACTGCTCGGCGGGTCTGACCGCGAACTGAAGCCGCAGCGGCTTGACTACCTGAGCGAGGCCCTGGCCCTCGAACGGCAGGGCGACTACGACGCAGCGCTGACTTCGTACCGGCTCGCGCTTCGCGACCAGCCGGACGACGCGCGTGTGCTCCAGAACATGGCCATCGCCTACTCCCGCACGGGGCGTCAGGACGAGGCGGTGCGCGCCTACCGGCGTGCGCTCGAGGTGAATCCGCTGCTGGCCGGAGCGCACTACGGGCTCGCCTTTCTTCTGCTCAAGCGCGACGACCGCGAGGGCGCGATGACACACCTGCGGAAGTTCCTCGCGCATCCGCCCGCCGATTCCGGCGCCGAGCAGTGGATCCAGCACGCCGAACAGACGATCGCGACGCTCGAAGGGGGGCCCGCCGACGAGTCCGCCGACGCGCACGGGCGAGACGATGCCACCGAGGAACAGGGCTGACATGGGGAAGGTGCTCGCGATCGTGAGCCAGAAGGGCGGCGTCGGCAAGACGACGACGGCCGTGAACCTCGCCGCCGCCTTTGCGCGTCGCGGTCTCAAGACACTGCTCGTCGACACCGACCCACAGGGATCGGTGCGCTACGGTGCGGCACTCAAGGCCGGGCACGCCACGTGGGGGTTCTCCGACTATCTGGACGGCGTGCGCCCGCTGCGCGACGTCATCCTGCCGACGTCGCTGCCCTGGCTGCGGGTGATGCTCGCCGGTTCGGTGAGCGACGAGACCGACCATGCGCGCTTCCAGCGCCGCGTCTCCGAGGGCTCGCTCTTTCCGGAACTGCTGTCCACCGCGCGGGCGCGTTGCGACATCGTGGTGGTCGACACGCCGCCAGGGTTGGGCCCTATAGTGCGGTCGGTGCTCGCCCACTCGGATCACGTCATCGTGCCGCTTCAGGCGGAGCCGCTGGCGCTGCAGACCACGCCGCAGATCCTCAAGGCCATTCAGGAGCTGGTGAGCCGCAACGACCAACTCGTGCTCGATGGCCTGCTGCTGACGATGGTGGACGCGAACAATCCGTCGAGCATGCGGGTCGTGGAGTACGTGCGCTCCCACGTGCCGTCGTCGATGCTGCTGCCCACCATGGTGCCTCGCAGCCATGCCCCAGCCGAGGCGTTCGCGGCAGGACAACCCGTGGTGCTGCGCGATCCGGGCGATGCCGCATCGCAGGCGTACGTGAACCTCGCCGCACAGCTCGTCGACCGCTTCCAGTGAACCACGTCCGGCGCGGGGCCTTGGCCGCGTGCCTGCTCTGGGGCGCGGCATGCAGCGACCTGACGAGCGTGCCGGGCGGCGCGCAGTCGCTCGCGATCGACTCGCTGCCCTTCCCCTCGGTGGTGGTGGGCGACACGCTGCGCGATACACTCGGCCTCGTGACGTCGATCAGCGCGAAGGTGTACAACGGGGCGAACGTGCTGATTCCGGGTGCGCCCGTGCGCTTCCTCACGCTCGACACGGGTGTGGTGATCGACTCGATCACGGGCCGATTGCGTGGCGTGACGCGCCGAACCGGCGTGCGCATCATCGCGTCGGTGGCGGGCTTGCAGACTGGCCCCAAGACGATTGGGGTGGCAAACCGACCGGACACCGCGAGCAACCCGGATGGGGTGAGTCGCCTCGTGTACGTGACCGTGCCGCGCAACGACCCGGCCAACAGCTTCAGCCTGCGCGTGAAGGTCGGGAGCCAGCCGCTGCTGCCGGGCACGACCAGTGCGGACTCGGTGGTGGAGGGGTGGCTCGTGAAGTTCGCGATCACGCGCGCGCCGGTGAACGCCGTGGACACCACGCAGCTCTCGGGCGGCATCGCCAACACGCCGTGGGCCCTAACGGACGCCAGCGGCCTCGCCACCAAGATGCTGCGCGTCGTGCCGACGCTCGGCTCACGCATCCGCGACACCGCGCTCGTGCGGGCCACGGTCACGTACAAGGGAGTGAACGTGAAGGGGAGCCCGTTCACGATCGTGATCCCGCTGGCGCCGAAGGACTCGTAGGCGCCTCCGGGCGGCTCCGGGCTGTTGCCCGAGCGTGACGGGACCGTAGCTTTTCGATGAATCGGGCACCCGCGCCGGGCTTCGCCGATCGACTCTTTCCCCTGCTCCCATGGCGACGACCGTGGCCAACGACGCTGCTGCCGCCCCCGCCGGGGCCATTGTCTCGCGCACTTCAGGTGGACCGCGGACCTCGCCTCCGGGCACGGTCAACCACCTTTTCTTCGAAGCGCTGACTGGCCACAACAAGCCGGATGCGCTGATGACGCGCGCCTCAGGCAGTTGGACCGCGATCTCGCACGCGACCATCAAGGAAAAGGTGCGGCGTATCGCGCTGGGCTTGCGGCAGTTGGGCATCGCGCCCGGCGAGCGCGTCGCCATCCTCTCGGAGAATCGCCCGGAGTGGCTGTACGCGGACTACGGGTGTCTGACGGCTGGCATCACCGACGTGCCGGTCTATCCGACGCTCCCGGCTGAGCAGGTGCCGGATATCGTCACCGACTCGGCTGCCGTGGCGATTTTCGTCTCGAATGCCGCGCAGGCCGCCAAGATCGAGAAGGCGCGCGCGGCGATGCCGGCGTTGCGGCACATGATCACGTTCGAGGGGACGACATCGCACGGCGCGACACTCACGCTCGCCGAGCTGCTGTCGATGGGGGCGTCGGCAGAGTCGGCTGAGGCCAATGCCCGCTGGGAGGCCGAGGCGCTCGCCGTGAAGCCGGATGATGTGGCCACGCTCATCTACACGTCGGGTACCACGGGCAAGCCCAAGGGGGCGATGCTCACCCACGACAACTTCTACTCGAACGTGCAGGCCACGCGGCGGTCGGTGGCAATGAGTGCGAGCGACATCGCGCTCTCGTTTCTTCCGCTCTCGCACGTATTCGAGCGGATGGGCGACTACTTCCTGTTCACCTGCGGCTGCACGATCGCGTACGCCGATTCGGTGGACACGGTGCCGCTGAACATGTCCGAAGTGAAGCCGACCACGATGATGTCGGTGCCGCGCCTCTACGAGAAGCTCTACGCGCGCGTGCTCGACAGCGCGATCTCGGCCGGCGGCCTCAAGAAGCAGATCTTCTTCTGGGCGCGCGGCGTGGCCGATCGGTGGGCGGACGAGAAGCTCGCCGGACGCGAACCGGGCGGCTTGCTGGCCTTCCAGTATGGTCTTGCGCAGAAGCTCGTCTTCTCGAAGCTGAAGGAGCGCGTCGGCGGTCGGCTCCGCTTCTTCATTTCGGGTGGCGCGCCGCTGGCCTCCGAGATCAACAAGTTCTTCTATGCAGCCGGGCTGACGATCCTCGAGGGGTACGGCCTCACGGAAACCGCGCCGGTGATCTCGGCCAACACGCCCCAGAACTTCCGCATCGGCACGGTGGGCAAGGTGATCGAGGGGGTCGAGGTCGGGATCGCGGCAGACGGCGAGATCCTCGCGCGCGGCCCGAACATCATGAAGGGGTATTTCAATCGCCCCGACGCCACGACCGAGGCGATCGACGCCGACGGGTGGTTCCACACGGGTGACATCGGCGTGATCGAGGACGACTTCCTCAAGATCACCGACCGCAAGAAGGACATCATCGTGACGGCCGGCGGCAAGAACCTCGCGCCACAGCCGATCGAGAACCTGGTCAAGACGAACAAGTACGTCAGCCAAGCCGTGATGATCGGCGACAAGCGCAAGTTCCCGATCATGCTCGTGGTGCCGAACTGGGAAACGCTCGAGAAGTGGGCGAAGATCAAGGAGATCCTCTGGACGGATCGCTCGCAGCTGCTGACCATGCCCACGGTTCAGGCCAAGATGGACAAGGAAGTGAAGGCCAACCTGGGCGGGCTCGCGAAGTTCGAGATGCCGAAGAAGGTGGTGCTGCTGGAGCACGACTTTTCCGTGGAGTCGGGCGAGCTCACGCCGACGCTGAAGGTGAAGCGACGCGTCGTGGACAAGAACTACAAGGCGCTCATCGATCGGGTGTACGAGGAAGCGGCGGCGGCGGGGCACGGCGAAGGCTGACCGGTTCCGCGCGGGGCTCCGCCACCCAGTGGCGGTCGTCGCGCACCAGCACCGACACGGCGGGCGGCGGGTCGCACTCCACAGGAGCGACCAGTCGCCCGTTTGGCATGAGGGCCCGTGCGGCCGCGGCCAGGCGTCCAGGCGTTGGCAGTGCGCCGAGCGCAGCCCCCCGAAGCGTGAGCGGCGCGAGAGGCAGCGCATCACCGAGTCCGGCAAGCACGGACACCATCGGATGCGCGCTTGCGAGAGGCACCGCGGTCGCGATCACGACGGCTACCTCGAACATGTCGGCAATTGCGGCGGCGTGCGCCGCCGTGGACTCGTCGAGCAAGACGAATCCGCCCGGACCGTCGAGGTTGAGGAGCGCCGCCAAGCGCACCAATTGGCTGCCGTCGGTGCCCGACGATGGCGGGGGCACGATGGCCGGTAGCGGTCCGCGGCCAAACCAGCCGATACCGTTCGCGACGCTGAACCGTACGTGACAGACCGCGCAGCCGAGCATGGCCTCGTGCAGCACACGCCCGTCGACGTCATCCTTCACGCAGACGAGGGCCACGCCCCCCGTGATGTCGGGATGCGGATTTGGGCAACGAAGGTGATCGACGAGGTCGAGATGCATGATGGACTGAAAGTTGTTGAAGATTCAATGCAGATGCCGACCAGCAGCACTTCCAATAGCGTTCTGTTCTTGTATATCCCGTGATTGCTATTGGCATCTCTTTCATTGGCTCATATGCGCCGCCTCGCTGCCATTGCTGCCCTCGTGTTCTCCACGAGCGCCCTGCCGAGCTTTTCTCCCGTACAGCCGGAGCTGCTGGGCACCGGGGGCACGCTGACCAACGCGTGGGCCGACTATGACGGCGATGGGAGTCCCGACCTGTTCGTGGGGTTCAACGGCGCGCCCAACCGACTCTATCACAATGTGGCGGGAGTGCTCACCGAGGTGGGAGCGGCGGCGGGCGTCGCCGACGCACGCCAGACGCGCGCCGCGGCATGGGCCGACTACGACAGCGACGGCCGTCCCGACCTGCTCGTCGGCTTCACCGCCGGCGGTGGCTCGATCCTCAAGCTCTATCACAATGTCAGCGGCCATTTCGAAGACGTGACGGCACAGGTGGGGCTGTCGGTCGACTCGGGAGCCGTGCGCCAATTCGCCTTCATCGACGTGGACGGCGACGGCGACCTCGACCTCTTCGTGGCGCTGCGCGACCGGCCGAACCTGTTCTTCCGCAACGACGGCGGGCACTTCACCGAAGTGGCGGCGTCGATGGGTCTCGCCGACACGCGCAAGAGCGTGGGGGCGGTCTGGTTCGACGCCGACGAAGATGGCGATCTCGACCTCGTTGTCGCGAACCAGGACGGCGACGCGAACGCACTCTTCCGCAACGACAACGGGCACTTCACCGACGTGGGCGAAGCGGCGGGCGTCGCTTGGGGCGGACGCGCGCCGCACGACCCCAAGTCGGGCACGGTGCGCCCCTGCGCGGCTGACGTGAACGGCGATGGTCACCTCGACCTGTTCTTTGCCAACTACGGACCGAACGGGCTTTTCCTGCAAAAGCCCAAGGCCAAGGGAACCTTCGAGGATGTGTCCGCCGCGTGGGGCGTGGCCATCGACGGCAAGTACGACGCGTGCGCCTTCGACGACGTGGATCACGACGGCAAGCTCGACCTCTACGTGAACGGCACGGTGACCGGCGGCGTGCAGTACCACGACTACCTGTTCCACAATGCGGGCGCCACGTACGAGGATGTCACTCCAGACAACCTCAAGGCACTCGAAGCCGATCACGGTGTGCAGTGGGTGGACTTCGACCGCGACGGCGATGCGGACCTCTCGCTCACCGGCGCCACGCCCAAGGGAATGCACCTCATCATGCGCAACGACCTCGACGGCAAGGCGGCCGCGCGCTCGATCAGCGTGCGCGTACTCGATCAGGCGGGCCACGCCACACGCGCAGGCGCCGAGGTGCGCGTCTACGCCGCCGGCACGCGCAAGCTGCTCGGCACCGGACTCGTGGACGGAGGCTCGGGTTACAACGCGCAGAACGACCTGCCGGTGCACGTCGGACTGCCCACCACCGGCAAGGTCGATGTGGAAGTCACCATGCCGCTCGGCGGCAAGCGCGTCGTGACCACCACGCGTGGCGTGCGGCTCGCCGCGTATGCCGGGAAGTCGCTCGAGGTGCGCACCGGGGCGCGCCGCGCAGCCAGCCACTGACGAGGACCAACACCATGACGATGACCAACGAGCCATCCGCCACCACGCCGACGCTGATGACTGACGGCGTGCGCGTGCTCGGCGATGAACAGACCGGACGCCGTGTGGTGGCCATCCGCTCACTCCGGGCGGGCGAGGTGCTGGCCGACCTGAGCAACGCGCAACGCGTCCCGATTGCCACACGCTACACCGTCCAGGTGGAGGTGGACTCGCACATCGACGGACTGTGGCAATTCACCTTCCTCAACCACTCGTGCGCGCCGAACGTGCGCATCGACACCACGGCCATGACGATCTCCACCGTGCGCGAGATCGCTGCCGGCGAGGAACTCGGCTACTTCTACCCGAGCACGGAGTGGACGATGGCCGAGCCGTTCGACTGTCAGTGCAGCGCCGTGACGTGCGTGGGACGCGTGAGCGGCGCGGCCGAACTTCCGGCCGACGTTCTGGCGATGCATTGGGTGAACCCGCACATCGCGGAGTTGCGGGCGCGGGCCTGAGGCAGGCCGCACACCGCCGATCAGGCCAGGGCGCCACGGCCGGTGGCCAGGCGCCCGCCCACCGCACGCCTGGTTCATGGCCCGTTCATGTGCGCCTTCTACCGTTCAGGGGTGAGGCCGCCACGCCGGGGGCCTCGGTCTCCGGAGGGTCACATGAACGGCGCCCAACTGCACCTCGCGCTCAACCACCTGCCCGTGATGGGCACCATCATCGCCACCTGCGTGCTGGTGGCGGCCATGATCTTCAAGAGCGACGCGGTGCGCCGCACGGCGATCGCCCTGCTGATCGGCTCGGGACTCGCGGCCGGGGCCACCTTCCTCACCGGCGAACCCGCCGAAGAAGTGGTCGAGGAGCTGCCCGGCATCCAGGAGCCACTCATCAAGGCGCATGAGGAAGCGGCCGAGGGAGCGCTCATTGCGTCGGGCATCCTGGCGGCACTCGCGCTCGGGGCGCTCCTGCTGGATCGGAAGGGCAAGCTCACGGGCACACTCACCGGCGTGCTGCTGGCTGGCAGCCTTGGCGTGTCGGTCGGGATGGGATACGCCGCGCATCTGGGCGGGCTCATTCGCCACCCGGAGCTGGCGAACGCCACCGCCGGATCAGCCGCACCGGGCAAGGCGGCATCAGAGCGCGTCGAGCACTAGCTGCGCGTCAGGCGCAGTTCATCGATGTTGGTGGCGCTCGGCCGCGTGACAACCCAGAGCACCGCGTCCGCGACGGCCTCGGGGGCGAGCATCGCCTCGCGCGGAGGGTAGCCCGAGCGTCCCTCGGCTAGCACGTCGTTCCAGAGAGTGGTGTCGGTCGGGCCGGGTGAAACGAGCGAGGTGCGCACACCGGTGCCGTTGAGCTCGGCGCGCAGCACTTCGTGAAGCGCACGAGCGCCGTGCTTTGCGGCGGCGTAGGCGGCGTTTTCGGGAAAGATGGCGCGATCGGCAATGGAGCCGATGGTCACGATATGGCCCTGGCCGCGTTCCCGCATTGACGGCAGCAGGGCTCGCACCAGAAGAAAGGGCGCGATGAGGTTCACATGGACCGTGTTGCTGAACGCCTCGGGCGAGAGCTCGTGTGCGCGCGCCACGTGGAAGAGCCCCGCGTTGCTGATCACGAGGTCGGGGGCGCTGCCGTAGTGTGCCACGAGCGCCGTGGCGAGCGACGCGACGTCGGCCGCATCGGCCATGTCCGCAGGAAAGGCGCGGCACCGATCCCCGAGCGTGCTCGCTTCTGCCTCCAGCGGTCCGACGCCGCGCGCGACGATCGCCACGCGGGCACCGGCACCGATGAGGCTTCCCGCGATGGCGCGCCCGATTCCGCGCGACGCGCCGGTGACGACCGCAACCTGACCGTCGAGCGGTCCGGCCGTGTTCACCGGTTGCCGCCGCTCGACGAGTAGGCGAGGCGGAGGAACTCGTCGCGCGTCTTGGCGTCGTCGCGGAACGAGCCGCGGAGCGCGGAGGTGATCGTCTTCGAGTTCTGCTTCTCGACGCCGCGCATCATCATGCAGAGGTGCACGGCCTCGATGACGACGCCCACGCCCGCGGGCTTGAGCACGTCGTCGATCGCCTCGGCGACCTGCTCCGTGAGGCGCTCCTGCACCTGCAGGCGGCGGGCGAAGACTTCGACCACGCGCGGCAGCTTCGAGAGGCCGACGATCTTGCCGTTGGGGATGTAGGCAATGTGCGCCTTGCCGAAGAACGGCAGCATGTGGTGCTCGCACATCGAGTACAGCTCGATGTCGCGGACCATGACCATCGAGGAATGTGTCTCCTCGAAGAGGGCATCACCGATGACGTCCGTGGCCGACTGCGTGTAGCCGTGCGTGAGCCAGGTCATCGCCTTGGCAACGCGCTCTGGCGTCTTGCGCAGTCCATCACGATCGGTGTCCTCGCCGAGGAGTTCGAGCTGGCGCTTGACTAGCGCGCTGTAGGCCTCGAGGTGTTCGTTGAGCCCCGATTCGTCTGGCGCGTAGGTATCGTGCAACGGGATGAGGCGGGTCACCTTAGCGACCTTCGTATTCGACATAGTTGTTCTCCGTTTCCCAGAGTCGGAGCTTGGTCAGCCGGCCCGGGGTCAGTGCCGGCTCGAGGACGCGCCACATCTGCACGACGATGTTCTCGCTCGTCGGGATGATGCCCTGCATGAACGGCACGTCAATGTTGAAGTTGCGGTGGTCGGCTTCGTTGATCACGAGGCGCTCGGCCACGTCGCGCACATGCCCCAGATCGGCCACGTAGCCCGTGACGGGGTCGATGGGACCCGTGACGAACACCTCGAGCGTGTAGTTGTGTCCGTGCCAATTCGGGTTGTTGCACTTGCCGAACAGCCGGGTGTTCTCCTCGTCGGAGAGCGCCGGATTGTGGACCCGATGAGCCGCATTGAACCGCAGGCGGCGGACGACTGTGACGTCAGGCATGGCGAGTGAGGAAGCGGAGGCGCAGCGAGTACTGGTCGCTGCGTTGGCGCCGGTCGGGCTCCCCGCAGTGTGCATCGAACCCGTCAGGGCGGCCAGTGGTTCCCGGCCCGTCGCGGGCGCGCTCGGCAAACAGACGGGAAAACGAAAGCCCCACCGCGTGAGCGGCAGGGCTTCCGGACGAGGTGGAACGGAGAGAGGTTTTTGAAGCCCTGTCGAAAGGTAAGGCCCTCACCCCACCTTCGGCCTTCCCCGCACTGGGGCATGACCTTGATGAAGTTGTCGGATCCCCTTTGAAGGACTTATCGGCTCAAAAGTGAGTCTCTCCGTCCCGACTGGGTTTATACTAGGGGACGTTTTCCGGAGCGTCAACGCATCATGGATATCGGAATTGTGGCAGGCGTGGTGATGCTGGTCACGTGGGGCGCATGGACCTTCGGGTTCAATGCGCCGGGCTACGTGCACCTTCTCTTGACGGGCGGCGTGGCCGTCATCATATGGCGCGTCGTCAATCGTGGCACGGCGCCGGAGAGTCGCTGATGCGTACCGTGTTCGACCCCCGCGGGGTGGTCTGGATCTGCCTCGAGTTACCGGAGCGGCACGAGTTGAAGAAGGGCGACCTGGTCGAGGTGGAGTGCAACTCGGGCGCGGAACGCTTGACGATCAAGGTTGCGCTCGGCTGGGATGCCGACCTCGATGATGAGGCGTTGGTGCAGACGATCTTCGCCGCGCGACCCAAGACGTCGTGAGCACGCCGTCGTCCTGAGCGTGGCGAAGGACAGCTAGATCTCCCAGTTGCTGAGCAGCACGCCGCGCAGCGGATGCAGCTCGGGCGTGCCGTCGAGGGTCATGCGCAGGTCGCTCCAGCGTACGCGGGCCCCCTGGTTGACCATCGCTCGAAAGACTCCGGGATAGCTCCCCTGCACGCGAATCGCGCAGCGACGCGCGCCGCTGCGTCGCGCGTAGTCGGCGAGGATGATCCCCATGCGCGGCATCTCGGCCTCGTCCGCGAGCACGAGCTTGAGGACACGCAATTCCTCGCGCGCACGCCCCTCCACCAGCGTCGCGGTGTGGCACAACGCGTAGCCCGCCAGCACGCCGTCGTTCCAGAGCAGTACCGTATCGCCCGCGGCGAGCTGGTCCGTGAGCTCGATCTCGCGCGTGAAGTCGTAGCCGGGCGACACCCGCTGGGCGAGCTCGCGGCACGCCACCACCATCGCGGCACGATCGGTCGGCGTGAGTGCCCCCAGCAGTAGTGGCGATCGCTCGGCAGCCTGCGCTTCGAGCGTGAGCGTCAGCGTGAGCGGTCCGGGGGTGAAGCCAAGCCGCGCGTAGAAGCCGATGTTGTCGAGGGTGCGCGGCATCGTCTCGAGTCCGATGGTCGTGGCGCCGTGCGCGCGCAGCCACTCGACCCCCGCCGTCACGATCTGCTTGCCGATGGCCGCACCCTGCAAATCGGGACGTACGGCGAGCGGCCCCATCCATCCTTCCGTCCCCGACATGTGCGCGACGTTGAACGCCGCGATCTCCCCGCGTTCGTCACGCCAGAGCATCGCGCCGTGGCCCGCATCCTCGATGGCGTAGCGCCAGATGAGCGGATTCAGGAAGGGCACGCGCACGCCAACCATACCGTCGCGGCGGTAGCGCTCCGTGAACGCGTCGCTGAAAACCTGGTTGAGGGGCGCGATGTCGTCGAGCGTGATCGGATGCGGCCCCTCGACGAGGCGACCGCGCATGGGGCGCGTGGCCATCAGGTGGTCACCAGGTCCTGCAGGTCGGCCAACTGGTCCAGCTCGCGGTTCGAACGTTCGACCATGGACGCTCCGGTCTCGCGGTTGAGGCTGACAGTGAACGCGTAGTCGACGCCGTAACTGATCGTCTCGAGGTGCGAAATGACGATGATCTGCGTGAAGCGCGTCAGCACCTGGCGCAGCAGGTCCAGCACGCGCAGGCGCCGGAGGTCGTCGAGCGAACCGAAGACTTCGTCGAGAATCAACATGGAGAGGGCCTGCCCCGAGCGCTCGGCAATCATCTGCGAGATCGCGAGGCGCAAGGCGAGGTTGGCGATGTCCTCCTCACCGCCCGAAATCACCGGTTTGGGAATGCCTTCCTCCAGCACGGTGATGGCGTAGTCCTCGTTCAATTCGAGCTCGGCGTAGCGTCCTTCCGTGAGATCGGAGAGGAAGCGGCTCGCGATGCCGGAGAGTTCCGGGCGGAGCTCGGCGTTCAGGTCGGTGCGCAGATCGGAGAACGAACGATCCAGCGCCTCATGGAGGAGTCGTTCGTGCTGCAGCACGTTGAGCTTCTCCTGCATCGCCGCGAGCTCCGCGCGAGCGGAGGCGGCGCGCGCGGCCGCAGCTCCGGCTGCTTCGGCCTCGCCGCGGGCCTGCACGGCCGTGAGTTCGGCGCTCCGCATGCTTGTCATCGCCGCATCGTAGCGCGCGCGCAGTGCGGCGAACTCCACCTCCGGCAGCACGGCGGCGGCCTGTCCTGCGGCGAGCAGCGCCACCTTGCCCCGGGCCGTGTCGGCCTGCGCGAGCACGCGTTCGCGCTCGCGCACCACCTGCGCCTCGCGGTCGGTGCGCGCACCCAGGCGCGCGGCGCGGGCATCCAGCGGCGCGAGGCGATCGCGCTCGGCGCGCACCGTCGCGTGCCGCGCGGCGTCGTACCCCACGGGAATGGCTGCCAGCTCGGCCTGCAGCGTGGCGCGACGCTCCGTCTTGGTCGCGACCTCGCGCTTGAGCTGCGCGAGTTCCTGCACGGCACTCTGCACCTTGGCGAGCTTCTTCTCCAGCGCGCCGGCCTGCGCGGCGAGCGTCTTGCGCTGGTCATCCAGCACGCGCACGGCCTCGGGCGGCTCCTCGAGCTGCTCGAGCCGACCGGTGTAGTACTTGCCGTCGACGGTCACCGTCTCGAGTTGGCCGTCGAGCAGGTCGAGCACGGCGCGGAAGTGCGTGCCAAGCGGACGTTGGCAGGTGGGGCACGTGCCTTCCTCACCGAGCGAGATCAGGCGCTCGCGCTGGTCCTTGAGCTCGCGCCACTGCGCCAGCAGCGCCTCGCGGCGCGTCATCGCTTCCTGCTTGTCGCGCACCCACGCCGTGCGCGCGCGCTCCATGATGCCGAGCGCCTCCTCGGCCTCGCGTCGCTTCTGCTCGAGCTGGACGGTGACCTCCTCCTCGAGCGCCGGCGCGGTCTCGAGGCGATCGAGCCGTTCGGCCAGGCGCGCCAGCTCCTCGGCGAGCACGGTCGTGGCCTCGGCCAGCGTCTGCCGTCGCCCCTCCTCGCGGGCGAGCGTCTCGAGCTGCGTGAACTCCGACATCAGCGCGGGCAGCGGCTTGAGCTCTTCCACGAGCGGATCAAGTTCGGCGCGTGCGGCCGTGATCTCCGCGAGATCCGCGTCGAGGCGCGTGAGTTCACGCTCGAGCGCCGCGAGGTCGCCCTGCGCGACCTTGAGCTCCGCGGCGAGCTCCATGACGCGCGTCCGCTCGGCCTGTGCGCGCTCCCACGCGGGGGCGATCGCCGCCGTTTCGGTCGAGAGGCGCGCGTGCTCGCCTTCCGCGCCCGCGGCGCGTTGCGCGGCGGCGGTGCGACGCGCCTCCGCGTCTGCGAGTTGCGCCTCGACAACGCCCGGGTCCGGCATGCCCGCGCGCAGCCCCGAGATTTCGGCGACGACGATCTTGCGTCGCTCGCGCACGAGCCCCTGCGCGGCGCGCAGACGCTCGTAGCCCAGCACGCGCGACAGAAACTGCGCGCGTTCAGTCGGCCCCATCGCCGCCATCACGGCGAGTTCCTTCTGCCCCGTGAAGTACGTGTTGAAGAACTCGGCCCGCGTCATCCCGAGGCGGCGCTGGATGATCTCGTTGACGGTGGTGATCGAGTTCGCGATCGGGACGTCGGCGCCGTCGAGGAAGAGCTCCGCGCTCGTGAGGCCGCGCGCGACGCGATAGCGATGGCCGCCAAGCTCGAAGTCGAGCTCGACGCGCACCGGCTGCTTGGGCGCGGCGCGGGTGAAGCGGATCGAGTCGCGCGTGCCGCGAGCAGCGGCGTTGCCGTAGAGCGCCCAGGCGATCGCCTCGAGGATGGTGCTCTTGCCCGCGCCATTGGGGCCGACGATACCCGTGAGGCCATCGTCGAACTCGAGCGTCGAGTCCTGGTGCTGGCGGAAGTTCTGGAGTCGCAGCCGGGCGAGCTTCACCCGTCCTCCTCGCCATCGGTCGCCATCGGCGTTGCCAGCTCATCGGCCTGGCGCAAGTACTCGAGGCCGAGGGCCACGAGGCGCTCGCGATCGGTGCCGGCCTCGAGCGGGCGTGCGAGCAGCCGGTCCCGCAGCGTTTCCGCGAGCGAGGGGCGACGCCCCGGCGCCCCGGAGTGCGCGTCGCCGGTACGGAGCAACTCGGGGCGGCGCGCGTCCAGCTGGAAATTCAGCGCGCGACGGCTGTAGTCGCGAATGGCCTTGTAGTCGAGTTCGCGGGCCACGTGGCGCGGGAGGTCCTGCACGACGAGCCGCACCACCTTCTCGTCGATGCCGCCCGGTGCGCGTTCGACGGCATGACGAATGGCCGCATCCACCGCCTCGGCATTCAGTCCTCGGGCGGACACAGGTTCGAGGTCGAGCACGCGACGCGGCGGCTGAATCAGGTGGAACTTGTGCTTCGCCGTCACGAGGTCGTGCTCGACGATCCCCTTGCCGGGCAGCTTCTGCTTCTGCTCGTAGCGGACTTCTTTCCAGACGCTCGAGACCTCTCCCCAATTGTTCGAACTCGTGTACTCGATGGCACCCGCGTAGTACGCCTTTTCCGCCACGCGTGTGTACACGTGATAGTGCCCAAGCGCGACGTAGTCCCAGGCGGCGCTGAAGTCGCCGGGCTCGTAGATCTCGGTGGCCCGGTCGGCCAACTCCCCGCGCGACGGCATGACGCCGCGCACCTCGCCGTGCAGCAGCAGCACGTTGAACTTCGCGTCGGGATCGGGCTCGAGCTTCACGCGTTCCTCGTGCGGCACGTCCGGCACGCACAGCACCGACAGCCCGTGCGCCGGAAAGTGCACGCGCTCTGCCGCGCGGTGCACCACCGTCACGCCGAACTGCGCCAGGAGCGTGAGGATGCACACCGTGTCGCTCGAGCGGGGCGCGTCGTGGTTGCCGGCGATCATCACCACCGGCGCGTTGGGCAGCGCCTGCACCAGGCGCTGCACCTGGCGCACGCAGTGGAGGATCGCCGTGTTGGTCGGGCGCACCGTGTGAAACACGTCGCCGGCCACGAGCACCAGATCAGGCGCAAGCGCGATCGTCTTGTCCACCGCGCGCGTGAACGCGAGCGCCACGTCGGCTTCGCGCTGGTTCACTCCAGTCGGCGTGACGCGCTGGAACTGCCGGAAGCCCAGATGCAGGTCGGCCAGATGAACGAGACGCATCAGCCGCCGTAGGGGTCGTCGTCGGGCACGAGGCGCACCGGGCGCGGGCCCTTGGGCGGCGCCGAGGCGGCGCGCACGGGCGCGGTGCGCTTGAGCCGCGACGCAAAGAACGCTGCCATGTCGGCGGGCCGTTCGCGCAGCGCCGCATCGCGGATCGCAAGCAGTTCCTTCTCGTCGTGGAGCGCAGCCAGATCCTGCGCCCACTGCAGGCTCACGCGCGCATCGAGCCGGCGCAGCGTGCGCACGAGCGCTTCCTCGAGGCCGGCGTCCTGCACGGGAGGATACTTCGCGATGCCGTCGCGTCCACGCATCACGGCCGGCCGCGGGAAGCGCACGAAGACCGGCTGCGCGAAGTGCGGATGCCGCACCATCAGCTGCCCCTTGTCGAGCGTGCTCAAGCGCGTCCTGATCGCGGGGGCCAATACCTGATAGCCCGGGGTCGCGAGTTCCTCGCCATCCATGCGACCGTACAGCGCCGTGGCCGCGTTGCCCACGATGCGCCGATGCACCTGCGAGCGGAACTGCTGCGCGCTCGCGAGCACGAGCCCCAGATACCGGCCGCGTTCGGCGATGTCGAGCAGCATTCGTCGCACGTACGTGTCCTGCCCGTCGGCCGCCGCGTAGCGGTTGAGCTCGTCGACGAACACCACCACCTGCTTCACGCCGAGCTCGCCGCGCTCGAGCTGTTCGCGCAGTTTGCTGATGACGCGCGCGAAGATCAGGTCCTGCGCGTCTTCCTCCAAGTTCGCCACGTCCACCACGTAGACGTTGCGGTCGCCGAACGCGCTCCACGGCAGGTCGGCCGCCTCGCCCTCGTCGGCCACCAGTCCCGCGCACCGCAGCGCGATGTTGCCCAACCGGTTGCGGATCTTGCGGATCGTCGCGATGTGGTGCGTGCGCCAGCTGTCCTGATTCGCCGCCTCGAGCCCCTTGAGCAGGTCCTTGAACCAGGCCTCGAGCTCCGCGAACGAGCGCACCGTGTGCGGCCGCGAGAGCATGCGGTCTTCCACCACCTGGTCGACCACGCGCTCGCGGATGAAGTCGATCATCGCATCAGCCTTCGCGTCAACATCGTCGCGGTTGAGCAGCACGTCCGCGAACTGCAGCACTTCCTTGAGGCCCCACGTGAGTGGCTGCACGTTGTCCTGCAGCGCCTCGTTGGTGCGCAACGTGGCCAGCGCCGTGCGCTTCGGGCCGTAGGGCGCGTAGTACGTCACGTGCTGGAACGGCTCGGGCGGTACGCCCAACTCCGCGTACATCGCACGGTCTTCCTCGCCCAGTTCACCCGGCAGGTCGAGGAAGAGCAGGTCCGGTCCCTTCACGTTGAAGCAGACCGCCGCGATGCCGCCCTTGTCGGCCGGGAAGTGCGCGAAGAGTCCGCTCAGCAACCACTCCACGGCGCTCGTCTTGGTCGCCAGCCCGGAGATGCCGGTGAGGTTCACGTGCGCCGCTTCGGGCCCCACGAGAAAATCGGCGTCGAGCCAGATCGGCGCCCGCGTGCCGCCCGCGCGATAGACGCCGATCGGGATTCCCGTGTTCGTCCCGCTCTGCAGGTAGCTGTCCATGCGGAGCGCGATCGCGACATCGTCGGCCGTAGCCTCGTACACTTCGCCAAGCGACACCGGCTGCAGCGGCTCTTCCGGCATTTGCCTCAACACGGCCGCCGTGTACAGCCGTATTTCCGCACGACGCGTGGGCGCGTTGGCCACCGCGCCTGGATTGCCGTCGAAGCCGAGGACGTCATCGAGCGGCGAGGACATGTCGCTCCACGCGAGCGCGCCGGTCACCACGCCGTACACCACGGGCAGCTGCCCACCCACCGGATGCGTGGCCGCGACGCGCACGATCGTCCCAATCCCGACCGGCGCATCGAGCGCGGTCCAGAAGTGGAATTCGTGCGGGGTACTCGGCCGCTTTTCGGTCGCCACCACGCGACCCAGCGGCGCCATCGCCTCGGAGGGGGCGCTCATTGTCTGAAAGCTAGCGCGCCACGCCCTACCCGGCCCCTGCTACAAGACCGCCTTGAGCACCGCTTCGGCATCCCGGATCGGGTAGGCCATCACGTCCCAGCGGGGGTCGGGCCGAGCGAGTGGCTGACGCTCGGCCAGGACGAGCGCCGAGATGGTGTCGGCCCGCGGCCCCACCGGCGCTTCGGTGATGGCGGCCTCGACGCGCACGAGACCGTGGAGGGGCCCCTGCCCCGCGCCGTCTCGAAGGCGGAGATACCAACTGGCCACGCGCACGCGCGTGGTGGCCTCGAGCGCGAAGACGCGCGATCGCTCTCCCGCGCGGAGTGACAGGATCGGCTCGAGCCGACCGCCGTCGGCGTAGAGCGTGCGATGGCTCTTCACGACGCCGAACGCGTGCGCGGCGCGGCTGGTCGCATCGCCGGGCATCGGTCCGTCCACCCACAGCCAGCCATCGCCGTCCTGCACCCAGCGTTCGGCCAGCGCGCGTTCCAGGTGCGCGCGATCCGTGCGCACAAGGTCGAGCGCGGCACGGTCGAGCGAGAGCGGGTGGAGGCCGTCCGCGCTGGCGTCCACCGCCGTGTCACGCACACCGAGCCCGGATGCCTCGAGCGCACGCACGACGTCGGCCGGAAGCAGCGCCACCGGCGCATAGAGCGCGTCGCTCCGCGCCCGTCCGTGCTCCCATGTGTGCAACCGTCCGGTTGCGTCGCGCACGCGCACCACGGCGGCGCAGCTCGCGTGCACGATGGGAATGGCGCCGGCGTATCCCACGCGCTCCGTGCGCTGCACGCCGTCCAGGAAAGCACGCGTGAGCGGCCCGCTGTGCGCCGGCACGATGCGCGGAACGTCGTCTCCCGCCTCCAGGGCGGGCGCCCGATCGAGGCGTGGCGCATCGCCGCTCTCGCGCGGGAGGTCGAGCGGGGCGCCTGCGCCGTGCGATGCACTGGCGCCCGGAACCGCGGAGAGCGCGCGGCGCGCGGCGGCCAGCGCAGCGGCGTGATTGACGGCCAGCGAAGGCAGGGTGGTACTCACGACCGCGCGCGTGCGCGCGCTCGCGCGACTACTCGATGCCGATGTCCCACGCCTGCTCGAGGTCGTGCTTGCCGTAGGCCCGGAAGGCGGTGAGCGTCTGCGTGCGCTCGATCCCTGGCACCGTCGGGAACGACTCGGTGACCACGCGCGCGATGTCGTCGAACTCCTTCACGCGCACGATCACGACCAGATCCCACGGACCGGAGACGGAATAGACCTCGCGCACGCCGTCGATGTCCGCCAGCGCGCGCGCCGTGTCCGTCACCTTCTTCGGGTGCGCCTTCACGAGCACGATGGTGGTGATCATTTCGCACCCGGGAATGGGGGAACGTTGCAGAGCCAGACGCCGGTCACGGCGCCCTGATCGGTGAGGTCGAGCAGGATCGAATCGGCCACGCGGACGGTCCGTGCACGCTTCGGCTGCAGCACGAAGTGAATGACGTGATCCTGGCTGTCCGCTTCCGCGCGCACGGCGGCCGAGACTTCCATCGAGGCGATGCCCGGCTGCGAGGAGCGCGCCGGAATCGAGATCGTCACCTCGTCGCACGCTTGCGGCGGCGTGAGCGACGGATTGGTGCGCACCTCCGGCCAGACCGCCACCTCGATCGAGCGCAGGCTGCCCGACTCGATGTCGAGCAGCAACCACGATCCATCCTGACCCTCGAGCTCCACGCCGCCCGTGAGCCCCACCTGCTCGGCGCCCTTGGCGATGTCGACACTGAGAATTTCCGTGTCGGCGTCCCACTTGTACTTCGCCTTGGGCGCCGCCTTCGTGCGCGGCTCGACGTGCACGACGAGGCTCATTTGCTACGCCTGACCTGTGCCCGCGCGCCAGAGCGCGATGATGCGGCGCAGCCCTTCGGTGACATCCTTGAGCGGCGCCGCGATCGACATGCGCAGGTAGTCCGGCGCGCCGAAGGCGTCACCACCGACGCACGCAACGTGATGCTCCTCGAGCAGCTTGGCGGCGAACGCCGAGCCGGCGCCGTTGGGGCCGCTCGCGGCGCCGCTGACATCGAGAAAGAGGTAGAACGCCCCGGCGGGGTGCACCACCTTGGGCGCGGGCGCATGCGCCAGCAGCGCGAGGCAGGCATCGCGGCGCGCCTTGAACTGCGCGACCATCGCGTCGATGGCCGGCTCGGCCATGTCGTCGCGCGTGAGCGCCGCGAGCGCTGCATGTTGCGACACCGTGGCCGCGTTCGACGTGGTGTGCGACTGGAAGCTCGAGATCGCCTTGGCGACGTCGCGCGGCGCGATCGCCCACCCAATGCGCCACCCGGTCATGGCATACGACTTGGCGACGCCGTCGACGATCACGAGCCGATCGCGCGACGGCGCGAGCTCCAGCGCCGACTTCGCGGGAAAGTCGTACGAGAGCCGCCGATAGATCTCGTCGGAGATCACCCACCAGCCGCGCTCGTGTGCGAGCGCGAGGATGTCGCTGAAGCGCGCGTCGTCGTAGACCGCGGCCGTCGGGTTGCACGGCGAATTGAGCATCAGCCCCTTCGTGGCCGGCGTCGCGGCACGCGCGAGCGTCTCGGCGTCGGTGAGCAGGTTGTGCTCCGGGCGTCCCATCACCTGCACGGCGTTTGCACGCGAGAGCGACAC
>JAYTVE010000191.1:0-2000 GCA_043744185.1 Gemmatimonadota bacterium | reverse complement strand
CACGTTGAGCGGCGACTACCAGCAGCGCTTCGGCGAGGGGATCAACCTCACGCCCAAGAGCCGCTACGGTGTCGGGTTGCAGTGGAAGATCATACCGTTCCTGCCGCTTCGCGCCGGCTACGCGAACACGCCGGATGCGACGTTCCTCACGGGTGGTGTGGGGCTCGACCTCGGGCTCGTGCGCCTGGACGTTGCCGGTGGCGTGAACACGAAGACGAGCGGCGATGGCGTGGCCGCGGTGGGGCTGACGTTCGGTCGCCACTGACCACAGCAGGCTCAACTCGACAGCTTGACCAAGCGCGCGGCCGCCGCTTCGAGCGTGCCGCGCGTCTTGCAAAACGCGAACCGCACGAGCGTCTTCCCGTCCGGCGACCCGGGATGATAGAAGCTCGACCCCGGCACCGTCGCCACGCCGATCTCCTTGGCCATCCACTTGGCGAACGTCGTGTCATCATCCTTCGACAACGCGGAGAAATCGGCGAGCACGTAGTACGCGCCCTCGGGCACGTGGAAGGTGAACCCCGCCTTCGCCAGCACCGGCAGCAGGATATCGCGCCGCTCCTGGTACTCGCTGCTCATGTGCGCGTAGTAGTCCTTGCCGAAGCGCATGCCCACCGCGCCCGCGGCCTGCAACGGCGCCGGCGCGCCCACGGTCAGGAAGTCATGCACCTTACGAATGGCCACGCTCTGCTCGGCCGGCGCAATCGCGTAGCCCAAGCGCCACCCGGTGCAGCTGAATGTCTTGCTCAGCCCGCTGATGGTGACCGTGCGCTCCTTCATGCCCGGAAAGCCGGCCAGCAGATGATGCTGGCCTTCGTAGATGATGTGCTCGTAGATCTCGTCGGTTATCGCCCAGACGTCGTGCTCGATGCAGAGGTCGGCAATGAGCTGCATCTCCTCGCGGCTCAACACCTTGCCGCTCGGGTTCTGCGGCGTGTTGACGATGATGGCCCTGGTGTTCTTGGTGAAGGCCGCGCGCAGCTTGTCCGGGTCGAGGCGCCAGTCCGGCTTCTCGAGTGGCACGAACTTGGGGGTCGCCCCGCAAAGAATCGCATCCGGCCCGTAATTCTCGTAGAACGGCGCGAAGACGATCACTTCATCGCCCGGGTTGAGCAGCGCGAGGCACACCGCCGCCATCGCTTCCGTGGCGCCGCAGGTCACCGTCACGTGCTGCTCGGGATCGATCTCGAAGTTGTACCAGTCGCGGTACTTGGCTACGATCGCATCACGCAGCGGCTTCTGCCCCCAGGTGATCGCGTACTGGTTGTCGTCGGCGTTGATGGCGTCGCACGCGGCCGCCTTGAGCTCCGAGGGCATCGGAAAATCGGGGAAGCCCTGTGCGAGGTTCACGCTGCCGTACTTGGCGGCCACGCGCGTCATCTCGCGGATCACGGACTCGGTAAAGGTGCGGGCACGTGCGGCGATCATCCACGTCCTCCAATGCGGGCCAAGGCCGCACGAATGAGATCTGGGGTGTTGGTCGGCGCACCTGAATCCAGGGCGCCACGAACGGCCTTCTCCGCGTCGGCAGGCGCGTAGCCCAGCGACTGCAGCGCGCGAATCGCGTCGTCGGCGCCCGCACCGGCGGGACGCCCTGCGGCGCTGGCCGGTTCGCGCGCGAGCTCATCGAGCTTGTCGGCCAGGTCGAGCACCAGCTGCTCGGCCTTCTTGCGTCCCACGCCCTTCACGCTCTGCAATGTGGCGACGTCCTTGCTACGCAGCGCTGCCACCAACCGTTCGGCACTCAACACCGAGAGCAGCGACAGCGCGAGCGACGGCCCGATTCCCTTGGCGCTCAGGACCTTCGTGAAGGTGCGCCGCTCGTACACCGAGGCAAAGCCGAACAGCTGCCAGCCGTCTTCCTTGACCACGAGGTGCGTGTGCAGCGCCACCTGCTCGCCCACGCGCGGCAACGCCTCGAACACGCCAAGCGGAATGGCCATGTCGTACGCCACGCCGCCCTGCGTCATGATCTCGACGCGGTCGATGTCCTTGGCCAC
>JAYTVE010000190.1:0-6446 GCA_043744185.1 Gemmatimonadota bacterium | reverse complement strand
CCACGCAGCTTGCCATCGTCGCCAGTCCGCCCGCGACTGCGACCAATGATGCGCTGCTCGGCACCATCACCGTCCAGCTGAAGGACGCGGCGGGCAACAACGTTTCGCAGTCGGGCACCACGGTCAACGCCTCGATCGCGTCGGGTGGTGGCAGCTTGCAGGGCACCGTGGCCGCGACCACGGACCCGAGCGGCCTCGCCACGTACACCGACCTCCGCATTCGCGGCACGCTCGGCTCCCGCACGCTGGCGTTCTCTGCTGCCAGCCTGACGACGGCCACGTCGACGGCCATCAACGTCAACACGGCCGGCGCGCTCGCCCAGCTCGTGGTGGCGCAGGCGCCGACCGCGGCGCCGCCCATTGGCGCGCCGTTCGCCACACAGCCCGGGATCCAGCTCGCCGACGTGAGCGGCAACGCGGTCGCCTCGGGTGGCGTGCCGGTGACGGTCAGCATCTTCACCGGCGCGGGTAGCCTCACCGGCACGCTCACGGCCAACAGCTCGGGCACGGGGCTCGGCAGCTTCACGAACGTCGGCATTACCGGCGTGGTGGGCGCACGTGTGCTGCAGTTCACGGCAGGTAGCCTCACCGTCAACGCTGCCACGATTACGCCGGTGGCCGGCGCAGCAGCGGTGGCGACCATCGGCACGGCGCCCACCAACGTCGCGGTGGCCGCGACGATGGGCGTGAACCCGACCGTCACCATCACCGATGCGGGCACCAACCCAGTGGTTGGCACCACGGTCACGCTCAGCGCCTCGGGCGGCGTGTCGGTGACCGGTGGCGCGACGGCCACGACCAACGCATCTGGCGTCGCCACCTTCTCCGGCGTCACGCTCGTGGGCACGGCGGGCTCGACGACGCTCACCTTCACGACTGGCGCCGCCACCGCCACGTCGAGCGCGATCACGCTGTCCGTCGGCGCCGCGAGCAGCGTCGTCATCGGCACGGCGCCGAGCAGCGTTGCCGTGGCCACCACGATGTCGCCGTCGCCGACGGTCACCGTGCGTGACGCGGGCAACAACCTGGTGACTGGCCAGCTCGTCACGGCTTCTGCCTCTGGCGGCGTGTCGGTGAGCGCGGGCAGCACGGCCACGACGAGCGGCGTCGGCGTCGCGACCTTTAGCGCGCTGCAGCTCACGGGCACGGCGGGGTCGCGTACACTCACGTTCACTGCCGGTACGGCAACGGTGACATCGAGCGCGATCACGCTCTCGGTGGGCGCGGCGGCATCGGTCAGCAACACGGTCGCCACGTCGAATGTCGCGGTGGGCGCGAGCATGAGCCCCGCCCCTGCGGTCACCGTGCGTGATGCGGGCAACAACCTCGTGGTCGGCCAGAGCGTCACCGTGACGGCGTCGGGCGGCGTCACCGTTACGGCGGGCGGCACGGCGACCACCGACGGTGTCGGCGTCGCCACGTTCAGCGGTCTGCAACTCTCCGGTACGACTGGCTCGATCACGCTCACGTACACGGCGGGCGCTGCCACCGTGAACTCGGCCGCCTTCAACCTCACGGCGGGCAGCCCGGCATCGGTCGTCATCGGCACGGCTCCGACGGCCGTCGCGGTCGCGGCCACCATGTCGCCGTCGCCGACGGTCACCGTGCGTGACGCGGGCAACAACCTGCTCACGGGTGCCTCCGTCACGATCACCGCATCTGGCAGCGCCACGGTGCTGGCCGGTGGCGCGGCGACCACCAACGGCTCGGGCGTCGCCACCTTCAGCGCGCTGCAGCTCACGGGCACACCGCAGTCCACGCAGCTCACGTTCACGGCGGGCACGGCGACAGCCACGGCGTCGGCGATCAACCTGACGGTCGGTGCGCCTGCGAGCGTGACCATCAGCACCGCGCCGAGTGATGTCTCAGTGGGTGTGACGATGACACCGTCTCCGACTGTCACGGTGCGCGATGCCGCGAGCAACCTGATCACGGGCGCTTCGGTCACCGCCACGCTCTCGGGTGGCCGCACCGTGACGGCGGGCGGAACGGCCGTCACCAACGGGTCGGGCGTGGCCACGTTCAGCGGGCTGCAGCTCTCCGGCACTGCCGGCTCGATCACCGTCACCTTCACGGCGGGCTCGGCAACAGCCACCTCCGCCGCCATCAACCTCGGCGCCGGTGCGCCGACCTCGGTCACGATCGGCACAGCGCCGACGAGCACGCCGGTGGCGACGTCAATGTCGCCGGCGCCAACCGCCACCGTGCGAGACGCCGGTAGCAACGTGCTCAGCGGCGTCACGGTCACGGCGTCGGCGTCGGGTGGCCGTGTCGTGTCCGCGGCCAGCACCGCGACCACCAATGGCTCGGGCGTCGCGACATTCACTGGTTTGCAGCTGACGGGCACGGTCGGGTCGATCACCCTGACCTTCACCGCAGGCTCGGCAACCGCGACGTCGGGCGCCATCAACCTGACGTTCGGCGCACCGACGCAGCTTGTGCTCACGCAGCAGCCGTCGAGCGGCACCATTGGCGCGCCGTTCGGCACGCAGCCGATCCTCGAGGTCCGCGACGTGTCCGGCAACAAGGTGGACACGAGCACGGCGTCGGTCGCCGGTGGCATCGGGAGTGGCGGCGGCTCGCTCAAGGGCACCACCACGCGCGCCGCGGTGAACGGCATCGTCACGCACACCGACCTCTACGTGCAGGGTTCGACGGCGAGCAAGACGCTCAGCTTCACCTCGACCGGCCTGACGACCGCGACCACCGGCTCGATCTCGTTCCTCACTGGCGCGGCTGACACGCTCACGGCCACCAGCGCCACGTTCTCCGACACGGCCACGGCCGCACGCGTGATCACGGCACACGTCGTGGACGCTGGCGGCAACCCGGTCTCGGGTACGACGGTGACCTTCAACGCGCCGAGTGCCGGTTCACGCTCGGCCAACAGCGCGGTCACCAACGGATCGGGCGACGCCAGCATCACCTGGACGCTGGGAGCGAGCACCGGCACGCAAACGATCACGGCATCGATCAGCAGCGGCGCGACCACGACCGCCCAGTGGACGGCAACCGTGAGCGCGGGCAATGCCGCGACGCTGGTGATGGTGGTGCAGCCGAGTGACGTCGCCGGTGGCAGTGTCATGACGCCCGCGCCGCAGGTGCGCATCCGCGATGCCCACGGCAACGACGTGGCCACCGCAGGCGCCACGGTGAACGTGGCCGTGACGAGCGCAGGCGGCACGGTCACTGCGACGGCGAGTGCGACCACGAACGGTTCGGGCGTCGCGACCTTCACCGGCATCACCATCACCGGCGCCGCCGGCGCGAAGACGCTCGACTTCACGTCGACTGGCTTGAGCGGCGTCACGTCGGGGAGCTTCAACCTCACAGCGGGCCCGGCGACGCAGATTGCCGTGAACCTGGGCAACAACCAGAGCGCCACAGTTGGCACAGCGGTCGGCATCTTGCCGAGCGTGCTCGTGACCGACGCGAACAGCAACCCCGTGAGTGGTGTGAGCGTCTCGTTCGCCGTGACGGGCGGCGGCGGGTCGGTGACGGTCCCGAGCGCGACGACCAATGCGAGCGGTGTCGCGACGGTCGGCTCGTGGACACTCGGCACCCTGGCGGGAAGCAACAACAACACGATGACCGCCACGAGCGGCAGCTTGACGGGCAGCCCGGTGACGTTCACCGCCAGCGCCACGGCCGGTGCGGCGACGGTGCTTTCGAAGAACGCTGGCGACACGCAGACCGGGACCGTCGGCGGTCAGCTTTCGAGCGCGATCGAAGTGAAGGTCGTGGACGCGAACGGCAACGTGAAGAGCGGTGTCGTGGTGACGTTCACGCCGGCGGGCGGCAGCGGGACCGTCGGCAGCCCGACAGCCACGACCGATGTGAACGGTCTGGCCTCGGTCACGTGGACGCTGGGTACGGCGGCGGGCGGGCAGAGCGTGACCGCGACGATGCCGACCGGCACCACCACGAGCGTGACGTTCAACGCGACCGCGAACCCGGGCCCAGCCGAATTCATCTCGAAGAACAACGGTGACGCGCAGTCCGGCACTGTCGGCGGTTTGCTCGGCACCTCGCTCGAGGTGAAGGTTGTGGACGCGATCGGCAACCCGAAACCGGGCGTGACGGTGACGTTCGCCGCGGCGGGCGGCAGCGGGAGCGTCGGCAGCACGACGGTGGTGACGGACGCCTTCGGCCTGGCCTCGACGACCTGGACGCTGGGCACGACCGCTGGCCCCCAGTCGGTGACCGCAACGATGCCGAGCGGTACGACGACCACCGTGACCTTCAATGCGACGGCCACGCCGGACGTCCCGGCCACGATCACGATCAACACGCAGCCTGATGCGCCCACGAGCGCTATTCCGCTCGACACGCCGCCGGTCATCACGGTCACGGACCAGTACGGAAACCCCGTCTCCGCGGGTGTGGCAGTCACGCTGTCCGTACAACCTCAGGGCCCGTCAGCTCCCGCGACCCTGACGGGCACCACCGCGCGCAGCACCAACGCGTCGGGCGTGATCACGTACACCGGGTTGGGCATCAACGGAGGCTCCGGCGACAGCTACAAGATCACGTTCACGGCCGGGGGAGCGAGCATCGCCTCGCAGGTCATCATCCTCCCGTGATCCAAGCCACCCAGCTGGCCCGGAAAATGCCAGTCAGTATGACCGTTTCCGCTATTGCCTTCACGGCTCGCTTCGTGCACGTTTCGCGGAGTGCGAATGTGACTTTTGTCACATTTGACGGACCCTTGGCCGACGCAGGCCGGGGGCCTGCAATCCCTCAGGTCCAGACAGTGCCATGAACTGCAGCAACTGCAGCGCCGAGCTCGCCGAAGGAGCAGTCTTCTGCTCCAGCTGCGGCGCGCCCCAAGTGAATGATCCAGGCGCCGCGACGATCACCTTCAAGGCGCCCGAGGATCCGATCCTCTTCGCGCTCAAGCGGGAGCTCGCGGGCGACTACGACGTCGAGAAGGAGCTCGGCCGCGGCGGCATGGCGGTGGTGTACAAGGCGGTGGAAATCGCGCTCGGTCGCACGGTGGCGCTCAAAGTTGTGCCGCCCGAGACGGCCACCGGCAACACCGCCGAGCGGTTCAAGCGCGAAGCGCGCATGGCGGCGTCGCTCGACCACCAGAACATCATTCCCGTCTATCGCGTAGCGCAGGCCGGCAACCTGCTCTATATGGCCATGAAGTTCGTGGAGGGTAAGGCGGTCGACACGATCGTCGAGCAGCAGGGGCCGCTGCCGGTGCCGATCGTGCTCGAGGTGCTGCGGGCCTCGGCGCATGCGCTCGCGTACGCGCACGAGCATGGCATCGTGCACCGCGACATCAAGGGCGCCAACATCCTGATCGACAAGGATGGTCGCGTGCTCGTGTCCGACTTCGGCATCGCGCGCGCGGTGGAAGAGAAGTCGATGACGGCCAGCGGCATGATCATCGGCACGCCGTACTTCATGAGCCCCGAGCAGTGCGGCGGCCTCAAGGTCGGCCCGCAGTCGGACCAGTACTCGCTGGGCATCATGGCCTTCCAGATGCTCACCGGCGAAGTGCCGTTCGACGCCGACTCGGTCATGGGCATCATCCAGCATCACTACATGACCCCTCCGCCAGACATCGCCGCCGTACGCGATGACGTGCCCGAGGAGCTGCTGCAGGTCGTCTACCGCGCCCTCAACAAGGACGTGGCCGACCGCTTCGAGACGACGGCGATGTTTGCCGACGCGCTCGATGCCGTGCCCGATCCCGAGGGCACGACCAAGCGTGACGGCCAGCTGATGCTCAAGGCGCTCGCCACCGGTGCTGGCGAGTCGATTCCGAAGATCCGCACGGCATCGCTGCCACCGCTTGCTCCCACGGGCGTGATGGCGCGTCCGGCGAGCATGCCGAACATTCCGGTGGTCCGCACGCGCGGCACCACGGGCTCGGTCCGGAAGGTCGAGGAGCCCAAGTCGAACACGGGCCTGATCGTCGGTGGCGGCGTGGTCGTCGCGGCCGCGGCGGCGGGCGCGTACTTCATGTTCGGGCAGAAGCCCAAGACAGATGCGCTGCCCGCGGTTGCCGCACCGATCGTGGCCGAGTCGGGCTTCGTGAAGTTCGCGAACCTGCCCGACGGTGCCGCGATCACGATCGACGATCAGCCGTTCGCCGGCGACTCGGCGCAGTTTCCGTCGCGCGACGTCATCTACAAGGTCAAGGCGCCCGGCTACAAGTCGGCGAGCAGCGCGGTGCGCGTTCCCGCCGGTCGCACGTTCACGATCGAGCTCGCGATGGAGAAGGAAGCCGTCGCAGCGCCCGTGACAAAGCAGCCGCCGGCCGCACCGCGTCCGACGGTCGCTGCTGCGCCCGCGGCCCCGGCCGCGCCTGCGGGCGAAGGCACGCTCACCGTGGCTGCGGACCCCGTGTACGCGAACATCTCGGTGGACGGTTCGTCGCTCGGCTCAGGCCGCGTGATCGGAGCGAAGGTGCGCGCGGGTAGTCACACGGTGAC
>JAYTVE010000189.1:0-2002 GCA_043744185.1 Gemmatimonadota bacterium | reverse complement strand
TCACGACGTTGCTGCCCGCATCCAGAATCTGCACCGAGGTGCCAAAACCAATGAGCGAGGTGGCGCTGGGCGGCGGCGCGGCCGAGAACTGCACGAGCGCCGGAGCGCCCGCGCCCACGTTGAACGGCGCGGTGATGATACCGGCGAGGCCCGTCGACGCCGCTGCGAGCTTGTAGCCCGAGCCGACTTTGTCGACGGCGATGGTGCTGAAGGTGGCCAGGCCGCCAACGGCGTTGACCGTGGTGGTGCCGCCGAGCACGGCGCCCACCGTGCCGGTACCACCGGCGATGGCGAGCGTGATGCTGTTGGTGGCCGACGTCACGGTGTTACCACCCGCATCCACCACGGCGATGACGACCGGCGGCGCAATGGGCGTGAGCGCACCGCTCGTCGACGGATCGGTGATGACAGCGAGGCTGACCGGCGCGCCCGCGCTCACGGCAAATGCGGTGGACGTGGCGCTCGTGAGGCTCACCTGCGGCGCCGCGGCCACGATGGTATAGCCGCCCGATGTGCGATTGAGCGAAATGCCGGGGAAGGTGGCAATGCCACCGACCGCCTTGGCGCGCACCGTGCCCGAGAGAGTGGAGCCGCCAGGGTTCGCGCCGAGCGCGATGACAATCGAGTCCGCGGCCGACGCCACGAGATTGCCTCCCGCGTCCTGCTCGGCGACCTGCAATGCCGGCACGACGGCCGTTCCCGCGCCAACAGTGGCCGGCGGATTGACGATGAACACGAGCTTGCTGGGAGTGCCCGCCACGGCGTTGGCGGTGATGTTCACTGGCGACCCCACGATGCTGCCGACGGTTGCGCGCACCGTCACGATGCCGGGCGCGATCGGCAACGTGAGGGTGTCGCGCGCGAGGCCGAGCGAGTCGGTGAAGGACACCGTGCTGGAGAGCGTGCCACCACCGGAGACGATGCTCCACGTCACCGGCACGCTGCGCACAGGCCCCGAGTCGGAGGCCTGCACGAGCACCACGAGCGGGGCAGGCAGCTTGGTGCCGACCGTGCCGCTCGCGCCGTTGGCGGTGATCTGCTTGAGCACCGCCGCTACGGGCTGGATGGTGACCCTCACGGTGTCGTTCTGCCCCGTGAGCGTGCTCGCGACGGCCTTGACGATGCCGCGTGCGCTGCCGCCGCCGAGCTTCCCGCCGAACTTGCTCTTGATCGTCAGGCGCGTGGTATCGGTGGACGTCCACGCGATGAGCGTGCCTGGCAGCGCGGCGCCGAGCGAATCCTTGGCAATCGCGGTCAGGGTGATCGAGTCGCCGAAGGCAACCGAGGTGTCGGTGACGATCGCGGCCACCGTCTTGGCGTTCTTTCCGGGGCCGGAGTAAACGAGCGGCACGGTGACGATGGCCTGCCCCAGCGGCGCCTTGCCCGCGGCGTATCCGGTCAGGGCAATCGGCCCACCGGTAAACAGGGTGTCGCCCGCCAGCCCGATGAGCTTGAAGACAACGGTAA
The DNA here is from genome assembly GCA_043744185.1 of Gemmatimonadota bacterium. Lineage (GTDB taxonomy): Bacteria > Gemmatimonadota > Gemmatimonadetes > Gemmatimonadales > Gemmatimonadaceae > JACPPC01. The sequence goes on along the minus strand of JAYTVE010000189.1, from coordinate 535 downwards.
ACGGCTCGCTTCCCCCAACCGCGCCGGAGAGCAGCGGCACGTCGAGCCCCACCACCAGCGAGTCGGCGCCGGTGGGGTAGGTGATGATCGTGTCCTTGGCCACCGAGTTGTCGACGCGTCGCGCGATGATGCGCGCCTTGGCGACGGGAGCGCCGGCCGACTTGGGATTGGCCCAGTTCGGGATGACGGCGAGGGCGGCGCGTGCGAGGGCCCGCGGTCCGGTGGAATCGGAGAAGCAGGCGACCGCGAGCAGGAGCGCGGCGGCGGCGAGAAGCGCGGGGCGGCGAGTGAGCACGAACGCTCTGGGCAACGAGGAGTCGTGGGGCTCGGACAGTCAATCATGCGCCGCCGCGTCCACGGCGGCAAGGCGTGTGATATCCGACGGTCAGGGGCGGTTGCAAAGATCGCACCAAGCCCTGCGCCGGAACCGTGATTCGGCTCACGCGCAGGCGGGCGGGGTGGCCGGAAGTGCGCCGACGCTCCTATAGAAAATATCTAAGCGTTGTTTGTACCCATGCGATTGGCATAGGTTCAG
>JAYTVE010000188.1:0-6448 GCA_043744185.1 Gemmatimonadota bacterium | reverse complement strand
CCCGCATGACGCGGAGCTCCGATCGCCAGACGACGCGCGGCGCGGGCACGACATCGAGGCCCAGTGATGCGCCGCTTGCGCGCACGGGCTGCGGTGCGGTGGTGACCAGCACGCGACCGGGATCGGCGTAGTGCTCGATGCGTCCGACGATGGCCGTGCCGGGCGAGAGCGCGTAGCGCGCGATGAGCGCCCCGCCCCACCAGTCCTGGCTGCCAACGGCGCGTTTCTCGTTGCCGACATCGAGAGACAACCTCAGCGTGAGCGCGTCACTCGGGGTCCATTGCGCGATGCCCTCGTGAAACTGCCGCAGCCGCGACGGCAGCGAGTCGGGCTGTTCGTTGCCGAAGAAGGCGTCATACGAGAAGATGACGCGCGAGGTTGCCTGCCAGTCGAGGCGCAGACCGACGGCTTTGTCGCTGTTGGTCTCGGAGACGTTCTGCCAGCCGTTGATGATGTGCAACTGCGCCTGTAACGTGGGCGTGGCCTGCCAGACCGCGCGCACTCCAGCCTCGTAGTACGGCGAGTAGTCGGCTATGAACGAGCGCGTGTAGGTCAGGTTGTCGCGGGAAATCCACGACTCCGCGCCGAACGGGGCGAAGAAGACGCCGGCGTCGATCCAGACATCGGGATGCACCTTGAGGCCGACGGTGGCCTCCTGGATGAATCGTGAGACGTCCGCGCCCGAGAGCGCGCCCAGTCGTGGCTCGCCTGCGTAGTTGGCCTGTACGCTGGTGCCGAACTGGAGTGCGAGGCGGCCGCGTACGCGCGGGCCCGTGACGGTGGCCTCGAGGAAGGCAAGGTTGACATTGAACTCGTCATGGCGCGCGGCCGACGTGGCGTATGCGCGATCGAGCGAGCGTGGTCGGCCGCCGTCGTACGCGTAGTAGAGGTCGACGAAGCCACCGAATGCGAGGCGCGTGCTCGTGTCTGCGGTGGCAGTCGCGGGCGCCGTCGGCCGTTGCGGAGAGTCTGGGGCTTGGGCGCGCACCGTCGCGGCAGGCACGAGGAGTGCGCTGATGACGAGCGGGTACAGCCGAAGCGCGATGTGCGGGTTCATGGATGTGCCGCGTCGCCGCGCAGCGGCAGCATGCGATCGAGGTCGAGGTTGACGTGCAGGACGTTCACACGCGGTTCGCCGAGCAGACCAAACGTACGTCCCTCGACGTGTTCGTCGACGAGGGCGCGCACCTGCGCTGGGTCGGCACCGCGCACCTTCGCAATGCGAGCCACCTGCAGGTACGCTGCGGCGGGCGATACGTGCGGATCAAGACCGGACGCCGAGGAGGTCGCATAGTCCGCCGGAATCGCGCCCTTGGTCGCGCCGTCCTCGGCAATGATGCGCGACACCGCACTCGCGATCAGGGTATCGGCGAGCTTGAGGTCGGTCGGACCCTTGTTCGTGCCACCCGACGCCATGCCGTCATATCCCTCGCCAGCGGCCGATGGACGCGGATGGAGGTATTCCGGCCGCGTGAAGCGCTGGCCGATGAGGGCGCTGCCGACCACGCGCCCGTTGCTGCGCAGGAGCGACCCCGTGGCTTGCGCCGGAAATGCCATTTGCGCGATGCCCGTGACGACGGCGGGATAGACCGCCCCCGTGAGGAGCATGAGGAGTGCGGTCAGCACGAGTGCGGGACGCACGATGGAGGTCGGCATGATCAGACCAGGTGCAGGGCGACGAGCACGACGTCGACGAGCTTGATGCCCACGAACGGCACCAGCAAGCCGCCGACGCCGTACACCACGAGATTGCGGCGCAGCAGCAACGCCGCGCCCATGGGGCGATAGCGCACGCCGCGGAGCGCGAGCGGAATGAGGGCCACGATGACGAGCGCGTTGAAGATCACGGAGCTCAGGATCGCGGAATTGGGCGAGTGCAGGCGCATGATATTGAGCGCGGCCAGCGCGGGGAACGCACCAGTGAACATCGCAGGGATGATGGCGAAATATTTCGCGACGTCATTGCTGATCGAGAAGGTGGTGAGCGCACCACGCGTCATGAGCAGCTGCTTCCCGATCTCGACGATCTCGATGAGCTTGGTGGGGTTGGAGTCGAGGTCCACCATGTTGCCCGCTTCCTTGGCCGCATTGGTGCCCGAGTTCATGGCGACGCCGACGTCCGCCTGCGCGAGCGCGGGCGCGTCGTTGGTACCGTCACCAGTCATCGCCACCAAGCGCCCGCCCGCCTGCTCGCGGCGAATGAGCGCGAGCTTGTCCTCGGGGCGCGCTTCGGCGAGAAAGTCGTCGACGCCGGCCTCGCGCGCGATCGCGGCTGCGGTGAGCGGATTGTCGCCAGTGATCATGACCGTGCGAATGCCCATGGCGCGCAACCGCTCGAAGCGTTCGCGGATGCCCCCCTTCACCACATCGCGCAACTCGATGACGCCGAGAATGCGCGTGACACCTTCCACGCGCTCGGCAACGACGAGCGGGGTGGCGCCCTCGCGCGCGATGCCGTCGACAATGCCGCCAAGTTCGTCGGGCAGCGAGCCACCCTGCGCCCGCACCCAGCGGATGACGGCGTCGGCGGCCCCCTTCCGGAGCTGCGAGCCCGGAAGGTCGACGCCGCTCATGCGCGTCTCGGCGGTGAATGGCACGAACGCAACGTCGCTCGCGGTACCGCCCGGCGCCGCGAGCTCTCGCGCGCGCACGTTGTACCGGTCCTTGGCGAGGATCACGACGGAACGTCCTTCGGGAGTTTCGTCCGCGAGCGACGCGAGCTGCGCGCGATCGGCGAGCGTCTCCACCGTCGTGCCGGGCACTGGATGGAAGTTGGTGGCTTGGCGATTGCCGAGCGTGATGGTGCCCGTCTTGTCGAGCAGGAGCGTGTTCACGTCACCGGCGGCTTCGACGGCGCGGCCACTCGTGGCAATGACGTTCTGCTGGATGAGCCGGTCCATGCCCGCGATGCCGATGGCCGAGAGCAGGCCGCCGATCGTGGTGGGAATGAGACAGACCGCGAGCGCGACGAGCACGGGGATCGAGAGCGTCACGCCGCTGTACGCGGCGAGCGGCTCGAGCGTCGCCACGGCGAGGATGAAGATGATCGTCATCCCCGCGAGCAGGATCGTGAGCGCAATCTCGTTCGGCGTCTTCTGCCGCACCGCGCCTTCGACCAACGCGATCATGCGATCGAGGAACGACTCGCCGGGATTGCTCGTGACGCGCACGACGAGCCAGTCGGAGAGCACCTTCGTGCCGCCCGTGACGGCGGAGCGATCACCACCGGCTTCACGGATGACAGGCGCGGACTCGCCAGTGATCGCCGATTCGTCCACGCTGGCGACGCCGCGGATTGCCTCGCCATCGCGCGGGATCACGTCGCCGGGCACGCAGAGCGCGACGTCACCTTTCACGAGCTCGGCGGCGCTCACCGTGTCGTACACGAGGTGATCGTCGGCATCGAGCAGGCGGCGTGCGAAGGTGTGCGTCTGCGTCTTCCGGAGCGCGTCGGCCTGCGCCTTGCCACGCCCCTCAGCCATCGCCTCCGCAAAGTTGGCGAAGAGGACGGTGAACCAGAGCCAAGCCGTCAACTGCAGCGTGAGCGACAGCTCGGGCGCACTCGTGACGAGGTCGCGCAGCGCGATGAGGCTCGTGAGCATGCTGCCCACGAAGACCGTGAACATCACGGGATTCCGCGCCTGGTGGCGGACGGTGGTCTTTCGCCACGCTTCGGAGAGTGCGCGGCGGACGATCGGTCCGTCGAAGAGGGGACGACCGGTGGCGGGCATCAGAAGAGGCGCCCCGACGCGAGAAGGAGGTGTTCCACCACGGGGCCCAAGGCCAGCGCCGGGAAAAAGGTGAGCGCGCCGACGATGACAATGACGCCAAGCAGGAGCAGCACGAACAGCGGACCGCTCACCGGAAAGGTGCCGGCCGTCTCGGGCGACGGCTCCTGCTCGGCGAGGAAGCCGGCCAGCGCGAGCGCCGGCACGATCATCGCGAATCGACCGGCGAGCATCGCGAGGCCAAGCGTGACGTTGTAGAACGTCGTGGTGCCCGTGAGACCGGCGAAGGCGCTGCCGTTGTTGGCGCCCGTGGAGGTGAAGGCGTACAGCACCTCCGAGAGTCCGTGCGGTCCGGCGTTGTTGAGGCCGGCCAGTCCGTTGGGGGTCGCGAGGGCGAGCGCCGCAAGGGGCAATACCACCATGGGGAAAACAAGCGCATAGAGCATCGCCATGCGGATCTCACGACTGCGGATGCGCTTGCCGAGGTATTCCGGCGTGCGCCCGACCATGAGGCCCGCGATGAACACCGTGATGACTACCATCACGAGCATGCCGTACAGCCCGGTGCCGACGCCGCCGAAAATCACTTCGCCCAGCTGCATGTTGATCATCGGCACGAGCCCGCCGAGCGGCGTGAACGAGTCGTGCATGGCGTTGACCGCGCCGCACGAGGCGTCCGTGGTCACCGTCGCGAAGAGCGTGGAGGACGCGATACCGAAGCGCACTTCTTTCCCTTCCATGTTGCCACCAGGCTGCGCGGCGCTCGCGTGCACGTCGAGCCCGCGCGCAGCGTGCAGCGGATTGCCCGCAGCCTCCGCCGCATACGTGGCCGCGGCGCCGCCCGCAAAGAGCAGCATCATCGCCGCCCAGAGGGACCACCCGTGCCGAGGTGCCCGCACCATGCGACCGAACGTCCAAGTAAGCCCCGCCGGAATGGCGAAGATGGCCAGCATCTGCAGCCAGTTCGCGAGCGGCGTCGGGTTCTCGAAGGGATGCGCCGAGTTGGCGTTGAAGAAGCCGCCGCCGTTGGTGCCGAGCTGCTTGATAGCTTCCTGGCTCGCAACTGGCCCGAGTGCGAGCACCTGCTTCGCGCCCTCGAGCGTGCCGAGCGTGAGTGCGGGGGCGAACGTCTGGATCACACCCTGCGACACGAAGGCGAGGGCGAGCAGCAGCGATCCCGGCAGCAGCACGTAGAGCGTGCCGCGCACGAGGTCCACCCAAAAGTTGCCGACGGTCGCGGGCGCATCCGGGTGCGCGGCATCACGCCGCCGGGCAATGCCGCGCGTGAGCGCAAGTGCGACTCCCAACCCTGCCGCTGCCGACACGAAGTTGTGATACGTCAGCTGCGACAGCTGCGAGAGGTACGACATGGTCGTCTCGCCGACGTACGACTGCCAGTTCGTGTTCGTGGCGAACGACACCGACGTCTCGAACGCCTGGCGCGGCACCACGCCCGGCAGCCCCTGCGGGTTGAACGGCAGCATGCCTTGAAGGCGCAGTCCCAAGTACGTCACCGTTGTGCCAACCGCCGAAAAGACGAGCAGTGACAGGGCATACGCGCGCCAGTCCTGCCCTCGCTTCGGATCGACGCCGGCGGCGCGATAGAGCGGACGCTCGAGCCACCCGAGCCAAGTGAAGCGGCCGTCGAACGTGCGGAGGAGATACGCGCCCACCGCGGGTGTGAGCGCCAACGTGCACAACGCAAACAGCGCGATCTGGAGCCAACCGATTGTGGTCATGGTCAGTAGCGCTCGGGGTGCAGCAGCGCGTGCAGCAGATAGCCGAGCAGCGCCAGCGCGCAGGCCGCGCCGAGCCAGAGGTCGACGTTCAAGCGCCCTCGCTGTCCGATGCGGTGCCGAGCGCAGCGCACGCGTTCACGAAGGCGACGAGGGCCGCAAAGCCGGCGCCGATGATGGAGAGAAAGAGCAGGTCGAACATGCCATGGTGCTCACGAGGAGGGACACCATGGAGGGTACGATCGACCTCGTGAAGGCGGGATGAAGAGCCGCGCATGCACCGTGAAGGTTTCATGAAGAGGGCGCGCGCTACTCCGCCGTGTCGTGCACCTCGGCTACTGGCAATCGCAGCAGGAAGGTGGCGCCGCCGCCCTCGCGCGGGACCCAGGCGAGCGAACCGCCCTGTGCCAGCGCGAGCCGGTGCGCGATGGAGAGCCCCAGCCCCGTTCCGCTCGTGCCCGCGGTATCGCCACGCGCGTACGGTTCGAAGAGGCGACGTTGGACGGCCTCCGACAGCCCGGGACCGCGATCACTGACGCGGAACGTCACCCAATCGCCCTCTCGCGCCACGGCGAGTTCGATCGGCGTTCCGGTCGGTGCGTGACGGCACGCATTGTCGAGCAGGTTCACGAGCACGCGCAACGTCTGCGTGAAGTCCGCCTTCACGAACAGCAGCGGATGCCGACTGTCGAGGAGGACGTCCACCTTGCTCGCGGGCTGTGCCGCAGCGAGCTGGTGCAACGCGGCGCCCACGAGGTCCTCCACCTCGTTGGGCTGTACGTCGAGGCGCATCGCGCCAGCCTCGAGCCGCGAGAGGTCGAGCACGTTGCCCGCGAGCCGGGTGAGTCGATCCGCTTCTTCCTCGATGCCGAGGGCGCGGTCGTCGCCGCCCTGCGCAAGGTCGTGGGCGAGCGCGCGGATCGCCGTGATCGGCGTGCGAAGATCATGCGAGAGCGAGGCGAGCACTTCGTCCTTGGCGCGCGC
>JAYTVE010000187.1:0-6456 GCA_043744185.1 Gemmatimonadota bacterium | reverse complement strand
CACGGGCGGGCGATACACGCTCGCGAGTGGCAGCGATGCCTTCACGCTGCGTGGTTTCGCGAGTGTGTCGTGGCAGCGGCCGATGCAGGGATGGCAGCTGGTGACGCACGCGACCGCTGCCGCGAGCGCCGGTAGCGGCGCGCTGTTGCCGCAACAGCTCGTGTACCTGGGTGGCCCCGTGAGCGGGCCGGGCTACGACTTTGCGCAGTTCGCAGCGCGCGGTGGCGCAACGCTGCGCCTCGAGGCGCGACTGCCGGTGCCATTCGTGCCGGTGCCGCTCGGCCGGTTCGGGCGCGTGCCGGGCACGGCGGTGCTCGCGCCTTTTGTGCACGTGATCGGGACCTCGCGATCGGCAAATGGCGCGCTTGCGGACGGGTTGTATCCGAGCGTGGGTGTGGGCGGGCTGTTGTTCTTCGACCTGTTGCGCGTGGACGTGGCGCGCGGGCTGCGCGACGGGCGGTGGACGTTCAACCTTGATGTGTCGCGCAGCTTCTGGGGAATCCTGTAGGGCGCGCGCGACTACCAGGTCGCGCGCAGCACCATGCGCGCCATCCGCGGCGCGGCTGGGAGCAGGTTGTTGTTGGAGTTGGCGGAGACGATGTAGCGCGCGTCGAGCAAGTTCTCGAGGTTGAGCTGCGCGGACCAGGTGCTGCTCACGCGTGCGTAGAGTGCCGCGTCGACGCGGGTGAAGCCGGGAATGCGCACCGTGTTGTCGGTGGCGGCGTACATCCCTGCGTGGCGCTGGACGCCGAGGCCGACGCCCAGGCGCGAGGTGACGTCAACGCGCTGCCAGAGCGAGAGCATGTGGCGCGGCTGGTTGGCGACGACGTTGCCTGCGCGCACGCTGCTGCTCACGTTCTGCAGGAAACGCCCATCGGTGAACGTGTAACCACCGGCGATGCTCCACCAAGGCGTGAGTCGCCCCGTGAGTCCGACCTCGGTGCCGCTGGTGCGCTGGGCCGAGGCGAGGATCGACTTCGTCGCGTCGGTGGGATCGGGGACAATGACGTTGGTGCGGTTCAGGCGGTAGGTCGCGACTGTGAAGGCAACGTCATCGCGCGCATCCCACTTGAGGCCGAGTTCTTGGTTGGTGAACGACTCGGGAGCGAGCGCCTGATTGGTGACGGTGAGCGAGGCAAGCTGGTCGCCGCCGCGGGGCACGAAGCTGCGCGACCAACTGCCGTAGAAGGAAAGCGTCTCGACGGGCTTGACGATGAGCCCTGCGCGCGGCGATAGCTCGACGTCGCGACTCGCGAGCGGCGTGCCGGTGCGGCGGTCGGTCATCGTGATCTCGAAGCGGTCCACGCGGAGGCCGAGCACGGCGCGCAACCACGGGGTGACGACGAGTTCGTCCTGCACGGTGGCGGCGAGGGCCAGCGCGACGCCGCTGTTGTTCGCGTCGCTCGAGGCGGAGCGCCACGTGATGTCGCCCGTGGCCGTGGGGGCGGCCACCGGCACGACGAAGGCCGTGGAGGAGTCGCCGAAGTAGCCGGTGTGGCGCAGGTTGTCGGTGGCCTGACGCACGACCTCGACGCCGGCGAGCCAGCGGTGCGTGAGCGGACCGGAGGACCAGAGCCCAGAGAGGTCGGTCTGCCAACTGATGTTGCGACGCGCGGTGGCGTTGTCGTAGGCGCCGAGCAGCACGGTGCGGCGTGCGGTGTCCACCGCGGCGGCGGCGTAGACGTTGCGATAGAACTTGTCGTAATCGCCAGCGAGCAGGCGGCTCTCGAGGCGCACCGTGCCGGCGAAGGCGTGGCTCACCGCGATGTTGAGGAGATGCGCAGTGACGGCGGATCGATTGACGGACGCACTTCCGAAAACAGTACGGCTGACGTCGTCGCCCAAGTCGAGCGGAGCGCCGAGCGCCGATGGGATGCCGCGGTCTGCGGTGCGTTCGTCGCGGTAGTGCTCCACGCCGACGCGCACGAGGGTGCGATCGTTCGCGCGCCAGCTGAGCGTGGGCGCGAGTCCTTCGCGACGTGACGAGACGCCGTTCCGGAAGCTGTCATCCTGTTCGAGCACGCTGGACACGCGCACGGCGAGCGCGGAGGAAATGGCATCGCCGACGTCGCCCGTGATGCGGCGTTCGTTCCACGCGCCACCTTGCAGCTCGACGGCGCGGATGGGGGTGAAGGCGGCCTGCTTGGTGACGCGGTTGAGGATGCCGCCGGCGCCGCCTCGGCCGAAGATCATGGCGTCGGGTCCCTTCACGGCCTCGACGCGCTCGATGTTGTAGAGGTCGCGGAAGTACTGCACGTCGTCGCGAAGGCCGTCGACGAAGAGGTCACCGGTGGACGTGTTGCCGCGCATGACGGGGGCATCGCGGTTGCCTTCACCGTTGGACATCGTGACACCGGGCAGGTAACTGACGACGTCGGCAAGTCCGCGCATGGCGCGGTCCTGCATGAGGGGCCGGGTGACGATCGAGACCGCCTGCGGAATGTCGCGGAGCGGGGTGTCGGTGCGGGTGGCGGCACGGGTGCGAGTGGCGCCGTAGCCGTCGTCCTTCGAGTGCCGAGCCCAGATCGTGTCGCTGCGGAGGCGGGTGGTGTCGGACTTGGCCTGAGGGGACTGCGCGGCCGCAGAGGTGAGCGTGGCGGCGAGGAGCAAAATGACGACAGCCAGGGATCGCCTAACGGGCAGCAGGGCAGGCATGCGGCGTGAGTCGGATGGGGAAGACTATATGAGAATAATTCTCATATAATCATCACGGACAATACGAGCGCATGGTCCGTCCTGTCAATCCCCGACTGCTCGGAACCGGAATAAACCTATAACTTGTTGTATTGTAATGCTTTAACACGCAATCGTCGTCTAAGACACTGGCCGACTACCCCGGCAGCGGCACCTCGCGCCCGCCTCGGAAAGCGCGCACGCCAGCAGTCACGTCGTTGAGGAGGAGCAGGGCGTCGTGGCGGCCGTACTGCCGCATGAGCTCATGCATGAGCGCGTCTTCGCCGGCCCACGGGTAGCCATAAACGACATCGAAGTCGTCGAGCGCGAGCCCGAGTGCGAGGTAGCCGGACGGGCCTTCACCGATGGTGCCGGTGCGCTGATCGCCGTGGCGCGAGGTCCATCGGAAGCCCGTGGGGAGGAAGCTGCCGGCGACGAAGCGCGCCTTGGACTGATGGCGCTCGGCGAGATCGCGCGCGGTGAGCACGAGCGCGTCATCGAGCTCGATGCCACAGGCATCGAAGCCGAGCAGGTCGGCCTGGATGGTGATGACGCCGGAGGCGGAGCCCCACTCGAGGAAGCGCGCGCCCGGGCTGCGGATGCGGCGCAGCACATCGAGGACGACCGTGTAGTCGGCGGCGACGAACGGGTGAAAGGCCCGTTCGCGCACGGTGAGGTCGAAGGCCTCGAAGAGGGCGAGGCCGTTGGCGCTCAAGTCCGACAGGCGACGCTCGAGCGCGGGATCGACGGTCACGACGTCCACTTCTTGCGATCGTCGGGCGGCACGAAGTTGAGGAGGAAGGTGCGCTCCTGCGGCAGGAGACTCGCCATGCCCTGCGCGCCGATCTTGTCGAGAATGCGGTTGACCTCCTCGCGGTTGAGCGCGTGCACGCCGTCGAGGTTGATGGTGGCAATGCGATCGGCGATGACGCGATCGTTGAGGCGCGATGCCGGATGCTGGGCAGCAGCGAAGGTGCGCGCACCGGCGCCCGCGTTGCGCGCGAGGACGCTGAGGTACACCCACGCACCGGCGTAGCCGCCCAAGTGCGCGAAGTGTGCGGTGCCCCCGCCCGCGCCACTCAAGCCGGAGTAGAGCGTCAACACGGTGGTGATGATGACGAGCACGCGCGCCTGAACGGGAATGACGCCGTAGATGTAGATCGTCTCGCGCGGCCAGAAGGAGGCGAATCCGAGCATGACGCCAAAAACGCCGGCCGACGCACCGAGGAGCGCGACGTTGGGTGCCATGGCAGTCTGGAGGAGGGCGCCGGTAGTGCCGGAGACGAAGTAGAGCTGCGCGAAGCGGGAGGAGCCGAGGCGCAGTTCGAGGCGGGGGCCGAAGAAGTAGAGCCCCATCATGTTGAAGAGGATGTGCGTGAAGCCGCCGTGCACGAACATGTAGGTGAGGATGCCCCACGGCTGCTTGAGCATGAGGGCGGGCACGTACACGAGGAACGAAGCGAGTCCCGGGAGCGCGTAGCACAGCGCGTACACCAGGACATTGACGATCAGGAGGCCGGAGACCCAGGGGGTCATGTGGTGCCGAGCGGAAAGGGGAGCGGTGGTGCGAGCGGCTGTTGGCGGAAGTTACGGGCGCGCGTCAGCGCGACAAGCCGAAGCGCAGGCCCGCGTTACCCGCGGCGTCGCGCACTTCCTCGACAACCCACGTCCACCCCTGCAGCGGGCTCGTAACCAGCAGCACGATGATCACGCAGAAAATCGTCACGGTCGTGAGCATCATCGCGAACCATGTGATGTCGTGCGTCCAGGCATCGAGCGACCCGGCCGCATCGTCGGCGCCACAGGCGCGCAGCAGCGTGGGGATGCTCTGCATGACTGTCACCACCGCCCCGATGATCGCCGTGATGGCGAGCACCATGACTGTCGCGCCGGTGGCGGCCGAGGTGGCGGTCGCAACGGCTCCGCCACCTGCGAGGTAGAACATCACGATCAATGCAGGTGTCGCTGACATGTGGCCTCCGAGCGGGGGAGAGCGAGACGGAGAGGATGCTTCGTCTTCCCCGCGCGTGGGCGTCGGGGTAGCGGCGCGAGTCGCCCCGCAGCGCAGCACCGACCTTGATCGAGGTGGACGTCGCCGCGACTGGACAGTCGCCTTGGCAAACCGATCGGAGCGTCGCCAAGCGCCCTCCACGCGGATGCCCAGCTGCCGCGCGGGCCACCTTCACCTGAACGGCAGAGGAGTGCTTCCGTCGGGGGCGACGGGGCATGAGGGCACCGGCGAAGTGAGAGATCGTGTAGGAACCCCGCCTGTCTCCAGAGCGTGCTGTCCGAAGAACCGGAGCCACTTCTCCCTGCGAGCGTCAGGCGTTGCTTGCTTCGCTCGTCTCCCGGCGCGACCTTCTCGCGTTCCCCTCGAGCGCTCCCAACACCCCTCGCACCGCCCACCATGCGACTCTCCCGCTTCGCCGGCCTCACGTTCGCGATCGCGGTCGGCGCCAGCCGACTTTACGCTCAGCAACTGGTCTCGCAGCAGGCCCTCATCAGCGTCGTGGAGAATCACAAGGGCGCCGTCCTCCGCTACATCGATGCCGCCCCGGACTCCATGCTCGGCTTCCGCCCCGTCAAGGGCGTGCGCACCTATGCGGAGCAGATCGAGCACGCGGCGTACAGCGACGCGCTCATCGCGCACCTCTTTATCACCGGCTCCACGAAGGGAATCCCGAAGATGGGTGACTCCGCGGTCTACCTCCACAACAAGGCGGCGCTCAAGACCTTCGCCGCTGCCTCCATGGATCACACCATCCAGATGCTCAAGGGGGTCAGTGACGCCGCGATGCTGGAACAAGTCGTCGTCTTTCCGCGCAAGGTCCCGCGCGCACGCGCGCTGATGGAGCTGCTCGATCACTTCCCCTGGACGCTGGGACAGGTGGTGCCGTACCTGCGCTTGAACGGCGTCACCCCGCCCGAATACTCACCGTTCTGATCGTTCGCTCGACGAGGGCACGCCACGTGCCCTCGCCACCTGTGGGGCGACCGGACCCCGCACGCTTCGTCGCTGGAGTCTCTCGATGTCTCGCCTCGTCACGCTCGTCCTCGGCGCTGCGGCGCTCCTCGTCGCGTGCGGCGCGCCTCCCGTCGTCGATCCCGACCTCGAGCGCGCCATCGCGTCGATCAAGGCGTTCGACAACCACGCGCACCCGGTCCGCCCCACCGCGCCGGGCGAGACACCCGACGACGAATTCGACGCGCTCCCCGTGGACCACCTCGAGGCGCAATCCGATCCGGTGCGCCAGCGCGGCACGTCGCCCCTCGTCGTGGCGGCACACACGCAGCTCTTCGGCACGGGCGACCGTGCCGCCATGCTCAAGGCGCACCCCACCGACTATGCGTCGTGGGTGCTCGACCAGCTGGGGATCGAGACCATGGTCGCCAATCGCGTGGCCATGGGAGCGGGGCTTCCGCCGTCGCGTTTCCTCTGGGTGCCGTTCGCCGACGCCCTCATGTACCCGCTCGGCACCGCGCAGCTTGTCCGCAATCCCGACCAGCAGGCGTTCTACCCGCTCGAGGACAAGCTGCTCAAGCGCTACTACGCCGAGAGCGGCGTGACGGGCAAGCCCGCGACGCTCGGCGAGTACCTGAGCAAGGTCGTGACCGCCACGCTCGAGCGACACAAGAAGGCCGGCGCACAAGCGGAGAAGTACGAGATGGCGTACCTGCGCACGCTCGCCGTCGGCAACCCGTCGCGTGCCGAAGCGGAGCGCGCGTGGAATGGCGGCGGCGACTACACCGCGCTGCAGGACTACATCTTCCGCTACATCGCCA
>JAYTVE010000186.1:0-2008 GCA_043744185.1 Gemmatimonadota bacterium | reverse complement strand
CCTTGAACCCCTGCTTCTCGAGCAGGTCGGCCGTGAACTTCGACGACTCGAACTCCTGCATGCCGAGCTCGCCGTAGCTGAAGAGCTGGTCGACGATCTCCTGGACCATCTTCGACTTGCCGTCAATCTCGCGCACGACCTCTGCCTTGAGGCGCGCGATGCGCGCGGAGTCGGGAGCTTGCGCGCGCGCAGCGGTGGGGAGCGCTATCGCGAGTGCGGCGAGCGAAACGCCAATCCCCCACATCGACCGCGATGACGTGATCACGGCACCACCTTCGCCGGCTTCGTCTCACGCGTCGTCGGATACTGGATCCCCAGCTGCTCCATGTAGCTCGCGTACTTCTTCGGGTCATAGTAGAACGGCCGCATCAACTCGCGGTACTTCGCCATGATGTCGGCATTCAGGAAGGTGCTCGGCTCATCCGTGTCCGCCAGCAGCGACACGTACTTCTTGTCCTTGGTTTGCACGTTCACGAAGTAGTCGCGGGCGTCGCTCACGAGCTTCGGGTTGAGCAGGATGTCGAGCAACGTCGTCGCCTGCACCTTGGCGCCGGCCACCGCGCCCTTGTGTGCGAGCGGCGTCGCCATCGAAATGCCGTCGGCCCAGTTGTGCCCGGGTGTGCCGGGGATGTTGCTCGGAAAGCTCAGCGTCACGTTCGGCACGTTCCACGACACGTCACCAATGTCGTCCGAGCCCATGCCCGTCGCTTCGCGCGCCGCCACTTCCGGCGTCTTCTGCGGCGTCGGCACGAGCTTGAGTCCCGAGTCCGGCTGCCCCATCTCCTTCTGCACTGCGCGCGCGAACTGCTGGTCCTTCGCATCCCACTTGGGCATGCCCACCGTCTTGATGTTCTCGTACATCGCCAGCGCGATCGGCTTGTTCTGGTGGATGTCCCACGCCGTGCCGAAGATGCGCGCACCTTCGAACTTCGTGTCGGTCATCATCGCGGCGCCTTCGGCCATCCGCTTCGCCGTTTCGAACATCGACTTCACCCCCGCGGCATCCCGCTCGCGGAAGTAGAACCAGACGCTCGCCGTGCTCGGCACCACGTTCGGCTGGTCGCCACCGTCGCGGATCACGTAGTGCGAGCGCTGCTGCAGCGGCAGGTGCTCGCGCTTGAACTCCCAGCTGTTGGCCATGAGCATCACAGCGTCGAGCGCACTCTTGCCGCGCCACGGCGCACCGGCCGCGTGCGCGCTCTGCCCCTTGAACCGGAACTCCGCGCTGATCAGCGCGAGTGATGGCTCCGCGCCGTAGCCCACATAGAGGTCGTCGCCCACGTGCGTGAACAGGTTCACGTCCACGTCCTTGAACATCCCGGCGCGCACGAAGAACGCCTTCGAGCCCAGCTGCTCTTCCGCCACGCCCGGCCAGATCAGGAGCGTGCCGGCGATCTTCTCGCGCGTCATGATCTCCTTGACCACGAGCGCGGCGGCAATGTTCACCGCCTGGCCGGAGTTGTGCCCCTCGCCGTGCCCCGGTGCGCCGCCCACGATCGTGTCGCGGTACGCTACCCCCGGCTTCTGATTCGACTTGGGGATGCCGTCAATGTCGGAGCCCAGTCCAATAACGGGTTTGCCCGAGCCCCAGCGCGCGGTCCACGCGGTCGGAATGCCGGCCACGCCGCGCACCACGGTAAAGCCGTTCTTCTCGAGCAGGCCGGTCAGGAACTTCGACGTTTCGACCTCCTGCATGCCGAGCTCGCCGTACGAGAAGATCTGGTCCACGATCTCCTGGATCTGCTTGGCGCGGCCGTCAATCTTAGTAATGGCCTCGGCCTTGAGCTTCGCGAGGCGCGCATCGGTGCCCTGCGCGCGCGCGGGGGCGGCGAGCGTCAGCGCCAGCGCGAACAGCGAAAAGCAGACCCCGCGCCTGACGTCGTTCTGAGCGAAGCGAAGGACCTGCTTCTTGCTGTTGCAGTTGCTCTTGATCGTCCTCACGGCACCACCTTGGTCGTTGCCTTCGTGGAATCGCGCAGCGTCGGATACGTGATGCCCAGCTGCTCCA
>JAYTVE010000185.1:0-2011 GCA_043744185.1 Gemmatimonadota bacterium | reverse complement strand
CGCCTCACGCGCCTCCTCGAGAAGCTCCTCTTCTTCGTCCGAGCGTGAGTTAACGTCAGGGCCAGGCACCACGTAGCCCAAGAGCTCCGCGCGGATCGGAACGGCCAAATCGGAGTCGGCGGCAGTTCCACGGACGGCGAGAATGATGGAGCGCGGGAGCGTCAGCTTCAGCTGCACCCGTGCGCTCGTGCTCTTCGCGCCGCCCTTCAGGATCGTGCGAAGTGGGATCGTCGCACCGGGAAACGGCGTCCCAATCTGCGCGAAATCCAGACCACCCACGGCCCCCGACATTGCAGGGTGCATCGAAGGGCTTCCGTATTTGTACGGCTGAGTCCCTTCCCCGTGAATCACCTCGATGGAGAGGTCTTCCATCGTGCGCCGCTGGGCTTCTGCTCGGTACTCATCCATCCACGCGCGGGACTCGCGTGACACCGCCGTTTGAAGGAACGGTGACAGGAGCGAGAACATGATCGCCTTGCAGTGGAATTGCTCGCCCGCGGCTGCCACCAGGGCACCTTCACTCAGAGGCTGTGGATTCGGGTAACTCACCGGGCGAATGAGCTCCACTACGCCTGCTCCGCGAAGGCAATCGTGCCGCGCCACGTCTCGCGCTCGGGATGCGCGATGCGTCGCAGCATGAGTCGGGTCATCGCCACATGAATCATGGTCTCGTCCGTCTCGGCGAGTCGCTCGTAACAGCGGCTGAGTCGACGGAAGCGCCCCAGCCACGCGTGGGTGCGCTCCACGATCCAGCGCCATTTCTGGACGACGAATCCCTTGGCCTCCTCGGCCCGTTTGACGATCTCCACCGTCACGCCCGACAGCGCGAAGACCCACGCGCCCAGAGGGCCTTGGTAGGCCATGTCCGCGAGAACCTTCTCCAACCGCTCCATGGACTGGACGCACCGCGCGAGCACCAGCACCGCACCGACGGAGTCATGGACGTCCGCGCCGTGAACCACGACGCTCTGGACCAGGCCCTGGGTGTCCACCAGCAGGTGCCGCTTGCGGCCCTTGACCTTCTTTCCCCCGTCGTACCCCACCTGATCGCGCGCTTTTGGGAACGGGCGCGCCGGCGCCTCCCCGACGCCCATGATCGCCGCGGCAACCACCGAAGGAACGTGCGCCATGGGCACACCGTGGTTGGGCCCGAGCACCGCGTCGGCGATCTGCTCGACCGTGACGCCTGCGGCCGCCGGGTCGTCGGGGGTCGTGAAGGCCGCCACGATCGCCGTGGTGTTCACGTCGGGGGGCGGGCGTTGCGGGGTCGTGTACTCGGTCCCTTTCACAGACTGGCTGTCGATGATCGCCAGGCTGGGCTCGGCGTCACGGCCCGCCGCCGTGCGCGTCTGCGCGCGCAAGGTGGCGTGAACCTGCTTCCAGGTGCCATCCTGACGCCACCGACGAAAGCACTTCCACACACTGTTCCAGTCGGGGAAATCGCCCGGCAGATCGCGCCACGAACACCCCGCCTTGAGCAGGTAGAAGATGGCATCGACGATGTCGCGCCGATGCCAACGGCATGGCGCGCCCCATCCCTTGTCGATCAGCGGAGGAAGGAGTGGTTCGATCAACTTCCATTCCGCGTCGTCGAGGTCGCTCGCGTAGCGCTTTCGTTCCAGGAGCTCCGGCATACCGTCCGATCGCTCCAATCGCCGACGAAGTCAACCGTTTCCACAGCCTCTCAGTACCACGCTGGCCGCGTTGTGGATGCTCTCAGAGCGCGCGGCACTGCCGTGCCTGCGTTGTCTCTACAGTCCACTGTAGGACCGCTCCCGCAGAGCGACGTCCAGAGCGTCGGTCTGCACCACGCTGGCCGCGCGGTGGATGCTTTGAGAGTCGCGTGTGCTTACGCACCAGCGCTTTCGCTCCCCACGTCTGCAGACCGTTCCCACGGAGCGACATCCAGAGCGACGTCCTGCACCACGCAGCGTGCCCAGTGGATGCCTCCAGAAGTGCGTCGCCAACCCCTCAAGACTTCTGTGGCGAGGCACGAGTGATTCTCGTCGAT
>JAYTVE010000184.1:0-6475 GCA_043744185.1 Gemmatimonadota bacterium | reverse complement strand
ATGGCCGTGGGCAACGAACAGGTCCGCGACGGTGGAGCCGATGAAGCCGGCTCCACCCGTCACGAGAATACGACGTGGAGATGTCATGAAGCAGGTGGAAGGAAGAACGTCAGCAGCGTTCGAACGGGCTCAGGGCATGCGCGCGGCAAGGCGCGCGGGCATCCCCTCGCGAATGGCACCGGTGCGCTGACCGGTAACCACTGCGGTGATTCCCTGCGGCGTCACGCGCACCACCTGCGCGGAACCGATGACCTCCTCGGGAATGCTCACGCCGGACGGTGACTTGGTCGCCGTGCCGAGCAGCGCGAAGACATCGCCCGGCCGCACCGTACCCAGCCCCTTCGGACTCAGGATGATGAAAGCTTGGAGTGTGGGCAGGATGGGATCGGCGAGGATCCACGACACCGAGCTGACCGGACCATTCGCCACTGGATTCGGACGCGCCATCGAATCGATGCGGATGCGTTCAAGCGGAATGAGCCCCTGCCCCGACCGGATCGCGTCGAACACTCCCGACACGCGGCCCACCGGCGCCTTGTTTCGTTCAACGGCCTCGATGTCGATGATCCCGGTCGGCACGGCAATGTTGCCAATCCCGACCACGGACCCGGCGGACCGGATGACGAGATAGCGCGTCCCCACCTGAGGCGGCGCGCCAGACGGCGGCGTGATGCTCACCTTCTCTGCCAGCTGAATCGCGCGATCGCGGCGATCCATGTTGATCGAACTGCCCGACAACGACTCGAGCACGCGGCCCGACCATGCAGGACCGTTGGCGGCCGAGGCGAACGGTGCGCTGGTGAATTCGCCCGAGCGCACGATTGCCCCCGATCGGACTCCAAGCGCATTGCGGCGCGACGTGCCCGAGGCGCGGCGGAACTCGGAGAAGACCGTGCCTCCCTCCTGAGGCTCGCTTTCCTGCGACACCTGCTGCGTTGCCTGCGCCGGTGCGGCCGCCGTCGCAGCTCCCTGCGCGACCGTGGCAGCGGGCTGCGCGCCCGGCAGCTTCAGCACTTCGCCGGGGTAAATCCACTTCGGATCCTCGACGACATCCGCGTTCAAGCGGTAGATCTCCGGCCAGAGATACGGGTCATTGAGATACCGCTGGGCAATGCCCCACAGGGTCTCCCCCTTCACGATCGTGTGCGTGCCAGGCACGTCCGCATTCGCGCCGGGATTCGACGAGAACGCGGTACCGGAGGCGCGCGGCGCCGGCAACGGGCGACGCGGCATGGATGCCGCCGCACCTTCCTTGCCTTGCTGCGGCGTACCGGCCAACGGCACCGGGGGCGCAGGCTTCTTGCTCCCCTCCTGCATCGCCTGCTGGCCCTGCGCGTTCATCGACTCCGTGCGCTTGTTCTCCTGCTCGGCGGCCTTGCGCGCACGGGTGATCGCCTCCGTCACCTGTGCACGCAGCGAGTGCAAGGGAAAGAGTGCGACGACCGCGCCAGCGACGATCGTGGTGACGAACCCACGCGCATGTCGGGGGGCGACAGGAGGCAGCAGCATGACGAAATGCTCCAGAATCGGGGAGACCGAGGGTCAAAAGCCGGGAGGCGCCCGGTCAGGCGCACACCCGGCGGCACCGCCTCGCAGACACGAGACAGCCGCCGACAGGAGTATGACGAGCCATGCTTAGCCCGGGATACGCCGCCGACGGCCGTCAGTTCCGTGGTCTGGCCGGTCAGAACGGCAGGTCGTCGTCCTCTTCCTGCAACGCGCCCGGGAAGTCCTCGAATTCCTCCCCGCCCGGCTTGCCGGTCGCACCGGCCTTGGCCGGCTTGGCCGCGCGCTCACGCGGGGCGCTCTCAGCGCCGCCTTCGCCGGCGCGGCCACCGCCGAGAAGGAGCAGTTCGCGCACGTTGATCTCGGTGGTGTAGCGCGTCTGCCCTTCCTTGTCCTGCCACTGGCGATACTCGATCTGGCCCTCGACGTATACGGTCTTCCCCTTCTGGCAGTACTTCTCGACGATGTCCGCCAGCTGCTGCCCGTTCTTCGCGTTCCAGGCAATGCAGCGGTGCCACTCCGTCTTTTCCTGCATTTCCCCGGACGGGGACTTCCACGAGCGACTGGTCGCGAGCGAGAACTCCGCGACGCGGCTGCCGTTGTTGGTCGAGCGGACGTCGGGGTCCTTTCCGAGATTGCCGATCAGCTGGACCTTGTTGAGACTGCGGGCCATGGTGCCTCCAGTAGTGTGAATCGTGGACGTCGTGCCAACGCCCCTAGCGTAGATCGTCGGGCCTCGCAGTGCGTCACCCGTTCCGTGCAGGACCAAACATTCTGTTGCCAAACCAAACGCCGAGCTAGGGCAGACCTCGCCGCAGCACGAGGGCGTCTTCCACCGGATCGTCGTAGTACCGACGACGCCGTCCCACCTCCATGAAGCCGCGGGAGCCATAGAGAGCGCGCGCCGCAACGTTCGATTCACGCACTTCGAGCCACACCGTGCGTGCGCCACGTACCGCCGCCACGGCCAGCACGTCATCGAGCAACCGGGCACCACGGCCACGCCCACGTGACGCCGGCGCCACGGCGAGGTTGGCCAGCTCGCCTTCGTCGGCCGCAAAGAGCGCGATCGCGAACGCGTCGAGTTCCGTCCCCGACGTGACAACCGGAAAATACACGTGCGCGGCCCCGACAAGTGCCCGGAACGACCCACGCGACCACGGATCGCTGAAGCTCGCACGCTCGATGGCCACCACCGCGTCAAGGTCGGATTCGGTCGCGGCGCGGACCGGAACGGCAGCGGCGAACGTATCGCTCACGCGGCCGGGAGCGGTCGTCCGTGTGCCGCCTCCCACTTCACTTGCGCCTCGGCCAGTCGGCCATAGGTGGGTTCCCATGTGGCGACGTCGACGAGCGTCACGCCACCCCCGCGCTCGAGCTCCAGCGCACCGCGCGCATGCGGCAGGACGGACGGCTCCTGGCCGAACCCGACCAACGTGGCCCCCGTAAGTGCCGCCTCGGTCCGGAGCGCGTCCGGCGTGCCGCGCTCGGCGAGGCCATGCGCGATGACGCGACCGTCGGCGAGGCGATCGCACCCCTGCGCAAAGCACTCTCCGCGTAACGCGTCCGCGAGCACCAGATACCGCCCGGCTGGCAGCGATGCATCGGCGGCGACGGCCAGCGCGAGCGATGGCATTGCATGGAGCGGAGCGCCCGCGCCCTCGGCAATCCCCTTCGCGATGGCGCCCACGATGCGCAGTGACGTGAAGCTGCCCGGGCCGCTGCCGCAGAGCACACGCGCCACCAGCGACGGACGCGTCCCGGCCGAGCGCAATGCTTCGAGCACCGACGGAAAGAAGCGGTCGCCCGACCGCGCCCCCATCGGCACCTGCGCCTCGGCGGCCAGCCGCTCGCCGTCGAACACGGCAATTGTGCCGGCGCCGCTCGCGGCGTCGAGCGCCAGCGTGATCATGCAGATCCGAGGCGCAACTCGCGCTCGCCGGACTTGGCACCGAGGGCAAGTCGCACCCAGCGCGCGGATGCCGGCAGTCGCGTGGCCGCACGTTCGGGCCACTCGACGATCAGGAGCGCCTCGCGCGCGAGCAGTTCGTCGAGGCCGATCGAGTCGAGCGCGCACTCGTCTTCGAGCCGGTAGAGATCGAGGTGCAGCACGGGCCCTCGCGGCGCGGCGTACTCGTGCACGAGCGTGAAGGTCGGACTGGTCACGGGCTCGTTCACGCCGTAGCCGCGACAGATCGCCTGCGTGAGCGTGGTCTTCCCCGCGCCAAGCTCGCCGGCGAGCGCGAAGATCATCGGCGCGCGCGCCTCCCGTCCCAGCGCTTCGCCCCACGCGATCAGTGCATCGCGCGTCAGCTGGCGCACTTCGGCCTGCGCGGTGGTCGTCATCTCAACGCCCCGCCCGCTGCCACGACGGGTGCTTGGACTTGCCTCCCGGCAGCGACGCCTTGAGCTCGAAGATCTGGTCGCGCAGCTTGGCGGCCGCCTCGAAGTCGAGCGCCCCGGCTGCGCGCTTCATCGCTTCCTCCATCTCCAGCACGAGCTGCGCCGCATCGGCGGCCTTCGCGGCCGCGGGCGCCGCCCGCTTGGCCGCGCGCTCCTCGCGCTCGTCGCGCGCATCGGCCACGCGCGTGATGAACCGCACTTCGTCGATGCTCTTCTGCACGCCGCGCGGCGTGATGCCGTGGTCGAGGTTGTGCTGGACTTGCACCGCCCGTCGACGGTCGGTCTCGTTCATGGCACGCTGCATCGAGCCGGTGATGCGGTCGGCGTAGAAGATCGCGCGCCCGTTCACGTGGCGCGCCGCGCGTCCAATGGTCTGGATGAGCGAACGGTCCGAGCGCAGGAACCCTTCCTGGTCCGCGTCGAGGATCGCGACGAGCGACACCTCCGGCATGTCGAGTCCTTCGCGCAAAAGGTTGATGCCGATCAGCACGTCGAACTCCCCCAGCCGCAGGCCGCGCACGATCTCCATGCGCTCGATCGCGTCGATGTCCGAGTGCATGTAGCGCACGCGCACCCCCACCTGCCGCAGGTAATCGGTGAGGTCCTCGCTCATCCGCTTCGTGAGCGTCGTGACGAGCACGCGCTCGCCCACCCGCTCCCGCTTGCGGATCTCGCCAAGCAAGTCGTCCACCTGTCCCTTCACCGAACGGATCTCGATGATCGGGTCCACCAGACCGGTGGGGCGGATCACCTGCTCCACCACCGCGCCTTCGGAGAGCTGCAGCTCGAGCTCGCCGGGTGTCGCCGACACGTTGACCACGCGCGGCGAGAGCGCGAGGAACTCGTCGAACACGAGCGGCCGGTTGTCGAGCGCACTCGGCAGCCGGAAGCCGTAGTCCACGAGCGTGAGCTTGCGGGCGCGGTCACCGTTGTACATGCCGCGGATCTGCGACAGCGACACGTGCGACTCGTCCACCACCACGAGGAAGTCCTCGGGGAAGTAGTCGAAAAGGCAGGCGGGGCGCTCCCCGGGCTGCCGGTCCGAGAGGTGGCGCGAGTAGTTCTCGATGCCGGCGCACGTCCCGATCTCGAGCATCATCTCGATGTCGAAGTTGGTCCGCGATTCGAGCCGCTGCGCTTCGAGCAGCTTGTGCTCGTTGCGCAGGAACTCGAGCCGCTCCGCCAACTCGATGCGGATGGCCTTCACCGCACGCTCGAGGAGCGGGCGCGTCGTGATGAAGTGCTTGGCGGGATACACCGCGGTCCGCTCGAGCTCCGCGATCTTGTGCCCCGTGAGCGGATCGATCTTCGTGATCTTCTCGATCTCGTCGCCCCACAGCTCGACGCGCACGGCTTGTTCTTCGTAGGCCGGGAAGATCTCCACCGTGTCACCACGCACGCGAAACGTGCCGCGCTCGAACGTGACGTCGTTTCGCCCGTACTGGATCTTCACGAGCGAGCGCAGGATGTCGTCGCGCGCCACCTTCTGGCCGCGCGCAAGCGTCACCATCTGCTCCTTGTACTGGATCGGATCACCCAAGCCGTAGATCGCGCTCACCGTCGCCACGATGATCACGTCGTCGCGCTCCATCAACGACGAGGTCGCGCGAAGCCGCAGCCGGTCGATGTCCTCGTTGATCGACGCGTCCTTCTCGATGTACGTGTCCGTGGTCGGCACGTACGCCTCCGGCTGGTAGTAGTCGTAGTACGAGATGAAGTACTCGACCGCGTTCGACGGAAAGAAGCTCTTGATCTCGCCGTAGAGCTGCGCCGCGAGTGTCTTGTTGTGCGAGAGCACGAGTGTGGGACGCCCCCACGCCTGGATGACGTTCGCCATCGTCATCGTCTTGCCGGACCCGGTCACGCCGAGCAGCGTCTGGAACCGGTCACCGCGCTCAAGCCCCTTCACCAGTTCGGCGATGGCCTTGGGCTGGTCACCGGCGGGCTCGAACGGCGCTTCGAGTTTGAATTGGGCGCGAGGGGGCATAGTCGTCAATATAGCACCCACTGCCGGTATTTGTTCGGGTTTGTTACAAACGGAGCCGCTCGGCCCCGAACCGCTTCAGTCGACCTTGGTCCAGACCACCACCGCGCCGCACCCCGTCTGACGGGAGAACTGCGGCGGCGTCTGCGCTGGCGACGGGTACACCTCCATCGCCTTCACCCACGCGACCGGCATGTTGCGCGAGAGGTCGAACTCGCGACCCACAGGCACGCCGTCGATATAGACGTCCATGCACCGCTGTCCGCGGCCGTACACGTACGTGTTGGTGCTGCTCCGCGAGACGGTCACGTTTGGTACGCCGCGCAGGATATCCGTCGTCTGCACCAGCGCGCGCCGCTCGAACTCTGCCGGATCGAAGAATACCCCTGCCAGTCCCTGCCGCTGCCGATCGTAGAATCCCGTCTTGGCCAGCGCGGGCGACACGCGCTTCCCTTCCACGAGCACCGGCTTGAGCTCGACACTCGCCGGCAGCAGCCGCAGGTGCACGTTCACGGTGCTCGCCGCGGGCATGTCCATCTCGAAGGCGAGGGGTTGGTACCCGATGCGACGAATGAGAAAACC
>JAYTVE010000183.1:0-2017 GCA_043744185.1 Gemmatimonadota bacterium | reverse complement strand
CTTGCTCTTCATATGGTCGGTGCGCGGTTGAAGGTGAAGTGCGCGTAGCAACGTGGCGCGGCCGCCGCCAGAGGACGCCCGTGAAGCTTCCGAGCGATGATAACGTACCACGATCCCCGTAAACGGCTATATCGGCAACCCCTGACTCCGGATTTGGTTCACGGGTTCCCGTGTTCCGGTGGACAATGGCGCAGCCCGCCGCCGACGCGTAGCATCTCTCGGTGACGCCACTCGGGACCCCTGCGCCAGTCGCGTGTAGTACGCGCGCGACGCGTGCACGGCCGACCGTCGCATCGCAACCTGATTTGGAGACTCTGACCCTGCTCATGACAAAGCGCGCGCGCGCCGTTGTGGTGGCGCTGACCGCGGTCGCATTGTCCCACGCCGCACCTGCCGGCGCG
This sequence comes from Gemmatimonadota bacterium, assembly GCA_043744185.1. Taxonomy (GTDB): domain Bacteria; phylum Gemmatimonadota; class Gemmatimonadetes; order Gemmatimonadales; family Gemmatimonadaceae; genus JACPPC01. Next base: position 1,616 of record JAYTVE010000183.1, on the reverse strand, counting down.
CAAACGCGGCGCGCGCTCGTGATCGGCATCGACAGCTACCAGTACCCGGATGCGCAGATGGCCCAGTGGCGCGCGGCGGCGGCGCCCGCGATCGCCGCGTGGCGTACGCACGCCGGCGCGGCGCCGGGTGGCGCCGCCCTCGTGAGCGCGGCCACCGAGGACACGCGCCGCACGGTCAAGTCGCTCGACGGCTCCGTGAACGACGCGCTGGCCATGGCCGCGATGCTCCGCAACGCGAAGTACGGCTTCACCGAGGTCCGCGTGATCCGCAACGAGGAGGCGACGCGCAGCGGCATCCTCGCCGCGCTCGAGCAGTTGATCGCCGAGTCGAAGCGCGGCGACGTCGTCGTCTTCTACTACGCGGGGCACGGCTCGCAACGCCTCAATTCGTTGGCGGACATCAAGCTCAACCGGCTCGACCAAACCATCGTGCCTGCCGATGCAAACGCCGGACAGTTCGACATTCGCAATACGGAGCTCGCCGGGCTGTTCGATCGACTGCTCGATGTAGGCGTCCGCCTGACGCTGATCTTCGACAGCTGCCACAGCGGCTCCATTACCCGCGGCGAGACGGCACCGAGCAAGACGCGCTGGGCCTCGGCCGATCCGCGCGATGCCCGCGACTCCGTGCGGCCGCCACCACCCGAGAGCCGGCCGCGCGGCGCGCTCTTTCTCGCGGCCGCCGAGGACTTCCAGTCGGCGCAGGAAGCGACGGACGCGATCGACCAGAAGCCACACGGCGCGTTCACGAGCGCATTGCTGCGCGTCATGCGCCAGGTGCCGGCGTCGGAGCCGGCCGCGCAGCTCTTCACGCGCGTGCGCGCGATCCTCCAGCAGGATGACCGCCCGCAAGACCCCGTGTTGCGCGGCATCGGGGACGACCCGCGTCGTCCGCTCTTCGGCGACGCGCGCGGAGAGCTCGCTGGCGGCACGACTGTCGCCGTGCAGCGCGTGGAGGGCGACGAAATCATCCTGCAGGGCGGGCTCGAGCTTGGCTTCGGCGTCGGCACAGAGCTCTCGCTCGGCGATTCCGTCAAGCGCACGCCGGTTCGCGTGCGCGTGACCGACATGGCGGGCATGGGAAGCAGCCGCGCCGTTGCGATGTCGGGGCAGGCGAGCGCGCTCCGCTCAGGCGACCTGATGGTGGTGCGCAAGTGGGTCGAGCCCGATCGTCCGGTGCTGCGCACCTGGATTCCGGCTGCGCTCGCACCGGCTGCGCTGGCTGCAGCGACGAAGCAGTTCGCAGCACTGCGTCGCTCAACGGCGCTGGAGTGGGTCGACGATCCCGCCGAGATTCCCGACGACGGGCGCGCGCTGTACGTGATCCGCAATGAAGCGAATGGGTGGAAGGTGCAGACGCCATCGGGCGACCTGATCGCGCTCGCGTCGGCCACCGCTGTTGCAGTGGAGAAGGCGATCTCAGCCGCTGAACAGGCAGCTTCCGTGCGCGCTACCACTGACGCGAGCGCGCTCGGGCAACCAGCCCCCGCACTCCGCGACCGTCCGCGCCTCTTCGTGATCCTGCCGCCGACCATCGCGCTGCGCGCGCAACTTCAGCTGGGTAGCGGCACACGCAACGACGCCATTGCCGTGGTGCCGACACCAGCTGGCGCCGA
>JAYTVE010000182.1:0-6496 GCA_043744185.1 Gemmatimonadota bacterium | reverse complement strand
GAGGTCGTGTGGGGACGGCTCATGGGGCGACTCCTGCGGGACGTGCGGAACGGGCGAATGCGGGGCTTCTGTGGGGCTAGTATCGGCACGTCGCGTGCCACGTGGACACCGGCCAGAAAGGCGACACGCGGTGGTCAACCGCGTGATAGTCGCGGTCAGACGCGTGTGGTTTGGGGGGTGATGCGACTCGTGCGCCTCGTGCGCCGCGCGTTCGCGCGAGTGCCGCGCCGTGCGAGTGACGCATTCTGCGACGGGGAGGTCACGTCGCAGGGGAGGAAAAGCGGGTCCTTCGCTTCGCTCAGGACGACGGGGTCAGGTCGAGGTGGGGGCGCCGGCCTCGTTCCACGCGCGCCAGCCGCCATCCATGCTGGTGACGTTCGTGTAGCCCATCTTCTGCAGATTGTCGGCCACGAGCACGCTCCGGAAGCCGCCGCCACAGTAGAGAATCACTTCCGCGTCCTTGTGCGGCACCGCGACCTCGATGTCGCGCTCGATGATGCCCTTGCTCAGGTGCTTGCTGCCTGCAGCGTGACCGGCCGCGTACTCGTGATCCTCGCGCACGTCCACGAGATACACGGGATGGCCCGACGACAGGCGCGCACGCGCCTGCTCCACATTGCATTCCTTCACGCGCGCACGCGCGTCGTTCACGAGTGCGAGAAATCCGGGATTGTGCTTCATGTGCCGGCCTCCAGGTGACGAGCGACGACGTGCGCGGCCTGCTCCACGTCGGCGAGCGTGACATCAAGGTGCGTGATGACACGGAGCCGCGTCCAGTGCCACGCCGAGACCCACACGTCGTCGGCCAAACAGGCGCGTTCGATCGCGTACGCGTCGCGCCCGGCAGGCAGGTCGATCATGACGATGTTGGTGTCGGGCGGCACGACGCGTGCGCCTCCCTTCCCGTTGACGATGGCCGCGATGGCCTTCGCGTTGGCGTGATCCTCCGGGAGACGATCTCGATTGTGCTCGAGCCCGTAGCGAGCTGCCGCCGCGAGAATGCCCGACTGCCGCATGCCGCCGCCAAGCCGCTTGCGATACTCCCAACCACGCTCGGCGGGCACGCCGCGCCCCGCGATGCACGAGCCAACGGGCGCGCCGAGTCCCTTCGAGAGGCAGACCATGACCGTGTCGGCCATGCTGGCGAGCGTGGCGACGTCGGTGTTGAGCGCGACTGCGGCGTTCCACAACCGTGCGCCGTCGAGATGCACCATGCAGCCGTGCGCGCGCGCGACGGCTGCCATCGCGCGCATGTCCTCCAGCGATGTGACCAAGCCGCCTGCACCGTTGTGCGTGTTCTCGATGACCACGAGGCTGGGCTTGGGGGCGTGACGACTCGGCGCGCGGAACGCACGCTTCAGCTCATCGGGCGTCATCACGTAGCCAGCCGGCCTCACGGGGCGCACCTGCACTCCCCACAGCGCGGCTGCGCCCGACATCTCCCACGCGACAATGTGCGCCTCGGCGTCGAGCAGCACTTCGGTGCCGGAGCGCGAGGTGAGTCCGATGCCCACCTGGTTGGCCATCGTGCCCGTGGGGCAGAACCAGGCCCAGTCCATGCCGAGCAGCTGGGCCACGCGGGACTCGAGCGCGTTGGTGGTCGGATCGCCGCTCAGCACGTCGTCGCCCACCTCCGCATTGGCCATGGCTTGCCGCATGGCGGTGCTGGGCTGCGTCACGGTGTCACTGCGAAGATCAATCACGAATCACGTCCATGGAACGATGCCCAACCGTTCGGCGCGGCGCAGTTCGTACACGCGCCCGATTTCGCCGCCGAAGGTGAAGATGATGCCAGCGTAGTAGATCCAGAACATCGCCACGACGATGGCCGCGAGCGTGCTCGTGTAGAGCGAGCCCGGATTCATGACGTGCGCGTAGATGCCAAAGAGCCAGCGCGCGAGCTCGAACATGCCGGTGGTCCAGACCGCCGCGACGAGCGCGGTGCGCCGACGCACGCGTCGGCTGGGGAGGTAGCGGTAGAGGCTCCAGAAGACATAGAGCGCCACCATGACAGCGAAGATGCGACCGCCGATGTAGGTCGCACCGCCGACCAGGGTGGTGCCACCCGCCTTGGGTGACGGCACCGCGCGCCCGATCGCGAGGTACGCACTGAGCGCGGTCCATGCGATGACGAGCATCGTGGTGTACAGGGTGACCTTGATGTCGACCCACTTGCCCGCGATGACGCTCCGTCGCGCGTGCATGAAGCCGAAGACGCGGTCGAGCGCACTGCGCAGCGACGCAAAAAGGCGCGTCGAGAACCAGAGGAAGGTGATGGCGCCGAACAACCCCGCCGAGCCGCGCGTGCGGATGATGTCGCGGAGGATGCCCTCGAACGCCTTGGTGCGCGTGCCGTCCTGCGGGAGGAAGCGACCGGCGACGTCGAGCACGACCTTGACTGACGCATCGGGCGACTTGTTGAGCAGTTCGCCAAGTCCCGCGATGATCAGCAGCGCAAGCGGCACGACAGCGAGCAGCAGATCGAACGAGATGCCCGACGCGAGAAAGAGCACGTCGTCTTCGCTGGTGTGCTTCCAGACGCGCCGCACGTAGTCCTTGAGCGAATCGCTCGTGGACACGACGGCGCCGACCACGACGGACGCCGGCGTGCCGGTGACGTCCGACGGCGGCGTGGGCATCGGCATGCTGGCCATGGGCGCGGAATGCCGCTCAGTCCGCGCGCGCGAGCGACCCGGTGGTCGCGCACGCGCGCAGCCGAGGCGTCAGTCGCTCAAGTCCGCGTCATCCGGCGCAGCGGGCACGAGCGACTCGGCCCCCTGCGGCGCGGGGCGATGCTGCATCGGCGGCTTCACGAATTGCGCGACGGCCTTGGCGGTGCCGCCGACGGCGAGCTGCGTGAAGAGGAACTCGAACTTGGCGTCGTAGGCCGCGTCGATCTTGTGCTGCACGGCCGCGGGCAACGACCAGAGCTGCTTCTTGAACGGCCCGAGCGCCTTCTTGCGCGTCTTGTAGAAGAACTGCTCGTCGGTGTCCTTCGGCTTGCGTTCATCCGCGGCGTTGACCTTGAGCCACTCGTAGATCTCGCGGCGGAGCGCATCCGGGATGTGATCGTACAACATGTTCTGGAAGTTGGTCGCGAGGTGGATTTCCGCGACTTCCTTCTTGGGGAAGTTGTTGAAGGCGGTGTCGGGCAGCGTGCTGGCGCCGTGCTGCACCGCGCCCGCCATGCCGTAACTGTCGCGCGCGAGCGTGGAGAGCTTCTCGAGCGTGGGCAGGTCGAGGGCGACGTCGGCAATCGATCCGTCGGCGAGCACGATGCCACCGTGCGACGTGCCCGACTGCACGGAGATCTTCGAGAGACCGGCCATGCCGGGCGCCTGCTTTGCCAACTCGCGATTGTAGCCCTGCATGAAGGCGTTCAACTCTTCGGGGGTGGAGTTCTCGGTGCCCACCTCGCCGATCTCGCCGCCGAGCGAGATCGTGACGCCGGCGGGCTCGAGCTCGCGGACGACGCGCGTGAGCTCGACGGCGCGCGAGTAGTTGACGTACTGCTGCTCGTCGAGCGTGGCCTTGGAGAGGTCCACGAGCGTCGAGGTGTCGATGTCGATGTTGTAGAAGCCAGCGGCGATTGCTTCACGCGCGAGCGCCTTGACCGCGCCCACTTCGGTTTCCGGATCGACGGCGAACTTCTTGTGGTTGACCTGGAAGTGGTCGCCCTGAATGAAGACCGGTCCGCGGAACCCTTCGCGCAACGCGGCGGCGAGCATCACCGAGACGTATTCGGCCGGGCGCTGCTCGGTGTAGGCGATTTCGGAGCGCGCGATCTCGAGCAGGAAGGCGCCGGCGTCGAGCTTGATAGCGACGCGGAAGATCGAGCGGGCGACGTCGTAACTCATGGCACGCACGTTGACGGCGGGCACCGTGAAGCCGTGGCACTTGCCCTGTCCGCGCGCCATGTAGAGGTCGTGGATGGAGGCCGCGCGCACTCCCACCCGTTGTCCGAGCTCCCAGATCATCCAGCGCGCCTGCTCGCGCGCCGCGCCCTCGCCGAACACCGCGACGCGCACCAGGGTGTCCATCGCCGGCGAAGCGAGCGCCGCCTCGTTCATGACGTGGAGCTGGCCGTCCTTGTGGACGACGGCGCTGCCGAAGAGGCCGGGATCGATGGCGGGGGTGGCGGTCATGCGAAAGTCCGGAAGCGGCCGCGCAACTCGCGGCCCAGTGACGGCGATGCGCGGCGGACCGCGCGACCGGTGGGTGATCCTGGCACCCTGTCGGCGGCTTGGCCGGAGGGAACCCCGTAAAATCGCCCCTAAGAACGGGTGCGGCAACGGGTGAAGCACCAACATTGCAGGAGCGGTGGTGTATTTCCTCAAGTCCGCGGGTGCTTGTCCGTCTATTCAGACGAGGACCCGCAGTCCCGTTTGTTTCCCCTGACCGTCGCCGTCTCATGCTGTCGCTTCGCCGCCTTTCCGCCTCGTCCGCGATCGTCGCGATCACCCTGTTTGCCGCTGCGTGTGCCTCGGGCGCGGGGGGCGGCCCCGGCGAGGGACCAGGTGGCGGCGGTCCGGGCGGCGGCACGGGTGGGCGACGCGGTGGCCCCGGCACCATGGGCCAGATGGGGATGATGGCCAACGAGGATGTTCCGCGCGACGCCGCCACGCTCGCGCTGCGCTTCCGGAACGAGCTGGCACTCTCGGATAGCCAGATCAATGCGTTCAGCGCCATCAAGACGAAGCTGGACGCGCAGGCGGCGCCACTGCGCAAACAGCTCGACACGCTGGTGGTGGATCCGCGCGCCGGAGCCAACCAGAGCACCGATGAACGCACCGCCACGCAGGCCAAGCTTCGGGCGCGCGCCGGCGTGATCCGCGAGCTGCGCGAGCAGGCGCATGAGGTGAAGGCCACCGTGCTGCTCGCCCTCAACGAACGCCAGCGCACGCAGATGCAGGTAATCGAGGATGCGATGAAGCAGGACGAGCGCCCCGTGATGGGCCCGGGTGGGATGGGCGGTGGCGGCATGGGCGGTGGGCGCCGCGGTGGTGGCATGGGGCGCCCGCCGGCCTGAGCGCGTTGGTCGTGCTCTCCTGGCGGCGGCCGGATGGACGAGCCTCCGCCGCATATTTGGGGCATGCACATCGTGCCCGTCAGTCTCGAGCCGCCAGCCGTTGCCGAACTGAAGCGGGTGTACGTGCGGCCTGAGGGGCGCGGGCACGGCGTGGGCGAGGCGCGAGCACGGCGCGGGCGCGGAGCGCCGTACCACGAGAGACACGGCCGCGTGTACGTGTTCTTCGAGAGGGTACTGGATTGAGCACGCGGGCTTTTGATCGTGCGGCCGTGGCAGGACGCGCGATGCGAGTCGTTCGGCGGTGCGTGCTCGCGGGGGTGACGCTCTTCCATGTAGTATCGCGCGCGGCGCCCGCGGCGGCGCAGCCGGTGCGCGATCCGTCGTCGCACGTGGTGGGCTACGTGCAGTCGGCCGACGCACGCCTCCACTATCTCGCGTGGGGAACTCGCGGTCCAACAGTGATCCTCCTGCCGGGCTACTCGCTCACGGCGCACGCCTTCGACGACATCGGTCCACTGCTCGCGCCGCATGCGCGCGTGGTGGCGCTGACGCCGCGCGGATTCGGGGAGTCCGACGCACCGGATTCACCCAACTCGAGCGCTTACACGATGGCGACACTGGTGGCGGACCTGCGCTCCCTGATGGATTCGCTGCGCATCGAGCGCGCGACGCTCGTGGGCCATTCACTCTCGGGTGCGGTCGTGGCCGCGTTCGCGCTCCAGTACCCGGCGCGCGTGACGCAGCTCGTGCTGCTCGATGCACACCCGTACCTCCAGGCCGTGGGCGGCGACACGATCATGGATCGTGATCCCGTTCAGCCGCCAGCCTTTCACGGCGACACCACGCACGACGCCGTGATCGCGTACCTCAAACACTACCGGTACTCACCATGGCAACCGGCATTTGCCGCCGACGCTCGTGCCAAGCCACTCGGCGCCGAGCCCGAGCGTCGGCGGAAGCTCACCGCGGGGTACATCGACGATCAATGGAAGACCCCACCTGATCTTCGGGCGCTCACGGTGCCGACACTGCAAGTGTGTGCGATGCCGACAGTATGGAGCGAGTATCCGTGGCTGACGCGCGCGGACCCGGCGTTTCGGTCCGCCTCGCGCTACATCACGCGCGAGCTACGACCGCTGCAGCGACGGCTCTGCGCGCACTTTGCCGCGACGGTAGCGCTCGGGCGCACTCGCGAAGTGGCGGGCTCGCACTATGTGTTCTTCACCGAGCCTGCGCTGACGGCGCGCCTACTGCGCGCGGCGCTGCCATGAACCGGCGCGTGTCGCAGGAATCGGATCGCGCCGCGCTGCGTTTTGCGATAGGGTAGAGGGTCGCCTGCGCACCATCGCTGGCGTCTCCCACTCGCACGGAGTCCGCCGATGGTTCGCCTGCTGCTCCTCATCGCGCTCGTTCCGCAATTGCTGCGCGCCCAGCGCGCCGACACCGCGCTCTTCCGCGCCGAGGTGG
>JAYTVE010000181.1:0-6505 GCA_043744185.1 Gemmatimonadota bacterium | reverse complement strand
ACCCGTCGCGCTCGGCATGTCCAATGAAGGGCTCGTCCCGCTCGACGCGGACGGTCGCCGCCTACCGGTCGACCCGGCGCGCACGCCCATGGACCTGCCGGTCGTGAACACGCGCGACCGCCAGCTGCTCGCGATGCTCGACACGGTGCGGCGCAACAATCCTGCCCTCTTCGCGGCGCTCTCCGATATCCACCGCGAGCGCGGCGAACTCCGCCTCCGGGTGACCGGAGTGGAAGTGCGCGCATCGCTCGGCCTCGGTGCCGCTCGCCTCGCCGACATCGTACCCGTGACCGACGACCTCGCGCGCCGCCGGGTGCGCGTAGCCGAACTCGACCTCCGTTACCGCGACCAGGTCATCGCGCGCCTCGCCCAATAGCCTTCCTTCTCGAACCGTCTCGCTTCCTCCGTGGCTGACACCAACACGCAGACCCTCGTCGCCGGACTCGACATCGGCAGCGCGAAGACCACCGCCGTGATCGCGGAAGTGGTCGGCGAAATGCGCGCGCCCGAGATCCGCATCCTCGGGGTCGGGCAGTCGCGCACGACTGGCCTGCGAAAGGGCGTCGTGAGCGACATCGAGGAAACGACGCGCTCGATCAAGAAGGCGCTCACGGACGCCGAGCGAATGGCGGGGGCGCAAGTGCTCTCGGTGTACGTGGGCATTGCCGGCGAGCACGTGCAGGCGACCACGAGCCAAGGCATCGTGGCGGTCAACGGCAGCGAAATCACGAAGGCGGATGTCGATCGCGCGCATGAAGTGGCGCGCGCTCAGGTCATTCCGCAGGACCGCGAGCTGCTGCACGCGATTCCGCAGGAGTACACCGTCGACCGGAACAAGGGAATCCGCGATCCGATCGGCATGATCGGCACGCGCCTCGAGACGGAGATGTACCTCGTCACGATCGGTTCGAGCCCGAGCATGAACCTCCGCAAGGCAGTCGAACGCGCGGGCTACACCATCAAGGAGATGGTGCTCGAGCCGCTCGCCTCCGCGCTCGCGGTGCTCACCGATGACGAGAAGGAACTGGGCGTCGCGCTCATCGAGATGGGCGCTGGCACCACGGACGTGGCCGTGTTCCATGAAGGCAAGATCCGCCACCTTGCGACGATCAACTTCGGCGGCAACAACGTCACCTCCGACATCGTGCACGGGCTTGGTGTGACGCAGGCCGACGCGGAGCGCCTGAAGGAGAAGTACGGCTGCGTCTACGAGAGTATGGTACCGCCGGACGAGGTCATCCAGCTGCCGAGCACGGTGGCGCAGGGCGACCGCCGCATTCCGCGCGAGTTGCTCGCGCACATCATGCACCAGCGCACCGACGAGATCTACGATCTGGTGCAGCGCGAGATCGAGAAGGCGGGCTACACGGCCAAGTTGTCGGCGGGCATCGTCTGCACGGGCGGCGCGGCCGCGCAGCCGGGCACGGTGGAACTGGCTACGGACGTGTTCGGCATCGGGGCGCGCGTCGGGTCGCCGATTGATCGCGTAGGCGGGCTGTCGGATTCCGTCGATGCGCCGCGTTTCAGCACGGTGGTGGGGCTCGCGCATTATGCGGCGCATCGCGTGATCATCGATTCGCCGGCGGGGCGCGGCCGCATGAGCATGGGGGCGCCCAACGTGGACAAGCTCGCACAGCGCGTGAAGACCTGGCTGCAGGATTTCTTCTAGCCGACGCTCCATCCGACGTCGTACGTTTGAAGGGCCGCCCGGACACATGGTCCCGGGCGGCGCTTCGACATTCTGCCCCGCGCCCATGCTCCGCGCCCAGTACGCCACCCGCGGCCCCGTGCCGTCCGCCGCGATCGACGCCGTCGAGTTCACGCTGCCGCCGCTCACCGAAGGGCAGGCGCTCATCGCGGTGCTGGCGGCGCCGATCAATCCGTCGGACGTGCTCACGCTCACCGGCGAGTACGGCATGCTGCCACCGCTGCCCGCCGTCGGCGGCAACGAAGGCGTGGGCAAGGTGGTGGAGCTCGGGCCGAACACCTCGACTCCGGCGGTCGGTACGACGGTGCTGCTCCCGGTTGGCGCCGGCACGTGGGCCACGCATCTCGTGGCGGATGCCCGCAATCTCATGCTGCTGCCTGGCAACGCCGACCCGCAGCAGCTCTCGATGCTCACGGTCAATCCCCCGACTGCGCTCCTGATGTTGCGCGACTTCGTCGAGCTCGAGCCCGGCGATTGGGTCATCCAGAATGGCGCGAACTCCGCTGTCGGCGGCTACCTCAACCAGATCGCCAAGCTCAAGGGCTATCGCACGGTGAGCATCGTGCGGCGCGAGTCGGCGGTGGCCGGGGTCATGGCCGAAGGTGGCGACATTGTCGTGGTGGACGGTCCCGACCTGCACAAGCGCGTGGCCGAAGCGACCGGCAAAGCGAAGATCAAGCTCGGCATCGACTGCGTGGCGGGCTCCGCGACGGATCGACTCGCAGCGTGCGTGGCCGAGGGCGCGACACTGGTGAATTACGGCCGCATGAGTGGCGAAGCGTGCCAGATTATGCCGGGCAACTTCGTCTTCAAGGATGTGACGCTTCGCGGCTTCTGGCTCGCCTTCTGGTTTCGCAGGGCGACGCCGCAGGACCAGATGGCGGTGTTCGGCGAGTGCGCACAGCTGATCGCGACGGGCAAGCTCACCGCGCGCGTTCAGGCCACGTTCGATGTGCGCGAGATCAAGGCGGCGGTCAACCTGGCTGCGAGCGGCGAGCGCGAGGGGAAGGTGTTGATCGTTCCGAAGGCGTAGCGCACTACGGGAGCATGGTCACTGGGAGCACGCGGCGACGGGCCGTGTCCGACAGCGTGAGGACTATGCGCTTGGCCGCACCGGTGTAACCGTCCGGATAGTCCGTGGCGTCGAAGGGCAGCGGTTCGGCCGCCACGGAGTCGATGATGGCGAGCGTCGCATGCGGACGTCCGTAGGCGACGACCAGCGCGAGGGCACTGTCCACGTGTCCCGACGTGTTCTCGCGATAGCGCACGCGCGACTCCAGCTCAACGCGCCAGCGGTACGCGAGTCCGCGGCTGCCGAAGGTTGGAATCGGCAGCGGTATGCTCGTCACGCGGCGCCCCGTGAGCGCGAAGGCGATCACGGCCGCCTGCTCGGCGGAAAAGACGGGTTCGAGTTCCAGCGGCGAGGCGAAGCTGTCCACGCCGGCGTCCTGGTCGAGCCGGGCGGCCAGTGCGGAGTCGCTGAGGCCGGCGCTCGTGGCGAGTGCGGTGACGCTGATCGTGCCGCGCACAATGGCGTCGGGATCACAGACGAGTGCGCTGAACCATGGCGCGAAGCTCCAGCGCGTGCGCGCCGTCACCGAGTCGGTGATGGGCAGCGTCCACGTGCGGGTGAGGCGCGGTTCGCCGCAGATGCGGATATCCGGATAGGTGAGCTTCACGTACGCGCCGCCACGCGACCACACCTCATACGGCAAGTACCGCCGCTGCAATGCCGAGTGCAGCAACGCGCGCGCTCGCACAGGCGAGATGAGGCTGTCGCCGCCGAAGAGTGTATCGGTCGGCACGCGGAAGAGACCGTCCGGGCCGATAGCGGCCTGCGCTGCGCCCGTGACCGCACTCGTGAGCGGTGGCAGCGCGGGTCTGTCGAACGAGGGCTCGGTGGGCGCGTCGCACCCCGACGCGAGTACGACGGCGACGGCGACGGCGATGAGCGCGGGGATCACGAAACGATGGTGCACGCGTTCAGGCTAGACCGGCGACCACCAAACGGCAACGGGCGCGCGATGGAATAGCGCGCGCCGCTACCGCATCACGCCGCGCGACGCTTCTTCGGCTTGAGCGTTGTATGCGCGCGCGCGAAGAGCGCGTCAAGCGCGGTCTGCGCGCGCGCATCGGCCTGGGCGTCGCCCAGCAACCGGCGTGCGACGCGATGCGCGAGGATGATGCCGAGCGCTTCGCGGACCCAACCATCGGCATCGACGTCCTGACGGAAGTGGCCGTTTTCGGCAGCGATGACGCAGGCCGTCGCCAGCGTGGCGAGCCAGCGCTGCTGCACGCGGACGAGGTAGTCGCGCACGACGCCAGGGCGATCGTCCATCTCGAAGGCGGCCGCGGCGAGTAGGTCGCCGCCGAACGCGCCGCGGGTGCGTTCCCAGGCGAGCCAGTGATCGCAGAGGGCGCGGAGTCGCGGTTCACCCGACTTGGTGCGGAGGGCAGGGAAGAGGACGTCATCGTCGAAGCGATCGGCGGCGCGTTGGAGGACGGCGAGCTGAAGGCCTTCGCGCGAGCCGAAGTGGGCGAAGAGGCCGCTCTTCGAGAGATCGAGCGAGTCGGCGAGGACGCCGATGGTGAGGCCGTCGAGTCCGACGGAGCCGGCGAGGGACTCGGCTTCGCGGAGGATGCGATCGCGGGTTTCGGCGCCTTTTGTCATGAACCATAATAAAACGAACGTTCGTTTCATGCAATAGTAAACATGACTGCCCCGCACGTTGCCCGCGCTCCCGCCGATAGTCATCAACACATGCGCTTCTCTCGACTTCCTGCGATCGCCTGGCGCCGCCTCGCGCCCGCGCTCGCCCTCGCAGCCGGCTGCAACCCCTCCACCACGGGCACGATCGCCGGCGGTGGAGGCACCGGCCCCAGTGGCACGCTCGACAAGACCGCGATCGTGTCCTACGCGCACGTCCTCATGACGGCGACCTCCGCGTCCTCCACCATCGGCTGGAAGGCCAACGGCGTGCAGAAGGGCACGGGCACCGTCTATCTCGGCACGTTGCTCAACGACTCGGTGAAGTTTGCCGGCACCTCGCCGCTCGTGACCTTCGAGGCCAACAACAACGGCGGCACCACGCGCTTCCTGTCCGAAGGGCGCTCGCTCGTGGACGGACAGGCCTATCGCGCCTTCGCGTTCGGCATCATCGGCACGACCAACGCCAACTACGTGCCCGACCTGTTGCTCGCGCCGCTCGACACGTTCTCGGCGCCGATCAACAAGGCGCACGTCCGCATTGCGCACTTCTTGCCCGGCGTCGGGCCGGTGGATGTGTGGACCGGCGCGCCCGGCGCGGAAGTGAAGGTGTACACCGGCCTCGCCTACGGCGCGATTACCGACTACGCCGACATCACGGCCGCGGGCGTCGCCGTGCCGTCGATCAACCTGATCGTGACGCCAACGGGCGTGGCCCCCAGCGGTGGCACCAACATCATGTCCGTGGCGGGCATCTCCAACGTGTCGAATCCCGGCGTCTACACGCTCGGGCTCGTCTACGCGCTCAGCAACTTCAGTTCGCCTTCAAGCAAGACGATCGCGATCTACCTCGAGCGCTGATCGTTGCGGTAAAACGCACGACGGGAGCCTTGGCTCAGCGCCGGGCGCCCGTGTGCACTGGCGCCGCAGCGCGCCGCCTACTCGAGCTTGAACGTCGCCTTGCGCCCGCCTGCCACCGGAGCCGCGGCAGTGGCGGCCAGGAACACGCGCTCGACCGGCGGCGCATCGCCCGCGAGCAGGTAGTCCCGACAGGCTCGCGCGCGCGCGTCGGCGAGCGCGCGCAGCTCCGCCGCGCCGATCACGATCACGTCCAGCACGCGCGGCTCGACGTCGCGCCCTGCGAGCGCCTCGGCGAGCGGTCGGCGGCTCGCGCGCGCCGCGGCCACCACGCTGTCGGTGGGAAACAGCGCCGCGAACTCGGCCGCCAGTCGTGCATTGCGCACCGAGGGCAGGAGCAGCGCGGTGTCGGTCATGATCGGCGCCTGTGCGCGCAGGCGCTTGTCGAGCGCCAGACGGCGGAGCGAGAGGCGATCGACCACCGTGTCCACCGCCCCCTCGATCGACAGCTTCAACTCTGGACGTTCAGCGAGCGACTTGCGCAGGGCATCGAGCCGCGAGGTCGCCTCGGCCGTGAGCACGCTTGCGCCCGCGTCGAACGGCGCTTCGCTGAGGTCCGCACTGCCACCGCCGAAGAGCGAGCCCAGCAGCTTGAACGGCGCCGACACGATGTTGCGCAGGATGTTGAGCAGCGCGCGCACGATCACCCGTCCGAAGCTGAAATCCGGGTCGTCGAGCGAACCTTCCACCGGCACGTCCAGCACGATCTGTCCACTGCGGTCGCGCAACACGGCGAAGCCGAACTTCACCGGCAACGAGGTGGCGTCCGGATGCGTCACCTTGTCGCCGAACGTGAATCCGTCGAGCGTGAGGACGTTCTCCGACTTGACGCGTCGCTGCTTCAGCTGCCAGTGGAGTCTCGTCTTCATCTTGCCCTTCGCGATCAGGTAGCCGAGGTAGCGGCCGCTGTAGCCGGCGAAGGGAAGGAGATCAACGCCGGTAGCATCGAACTCGAGGATGCTTTCCTGCGCATCAGCGAGCGGGTTGAGTTGCCCCTTGATCGTGAGCGGGGCGACTTCGTCGACCATCGCACTGAGCGCGAGCTCGCCGCGGTTCACGTTATCCGAGTCGAAGCGCCCAGTCGTGCCGCTGAGGCGGCCGATGGTGAGGCGCATCGTCGGACTGACCGATTCGTCGGTGATGCGAAACGCGCCGTTGGCGAGCGTCACCCT
>JAYTVE010000180.1:0-2023 GCA_043744185.1 Gemmatimonadota bacterium | reverse complement strand
GGGCTTGCCCCGATTTCGTGGACACCTGCGTTATGCTGCTAGCGCCATTTCCTCGTAGCGCTGTTCAAATGCAACAGGGCTGAGATAGCCGAGCGACGAGTGCCGCCGTTGCCCGTTGTAGAACACTTCCAGGTACTCGAAGATGGCGGTGCGGGCGTCGGCCCGGGTCGCCCAGTCGGTCGTGTACACGAGTTCGATCTTGAGCGTCGAGAAGAAGCTCTCGGCCACGGCATTATCCCAGCAGTTGCCCCGCCGGCTCATGCTGCCGACGAGGCCGTGCGCGGCGAGCAGCGCCTGGTAGTCCCCGCTCGCGTATTGGCTCCCGCGATCGGAGTGATGCAGCACGCCCCGCGGCGGCGTCCGTTGCCCGAGCGCGGCCCCGAGCGCATCGAGCGTGAGCTGCCGCGTGATGGACTCGCTCATCGACCACCCGACGACGCGGCGCGAGAAGAGATCGAGGATCACCGCGAGGTAGAGCCAGCCTTCCCGGGTCCAGATGTAGGTGATGTCGGTCACCCACGTCGTGTTCGGGGCCGAGGCCGTGAAGTGCCGGTCGAGCACGTTGTCGGCCACCGGCAACCCGTGCCGCGAGTCCGTCGTCGTTTGGAACCGCCGCTTCTTCCGCGCGTACAGGCCCTGCTGCTGCATCAGCCGCGCCACGCGATGTCGCCCCACGAGGCGCCCCTGCGCGTGCAGCTCCTCGTGCACCCGGGGACTGCCGTAGCGGCGCTTGCTCGCGGCGTGGATGGCCGCCACTTCGACGGCGAGCCGCTGCGTGTCCTGGGTCCGCGCCGCGATCGGCCGGGCGCACCACGCGTAGAATCCGGAGCGGGTCACCCCCAGCACGGCGCATGCACACCGCACGGGGAAGGTCGCCTTCTCGCGCAGGATGAACGCGAACTTCATCCCTGCTCCTTCGCGAAGAAGGCCGTCGCTTTTTTTAAGATGTCGCGCTCCATCTGCAGCCGCTTCACGTCGCGCCGCAGCCGCGCCAACTCCTCGCGCTCGTCGGTCGTCAGCGCCCCCGCGCGCCCCCGGCCGGCATCGACCTCCGCCTGGCGCACCCACTCGCGCACCGCCGTCTCGGTGAGATCGAGCTCACGCGCGATCGTCCCGATGCTCTTGCCGCTCTCCCGCACCACCTTGACCGTCTCGGCCTTGAACTCATCCGAGAACGATCGCCTCGTCCGCCGCTGCCGCTTTCCCATGCCACTCTCCTACCGCACTTCCGTGCGAGTTGGGGTGTCCATGAAATCGGGGGAAGCTCAAAGAGATCGTACTGCTGCGTCGCCTTCCTTGAGATCGCGGGCTTGGATGGGCCTGTGATCTGCGGCTCCAGACTGATCACGTCCGCGGCACGCCGCCCGGCTTCCCGGCCACCTGCGTGCACATGTCGAGCGACCTCGCCCTGCTCGAGCTTGATCCCCCGGTCCTCCAGCAGGTGCTCGTTCTCCTTCTCCTCGGCATCGTAGAGAGGTGCCAACGCTGGCAGGGTGTTCCCGCTCGGCGCCTCCATCGGCTGGGCGTGCGACTCGGCTCGCCGGGTTTCGATCCGGTCGACGAGTCTCTCCGCACACCCCAACCGGAAACTCTTTCGGAAGCGACAACGATCGGCCGCCGAGACATTCAGCCCACGCTCCTGCGCGAGGAGGACAACGGTCTCCACCAAGTAGCCGCTCATAAGCTTCGCGACCTCGACGTTGTGGCGTCGCCCAATCAGCGTATGCCGCAAGCCGATCCAACGCTTCTGGGACCATTGCTTCGTGTAGAAGTGCCGGCAGAAGTGAAGCCGCGCGGTGGCGTGCCAGACGTGGGTAGGCCACAGCTCACGAAAGCCGTCGACAGAGCTATCGTCGAGGACTCGATCACTGGACTCGCTCCCCTCGCGAACCTCCGTCAGGGACAAATTATGTTCGGCCAGTAGGCCGTGGACCCGGCGCATCGCCTGGGCCGCCTCTTCCTCGGTCGCCCCTCCGTGCGCAAGGCGCAGCAGCTTCTGGATCTTCAGGATCACAGCTTCGGT
>JAYTVE010000179.1:0-2028 GCA_043744185.1 Gemmatimonadota bacterium | reverse complement strand
TCCTCATCGGCTCGCACATCGATTCCGTACCCGGTGGTGGCAACTACGACGGCGATGTCGGTACGCTCGCGTCCATCGAGGTCGCACGCACGCTCCTCGCGGCCAAGCGCTCGCTGCGCCACCCGCTCGAGGTCGTCTGCTGGCAGAACGAGGAAGGCGGGCTCATCGGCAGTCGGATCGTCAGTGGTGAGTTCCCGGAGATCGAGCTCGAGTTGCGCGCGAACTCCGGCAAGACGCTGCGCGAGGGGATCACGTTCATTGGTGGCGACGTTGCTCGCTTCGCCGAGGTGCGGCGCGTACCCGGCAGTATCGTGGCGTATGTGGAGTTGCATATCGAGCAGGGGGGCAACCTCGAGGCAAAACGACTCGACATCGGCGTGGTTGAGGGGATCGTGGGCCAGTACCAGTGGGCCGTCGAGGTCACCGGGATGCAGAACCATGCCGGCACCACGGCCATGAAGGGGCGCCGCGACGCGCTCCTCGCCGCCTCCCGATTCGTCCAGATGGTCAACCGTGTCGTCACGAGCGAGCCCGGTCGGCAGGTCGGGACGGTCGGACGCATTCAGGCTTTCCCGGGAGCCCCGAACGTCATCCCCGGCCGCGTGACCTGCTCGCTCGAGTTGCGCGATCTCGACGCACCCAAGGTGCAGCGGCTCTATGCCACCATCGAGCGTGAAGCGAAGGCCATCGGTGCGGCATCAGGCACCCGTTTTGCCTTCAGTCCCGTCACGCACCACGATCCCGCGCTTTCCGACCCGCGCATCCGCGACGTCATCCGTCGCTCGGCGCAGTCGCTCAGCCTCTCGACGATCACCATGCCGAGCGGCGCGGGGCACGACGCCCAGTCCATGTCGCGCTTGGGCCCCATGGGGATGATCTTCATCCCGAGCGTGGGGGGCATCAGTCACGCGCCGACCGAGTTCTCGAAACCGGTCGACATCACCAACGGGGGCAACGTCCTCCTGCGGACCGTGCTCGCCCTCGACGACTGGGGAGCGACGGGCCGCTGAGCCGCTGGCTTCCCGTCCGTGTGCGTGATTGACATAGGGTGAGGGGGTATATACTCTTATACCCTGGGAGGGTATAGTCCTCCCGCGGCCGGATGGTCGCGCTCACCTTGGAGGTCCCATGAGCAGCTTCACGATGGCGATCGACGGCATGACCTGCAGTCACTGCGTCGGCGCAGTCCAGAAGGCCTTGGGCACTCTCGACGGCGTGCAGGTCGAGCACGTGGTCATCGGCTCGGCCGTCGTCACGTACGATCCCGCCAAGATCGCCGTTGACGCGATCCTTGCTGCCGTCGCCGAGGAAGGCTACCCGACTCGCACCGCGTAACCCGCCTACCTACCGGGCCCCAATGGCACGCGCGCTCACCGTTCTCTCGGCCGATCCCGAGCCGCAGCCGTCCGCACGGCAGTCCGCACGCCCAGCTGCGCCCGGCGCGGTGACGCTGCGCATTCCCGTCAGCGGCATGACCTGCGCGGCCTGTCAGGCGCGCGTGCAGCGCACGTTGCAGAAGCAGCCCGGCGTGAGCGATGCCTCCGTCAACCTGATGATGAAGACGGCCACGGTCACCTTCGACCCGACCACCGTCGTGCCGGAGCAGCTCGTGTCCGCGATTCGCGACACCGGCTACGGGGCTGAACTCGCGGACCCGGCGCAGACCGCCTTCGAGGAGCAGGACGCGCGCGACCGCGCCACGGCCGAGGAGTTCGCACAACTCAAGCGCAAGGCAATCGGCAGTGGCGTTGCCGGTGTACTCGCGATGGTCGTCTCGATGCCGCTCATGCACCAGCTCGCGGCCATGAACCACGGGCACGCTGGCCTCGATCCGCTCATGCGCTGGTCGTCCACTGCGCTCGACCCGTTCTTCCGCGCCGTCGTGCCATGGGCGTACGCGCTGCCGGCGGCCGCGCTGGCGTGGACCCTGCTCGTCATCACGCTCGGCGTGATGCTCTGGGCTGGACGCCAGTTCTACGTGCGCGCCTGGGCCGGCGTGCGACACGGGTCTGCGGACATGAACACGCT
>JAYTVE010000178.1:0-6527 GCA_043744185.1 Gemmatimonadota bacterium | reverse complement strand
GCCCCTACTTCGGCGGCTCGCCCTCGGCGCTCGTGGAGCGACTTGCGCGCGAACGCGCCACCACGCCTGCCGAGATCAAGAAGATCCGCAAGCAGCTCAAGAAGCGAATCAAGCGACGCGGTGATGCGTAGGGCTCGGGAGCTGCCCGCATTCAGGACGCAGTCACCTCGCCTTCTCCAGGCATTCGCCTCACCTTCTCCTCGCTTTCACTCATGCGCTTCACCCGCTTGTTCGGCGCCGTGACACTCGCGGCCGCGACGGCCCTTCCGCTCCGCGCGCAGATGACGGTCGCGCCAGACAGCGCCGTGATCAATGCACTGCGCTGGCGCCCGGTCGGCCCCGCCAACATGGCGGGCCGCATCACCGACCTCGCAGTGAGCAGCAAGGACCCGCGCGTCTTCTGGGTGGCCTACGCCACGGGTGGCATCTGGAAGACCAAGAACGGCGGCACGACCTTCACCGCGCAGTTCGACAAGGAAGCCGTCATCTCGCTCGGCGCGCTCGCGGTGGCGCCGTCGAATCCGGAGGTGCTGTACGCGGGCTCGGGTGAGGAGGACTCGCGCAACTCGATTTCGCCGGGTGGCGGCGTCTTCAAGTCGACTGACGGCGGGAGCAGTTGGGCGCGCGTCGGACTCGAGGGCACGCAGCACATCGGGCGGATCGTCGTGCATCCGGCCAACGCCGACATCGCCTGGGTCGCTGCGCTCGGCGCGGCGTGGACATCCAACCCCGACCGCGGACTCTACAAGACCGTCGACGGTGGCACGACGTGGACGCGCCTCAAGTTCATCTCGGACAAGGCCGGCTTCGTGGATATCGCCATGGACCCGACCAATCCCGACGTGCTCTGGGCGTCGAGTTGGGAGCGCGTGCGCGGCGCGTACTTCCTGAACTCCGGCGGCCCCGGCTCTGCCCTCTGGCGCAGCGCTGACGGCGGCACCACGTGGACCGAAGTCGCCGGGGGCGGCTTCCCTGCCACGACCAAGGGGCGCATCGGCATCGCGATCGCGCCGTCGAATGTAAAAGTGGTGTACGCCACCGTTGAGGCGGACACGGCGCCGCATGCACTCGCCGCAGGCGAGAAGCCCGATACGAGCAAGCGTGCCAAGTCGAACAGCGCGCTCTACCGCACCACGGACGGCGGTGCGAACTGGACGCTCATGTTCCGCAACCGCGACGACGCGCGCCCCTTCTACTACTCGCAGGTGCGCGTCGACCCGAAGAGTGCGGACCGCGTGTACTGGATGACCTCGACGTTCCGCAGCTCCGACGACGGCGGCAAGACGGTGCGTCCGATCGCGGGCAGCATTCACACCGATTGGCACGCGATGTGGATCAACCCCGCCGACGCGGATCACCTGATGATCGCGAGCGATGGCGGCCTCGCCGTCAGTCGCGACAAGGGCGTGACCTTCGATTTCGTGGACAACGTGGCAGCGGGACAGTTCTACGAAGTGAGCTTCGACTTCCGCAAGCCGTACTGGGTGTGCGGTGGCCTGCAGGACAACGGATCATGGTGCGGGCCAAGCCGACTGCGCAGCACGCGCACCATCCAGAACGCCGACTGGATCAACATCGGCGGCGGCGATGGCTTCTACACAGCGCAGGACCCGGACGAGCCGAACGTCGTCTACGCCGAGTCGCAGGGCGGCATGATCAGCCGCCTCGATCTCGCCACCGGCTACGCGAAGATGATCCGGCGCCCGACGCTCGACCGCACCGTGCGCATGTGGCAGGACTCGCAGGTGGTCGTCCGCGGTGATACCACGGTACCACCTTCACCCACCGTGACGGCCGCGCTTGCGCGCATCGCCGCGCGCATGCACGCCGACTCGGCTGCCGAGCTGCGCTTCAATTGGAACACGCCGTTCTTCCTCTCGGCGCACAACCCCAAGACCATCTACGCAGGCGGCAATCGCGTGCTCAAGTCGCAGAACCGCGGCGACGACTGGCGCGTGATTTCCCCCGATCTCTCGGCCGGCGACACCATGAAGGTGCGCGTGTCCATGTACGCAACGGGCGGCATCACCAACGATGCCACGGGCGCGGAGACGTTCGGTACCATCACGACGCTCGCGGAATCGCCCGTGCGCGCCGGACTGCTCTACGCAGGTACCGACGACGGCAAGCTCTGGATGACGCGCGATGACGGCGCGACGTGGACCGACCTGAGCGCGCGCTTCCCAGCTGTGCCCGCGGGCACGTGGGTGAGCCGCATCGAGCCGTCACGGTTCGATACCGGCACCGTGTACGTGGCATTCGACGGCCACCGCACCGCTGACTTCGCGCCGTACGTGTACGCGTCGGACGATGGCGCAAACAGCTTTCGCTCCATCACGAGTGACCTGCCGCGCACGGGCGCGGCGTTTGTGCACGTGGTCCGCGAGGACCCGCACAACCGGCACCTGTTGTACGCGGGCACCGACGTGGCGCCGTACGTGAGCGTCGATCGCGGCGCGCACTGGACGGCGTTCGGCTCGGGGCTGCCCACGGTGCCCGTACACGACCTCAAGGTGCATCCGCGCGACCGCGAGTTGATTGCGGCCACGCATGGCCGTTCGATCTGGATTGCCGACATCGCGCCGCTCGAGCAATTGGCCGACAGTGTGCAGGCCGCCCCGCTGCACGTGTTCAAGCCGCGCACCGCCTTCCAGCATGCGTCGCGCTTCGAGCAGAACTACATCGGCGATCGCCCATACCGTACGCCGCAGCCGCCGTACGGCGCGCACATCTGGTATCGCGTCGGTGTGGCCGATTCCACTGCGAAGCCTGCCACACCGGGCGGCTTGCCTCCCCAGGCGAAGATCACCGTGCTCACCATGGGCGGCGACACCGTGCGCACACTCACGGGCCTGATCCGTCCCGGCATGCATCGCGTGATCTGGGACCTGCGCACCAACCTCGCCGCGCTGTCGCCGTCGCAGCTGCGCGATTCCATCAACACGCAGCGCCGCCGCGATGCCGTGCGCGATTCTGCCAAGGCCCTCGCTGCGCGCGACAGCGCTGATCGCGCCGCGGGGCGTACTCCGCCGGTGCGCGCGGTCGCGGAAGCCAACACGTCGATCGGCGGGTTCAACCTCGGGGCGCGGCCGCAGAAGAACGTCGAACCTGGAGAATACGTGGTCATCGTCCAGGTGGGAGCCCGGATGGTGCGGACGACCGTGCGCGTCGAGCGCGTCGGCGAGCTCGGCCGCGAGACCGACTTCTTCGGCGCTGACGACCGCGCACCCGAACCCGATCCTTCCCGATGATGCCCGCACGCGCATGAGCTCCGCCATTCGTGCCGTTGATGCAGCGTCGCTCGACGAGGCCGCCGCGATCATTCGCGCTGGCGGGCTCGTCGCGTTTCCCACCGAAACCGTCTACGGCCTGGGCGCCAACGCGCTCGACGCCGACGCGGTGCGCGCGATCTTTGCCGCCAAGGGGCGCCCCAGCACCAATCCCGTGATCGTGCACGTCACGAGCGTGGACGACGCACGCGCCCTGGTGCGCGAGTGGCCCGCCGTGGCACAACGCGCGGCCGCGCTCTGGTGGCCAGGACCGCTCACGCTGGTGCTGCCGCGTGCCGACCACGTGCCCGATGTGGTCACGGCGGGACTCGACGCCGTCGCGGTGCGGCTCCCCGCGCACCCCGTCGCGCGGGCGCTCATCGCGGCCGCAGGGCGACCGATCGCGGCACCGAGCGCCAACCGCTCGAGCGAGCTGTCGCCTACCACGGCCGAGCACGTGGCCAAGGGCATGGAGGGCCGAGTCGAGCTCATCCTCGACGGTGGCGCGTGCACCGTCGGGCTCGAGAGCACCGTGCTCGACCTCACCGGCGCGGTGCCCACCGTGCTGCGCCCGGGTGGCATCAGCATCCACGCACTGCGCGCGGCACTCGGCCATGTCGACGTGCGCGAGGCGCGCATCGGCGAGGGCGAGGCCCGCGTGTCGCCCGGCATGATGGCGCGACACTACGCGCCACGTGCGACGGTGGTGCGATTCAGCGGCACGCTGCCGACCACGCCCCGGGGACTGTGGGGCGCGCTCCTGCTCACCTCGCGGGCCCCGGGGGCGACGATCACGCGCACGATGCCAAGCGATCCGGAGGGGTACGCGCGCGAGTTCTACGCAGCGCTGCACGCGGTCGACGATGCCGGCTGCACCACCGTGTTCGTCGAAGAGCCGCCCGATGGCGAAGAGTGGGGCGCGGTTCGCGACCGGCTCAACCGGGCGTCGACGGCGGCGTAGCGGCCTGTCGGGCAGCGCGTTGAAAGCTGCGGAGCGGCTTGCCCTGCCTGATGGAGGCCACTAGCGTCGAGCTACCGCCGGGTGCCGTGACGGCCCGGGCGTCCCCCATCGGAGCGTTCTCGTGAATCGTCCCTCCGTCGTCCGCATGCGCGCGCTGGCTTTCGCCGCCGCGCTGTGTCCAAGCCTGTTGCCAGCGCAGAAGCCGGCCAAGACCCCCGCCGCATCGCCGCGGCTCCAGATCCCGGTCACCTACCTCCATCTCAAGAACGGGCTGCGCGTCGTCATCGCGCCCGATGCGTCGGTGCCCACTGCGGCCGTGGCCGTCTACTACGGCGTCGGCTTCCGCGTCGAGCCCAAGGGGCGCACCGGCTTCGCGCACCTTTTCGAGCACATGATGTTCCAGGGCTCGAAGAACCTCGGCAAGATGCAGTTCATCAAGCTCATCGAGGGCTCGGGCGGCATCCTCAACGGCTCGACGCGCTTCGACTACACGAACTACTTCGAGGTCGTGCCGGCCAACGCGCTCGAGACGGCGCTCTGGGCCGAGGCCGATCGCATGCGCGGCCTCGCCATCACGCAGGAGAACCTGACCAATCAGCAGGGCGTGGTGAAGAACGAGGTCAAGGTGAACGTGCTCAACCAGCCCTACGGCGGCTTCCCTTGGCTCGACATGCCGCAGCTGGCCAACACCAACTGGCACAACGCGCACAACTTTTACGGCGACCTGGCCGAGCTCGACGCCGCCACCCTCGCCGACGTGCAGCAGTTCTTCACGACCTTCTACGCGCCCAACAACGCGTCACTCGTGATCGCGGGCGACGTGAACGTCAAGCAGGCCAAGACGATGGTCGAGAAGCTCTTCGGTGACATCGCGTCGCAGCCGCAGCCGCCCAAGGAAGAGCTGAGCGAGCCGCGTCAGGAAGTGGAAAAGCGCGCCACCAAGGAAGACAAGCTTGCCCCGCGCCCCGCGCTCGCCGTCAGCTGGCACGTGCCGCCGCGCTGGACGCCCGAGTGGTTCGCGTTCGGCATCATCGACCAGCTGCTCGCACAGGGACGCGACTCGCGCCTCTACGACGCGCTCGTGCGCACCAAGGGCTACACCGGCGGCGTGAGCGCGGGCATCAACCCGGGGCTCGGCAACCAGTGGAACTATGCCGGCCCGATGCTCTACACGATCAACCTCTTCCACGACGCCAAGACGAGCCCCGACACGATTCTCACCGCGATGGACGTGGAGATCACCAAGCTCACGACCGACCTCGTGGACGCAGCGACGCTCGAGCGTGCACGCACGCGCTGGCGCTCCGGTTTCTACAGCTACATCGAGAGCCTGAACGGTTTCGGCAAGGCCGACATTCTTGCCTCGCTCGCGCTCTTCGATGACAACCCAACGCGCATCAACGAGATCGAGAAGGGGATGGACGCCGTGACGCCGGAGATGATCCGCAAAACGGCGCGGGAATGGCTGCGCCGCACCAACCGCTCGATCTTGACGCTCGTGCCGGCGACCAAGCCGGCCGCCACCGGAGGCAACTGACCATGCGCCTTACTTCCGTGCGCGCCGCCTCGGTTGCCGCGCTGTTGGCCCTCTCGGCGGCCCCGGCCCTCGCGCAGTTCCCGAGCACGCCGCCCGTGCCGGGCAAGCCCAAGCCGTTCGTGCTCCCCAAGCGCAAGACGATCACGCTGGCCAACGGGATGAAAGTCTCGATGGTCCCCTTCGGCATCACGCCAAAAGCCAGCGTGCGACTCTTCATCCGCACCGGCTCGATCGACGAAACCCCCGAGCAGCTCAACCTCTCCGGGCTCATGGGCGATCTCTGGAACGAGGGCACTGCCGCCAAGGACGCCCGCGCCATCGCCCAGACCATGGCCGGCATGGGCGGCGCTCTCGGCATCGGCATGGGGGGCGACCTCTCGTCCATCGGCGCCGACGTGCTGAGCGCGAACGCCGCCGAGCTGGTGTCGCTCGTGGCCGAGGTGGCGCGCCAACCGCGCTTCCCCGACTCGGAGTTGGCGCGCCTCAAGACAGCGCGCCTCCGCAATCTGGCCATCGCGCGCACGCAGCCGAGCACGCAGGCCGGCATCAAGTTCAACTCGATGATGTACGGCGACCATCCGTACGGGCGCGGCCTGCCAACGGATGCGCAGCTGCAAGGCTATACCACGGATCAGATCAAGGCGTTCTACGCTGCGAACGTTGGCGCGGCGCGCTCGCACTTGTACGTCGTTGGCGTATTCGACGCGGCTGCGGTCGAGAAGGCGGTGCGCGCGGCGTTCACCGATTGGGCGGCAGGGCC
>JAYTVE010000177.1:0-2029 GCA_043744185.1 Gemmatimonadota bacterium | reverse complement strand
CGGCGGCCGTGCTGTATCTGGTGCTGCCACGCTGGTGGTGGGTACCCGCGCTCGGCGGCGTCGTGCTCTCGCAGTGGCTCGCCATCGGCGCGTGGTCGAATGCGAAGTTCGGCACGATGGCGAACGTCATCCTCCTCGTTCCGCTCGTGATCACGATGGCGGAGCTGCTGCCTTCGAGCCTCGAGTCGCAGTACGAGCGCGCCTCTCTGCTCGCGCTGTCTGCGGCGCCCAGCGGCGCTCCGCCGATCGTGACCGAGGCCGACGTCGCGCCGCTGCCCGCGCCGGTGCGAACATGGCTCGGGCGCGCAGGCGTCGTCGGCAAGCCGCGCGTGCGCAGCTTCCGGCTGACGTTCGATGCGAAGATGCGCGGCAGCGAGAGCGATCCATGGATGATCTCGACCGCCGAGCAGGTGGAGGTGTTCCAGCCGGCGGCGCGACTGTTCTTGCTGCGCGCGTCGAAGGGTGGCGTGCCGGTCGTAGTGCTGCACCGATACGAGGGGAACAACGCGACGATGGACGTTCGCCTTGCGGGGCTCGTACCGGTCCAACGCCTGAGTGGCACCGAGATGACGCGGAGCGAGACCGTGACGCTCCTCAATGACATCTGCCTGCTGGCGCCGGGCGCGCTGTTCGACGTGCCGGTGACGTGGGAGCCGATCGACGAGCGCTCGACGCGCGTGACGTACACGAATGCGGGGCACACGGTGCACGCCGTGCTCTGGTTCGACGCGAACGGCGACCTGGCCAACTTCACGTCGGACGACCGCTCGATGGCCAGAGGCGCCACGATGGTGCGCACTCCGTTCTCCACGCCGGTGATGCGCTTGGGACAGATCGACGGCGTGCGCATCGTGACGGACGGCGAGGCGCGGTACCGGGAGGGGAGCCGCGACTGGGCGTACGGGCGGTTCGTGCTCACGAGCATGGCGTACAACGTGCGGGTGCCGTAGCGCGGGCTACCCCGAGCGGCCGCCCCGCATTTTCGCGAGCGTACGCGCCATGGCCACTCGCATGTGTACCGGCGCGAGAATCTCCGCATCGGGGCCGTACTGCAGCACGTGACGCACCCCCCACGCTTCGTCCGCCAGCGGATGCTCCAGCGTGAGCGACCCGTCGCTATCCGGCACGCGTCCCTCGCGCTCGGCGATCCAGCGCGCGATACGCGGCGAGTAGCGCACGGTCATGACCGGCGCGCCGTCGTGCTGGAAGACGCGGCCGTCCCGCACGAGTGCGCGGGGGTCGAAGTCCTCGGGGCGATCGAACGTCTCGCGTTCGAGGACAGCAGACTCGACGCGATCGAGCCGGAAGATGCGCAACGCCTGCGCGGCCACGCAGCGTGCGGGACAGTACCACGCCCCGCGTGCGAGGATGACCGCGTACGGATGCACGATGCGCGCCGTGGCAGCCGCATCATCGGCGCGCTGGTAGCGCAGCGACACGACGCGCCGCTCACGCGCCGCCTGCTGCAGCGTCCGGAGGACGCCGGGGTCGGAGGCCCCGTATGCTGCGAGCTTGCGGCGGTCGTCCGCGAACTCGGCACGTGGTGGCTTGCTGGCGAGGTGCGCGAGCTGCGCGCGGGCAGCGGCAATCGCGCCGTGGTCCTCGCGCGGCCGCTCGAGCGTGAGCGCGGCCAATCCGAGCTCCAGCGCCTGGCGTTCCGACCAAGTGAGACGCATCGGCCGCTTGAGGTGCGACGACCGCGCCTGCACGCGCAGCGCCGGCGACGCCTCGACGTGCACCGTCAGACCGGCGACGAAGCCCGCGGGATCGTCCGGGCGATCGCCAAGCGCCATGAGTTCCTGCAGGAGGGTGTCGGCATCGGCGCCGATGCGCGTGGCGAGGTCGGCCAGGTCGTGCGATTCCTCGTCGCCCAAGAGCGGCATGATGGCGAGCAGGCGCCGGAAGACCGCGATCGCGTCGCTCATGCGCGGGCCTCGCGGGCGTAGAGCGCAGCGGTGTCGGCAATACCGACGTTCCACGCTGCCACAATAGCGGGCGGCGACACTGGGGCCGCCTCGCCGGCGAACGC
>JAYTVE010000176.1:0-2030 GCA_043744185.1 Gemmatimonadota bacterium | reverse complement strand
CGCCCCGCTCCTGTTCGTGATGCGCGTGCGTCGCGCGCTCGGCCGGCTCAGCGCTGCTCGGCGGTTGGCTTGAGCGTCAGCTTCTGCACGCGCCAGTTCAAGATCTCGCCGACCCAGAGCTCGTTCTCCGACGGGCAGGCGATCTGGTGCACCCAGCCGAACTCGCCGGCCTTCTTGCCTGCGTCACCCATGACGCCGAGCACCTTGCCGTCAAGCGTGAGCTTGTAGATGCGACCGGGGACGGCGTCGGAGCTGTAGAGGTACTGGATGGGCCCCGGCGTGATGCAGATGGCCCAGGGCGCGCCGGAGTTGGCGAGCGGGTTGGCGCCCGACTTCGGCATCGCGCCGAACATTACGTTCGGCTCCTTGGTGTACGGCACGTCGATGGTCATGATGCGCAGCAGCGTGCCGTTCGGATCGAACACCTGGATGCGACGGTTGGTGCGGTCCGCGACGTAGATGTTCCCCTTCGCGTCGTTCGCGATCGAGTGCAGGATGTTGAACTGGCTCGGGCCGGTGCCACGCTCGCCCCACGTCGTGATCCAGCGCCCTTCGGGACTGACCTTCACGACGCGCGAGTTGTTGTAGCCGTCGGCGATGAAGATGTTGCCCTGCGTGTCCCACGCCACGTCGGTGGGACGGTTGAAGCCGCCCCAGCGTGGCGGTGGAATCTCGCCCGCGGCGTGTGGTGGCGACTCCTCCACCGCTTCCTCGCGACGACCGAGCACGAGCAGCGCGCGCCCGGCGGGGGAGAACTTCACGATCATGTTCGTGCCTTCGTCGGACGTCCAGATGTTGCCGTCCTTGTCGACGCGAACGGTATGCGCGAAGGCAAAGCCGTAGAGGTCCTTGCCGATTTCGCGGATGAACTTGCCGTCCGGCCCGAACTCGAAGAGCTGTGACGCCACGCCGCCATGCACCGTGTTGCGCCCGCCGGTGCGCATGAAGACGAACACGTGACGCCGCTTGTCGACATCGATGCCCGTGACTTCGCCGAAGTGAATGCCCTCGGGGAGCGTGAGCGGGTTCGGATTCGACGAGAAGGCGATCTCGTTGACGGCGCTCTGTGCGTGCGAGCTCTGCGGCGCGAGCGCGGTCACGACGATCAACGCGCCGGCCAGGGTAGCGGTGGCGCGCGTGACGCGGCGCGCGTTCGGGTAACGGTGTCTCATCTCAGCTTCCCCATATCTGCGCGAGGACGCGCTTGAAGTTGCCGCCCAGGATCCCCTCGATCTGGGCGTCGGTGTACCTGCGGCGGATGAGCCCCTCCGTGAGGTCGAACATGCGCTTGGGGTGGTCCACTCCCTCGATGTCGATCTTCTCGCGGAAGCCGTACACACCCTTGTAGCTCGCCTTGAGCGCCTTGTACTGGTCGGGCGGCATCTTGTCGTAGCCGTTGAGGTCGATGTCGCTGCCCACGCCCAGATGCTCCGGGCCGATCAGCTTGGCCACGTAGTCGAAGTGGTTGAGCAGGTCCTCGATAGTTGTCGGCTCGCTCCCCTTCACGAACATGCGCACGCCGGTGATGCCGACGACGCTGCCCGACTTGCCCACCGCCTTGAACACCTCATCGGGCTTGGTGCGCGGGTGACCGCTCGCGAGCGCGCGCGCATTCGAGTGCGTGATGAGCACGGGCGCCTTCGACACCTCGAAGGCGTCGAGCGAGGTCTTGTCGCCGCAGTGACTCACGTCCACCGCCATGCCGACCTTGTTCATCCGCTCGACGATCGCCACGCCGTAGTCGGAGAGCCCGTCATCGCGCCGCTCCGTGGAGCCGTTGCCGATCATGTTGCGGCTGTTGTACGTCAGCTGCGACACGCGCTGGCCGAGCTTGAAGAACTCGTCCACGTCGTCGAGCTTGCGGAAGTGCTCGGAATTCTGCAGGCCGAGGAGGATGCCGACGCGTCCGTACGCCTTGAGCCGGTCGAAGTCCGTCGCCGTCGTCACGCGACCGAACCACTGGTCGTGCATCGTCACGAAGCTGTTGTGCAACGACAGGTAGCGGTACGACGACTGGTACGCGTCCATCC
>JAYTVE010000175.1:0-2035 GCA_043744185.1 Gemmatimonadota bacterium | reverse complement strand
TGCCTCCGACTCGGCTTGGCGGACGAACTGCGCTACTCGATTCTGCCGGTCGTGATTGGCAACGGCGTCCGCTTCACTGACTCGCTCGACCGCGACGTCGCGCTCCACCTCACGGAGGTGAAGGCGTACACGAGCGGCATGGTGGCGTTGCGGTACGACGTAGTACGATAGCTGCGCTCGGCGGCGCGTCAGCGCGACTCGGGCTGGCCTTTAGCCCACGTGATGGCGCTCGACCCCTGCACGGCACGCACGACCATCTTGGCCGTGTACATCGCGGCCGGCACGCCCAGTCCCGCGCCGAGCAAGAGTGCATTGAGCGCGAGAACGGAGCCCGTCCAGCGATTGACGAGCGTGCGGCTCCGCGAGCGGAGCACGGCCGCGACGGCCACGGCGTTGAGCGCCAGAAGGGCCGCCGCACATGTCCAGAACACCGCGAGACCCACGCGGTCGAACCACGCAACCAATGCGGCACTCACGGCGAGGCAGGTGAAAGGGGCGCGCGGACGTGCTTCGTCCATGATGTACGACATGCCGGCCCGCTTGTCCAGATCACGATCCGGAAGCGGCGCCGCCGTCAAGCAGGTATTCCGCAACTGGTGCAGCGCCGCCGAGACGGCGGCCGTCGGATGGGCGAGCTCAAGCACGTGCTCGCGTGAGGCCCTCGCCGCGCCTCACTGCACGCCGAGGATCACCTCGGCGCCCAGCGCGCCGCGCGCGTGCGTGACCTGCACAGTGGTAGCGCGCGTGGCGGTCCAGCGTTCGTGATCAGCTTGGTTCACGAAGTAGCGACCCGCTCGCAGGTCGGATGCGGCCGTCGCAGGTTGGAGGTACGCCCAGTGGTACAGCGTGTGCGACTTTGTCGCGGTCGTGACTTCGAGCCGCTCGATGGCCATCGTGGTTGCGCGCTCAGGACCACGCATCGCGCCATTGATCGTGGGCAGCACGCCCACCGTCCACACCGGCCACGACATGAGCGTGGTGGTTGCGAGCAGCAGCAGACTGCCCTGCCGCGCACGCGCGTCGGCGGTTTGGCGTCGCACCAGCAGCAGGACCAGTGCGGCTACGCACAGCGCCGTTGCCAGTCCCGCGAGCGCGAGGCCGTCGCCGGGCGCGACCTGCCGAGGTGCGGTGTTACCGACGATCAGCAGGCAGAGGATCGTGAAGAGGATCGCGAACGGGAACGGCACAACCGAGAGAACGATGACGGCCTGCATGCCAGGTGTGGTGGACTTGGAGGGGGTCGTGGTCACTGTCGTGCGCGTGCCCCTTGCGAAGCGCCACGGACGAGTGGAAGATGCAACGAGAGCTGTTGGCTCGGCAGCGTCGCTGTTCCAACGTCGTACGATGTGCCTCATCGGCCGCAGGTGCGGCCCTGCGAGGGCGAGGTGACCATGTTGCCGCGTGCGCGCGTGGCGCTGCTGTTCGTCTTCCCGTTGTTGGGCGCGTGCCAAGCGATGGATCCGGGCTTCGCCTGCACCGCCGTGGCGGTCGTCGGCCTGCAGATCACGGTCCGCGATTCGCTCTCGGGGCAGCTGCTCCGTGACAGTCTCCGCGTGCGCGCGACGGACGGCGGCTACGCCGAGGAGCTGCT
This sequence comes from Gemmatimonadota bacterium, assembly GCA_043744185.1. Taxonomy (GTDB): domain Bacteria; phylum Gemmatimonadota; class Gemmatimonadetes; order Gemmatimonadales; family Gemmatimonadaceae; genus JACPPC01. The sequence continues at coordinate 444 of JAYTVE010000175.1, read as the reverse complement.
CCCCGGCGGCGTGGTGGACTCCGTGGTGAACGGCACGCTGCTCTTTCGCGACTGGATCGGCGCGTACGAGCGCGCGGGCCGCTACACCGTTACGGTCCAGCGGCCGGGATATCTCACCACGGCGGTTGGCGCCCTTGTCGTCACGCGCGACCAGTGCCACGTGCAGACCGTGACGGCGACGATCCGGCTCACGCCGGGACCGTGACGCGCATCAGCCATGTCTTTCGCTCCGCACGAGCATCGCCCGGATGACCGCGAGCGCGATTGGCGGCGAGGCGTTCGTGGAGCCATGGAGCCTTGCCTTCGTGTGCACGATCCCGCAAGGTTGCTGCGACGAGTTCGCGATTCCCACCGCCACACCGAACCGAAGGCCACGTCGACCATGACCGTCTGGAACGTGGACATCATGTGGGCGATGATGCTGCTCGGCATCGCCCTCTTCAC
>JAYTVE010000174.1:0-25314 GCA_043744185.1 Gemmatimonadota bacterium | reverse complement strand
GACGGCTCACTCCGTCGGCGAGTGCCTTTCGCGAGGCGGGGCGCGTGATGGCCGATCTCGCGACGCGAGAACAGGTCGACCTTGCGGCGCAGCGCGGTTCCTTCACGGCTGACGTGCTGCTGGCGGTCACCTGCCGCGAGCACGAGGCCGTGCTGGTGACGGCCAATGCGGTCGACTTCGAGCGCATCCAGCGTCACTTGCGCGGCTTCCGCTATCTCACTGACTGGCCGACGTAGTTCAGCCGGCGATCGCGCCGACTAGCGGCGCGTCCAGATGGCGACGGTGCCGCAGCCGGTCGTCTGCGTGCGGTCGAACTGCGCCGGGATGAACGGCCCCGGATAGACCTCGATGCCCGTGATCTCCTCGGGCTTGATGAAACCCTCGAGTTCGGGAATGTCGCCGCGCTCGCCCGTGGCGATACTCATGCCGTCGAGGAAGATGCTGGGAATGCACTGGCCCTTCGAGCCCCGGATGGTGATGCTCGGGCCGGATGCGCTCCACTCGCGCCGCACCCCCGTGACCATCGAGAGGGCGTCCACGAGGCTCCATGGACGGAACCTCCGGATGTCGTCGCCGGTGAGGTACTTGCCGAGCGCGGCTTTCTGTCGGCTGGCAAATCCGGTCGACGCATGGGGAACGTCGCGCGTGTCGCGCTGACCCTGAATGCTGACCGTCGCGAGCTGCGCTACGCGCTTGTCCAGCGTGACGGTGGTCTCGCTCCGCCCGCCCTCGGGAAGGTCAACCACCACGTTGACGGGCGAGGCGCCGAGCGCTCGCACCTGCACGGTGCGCGTGCCTGACGGGAGGCGCGACAGCGCGAACTGGCCTGCCGCGTTGGTGCGCGCCGAGACGTTGAAGCCGAGCAGGCCGACCAGGGCGTCGGCTACCGGCTTGCCATCGAACGAATTGACCGTGCCCGTGAGCACGGCGCTCCCGGACGGCGGCACGGTGTCAGCGCGCAGCGCACGGCCGGAGTCGCCGGCGAGCATGCGCGAGCTGGAGTCAGTGATGGGCACCTTGAAGTCCACGTGCGCGAGGAGCTGCTCGCCCGTCTGCACCTGCACGGGGCCGGCCGCGAGCACGCCGCGGGCGGCGCGAATGTCGACGGCCACGTCGTTCGGCACGTTGCACAGCAGGTACTCACCGTGCTTGCCGGTGACCACGCCGTTCTCGCGCCACTGGCGCTTGAGGCGCGTGCCGACGAGGAGCATGTCGAGCCAGGTGCCGAAGACGCGGACGCCGGCGACCGGCGCGCCGTCGGTTGCGGCATGCACACGCCCGTACACGGCGCCGGTCTTGAGCTCCTTCGGACCGGGGCAGAGGCGCGCGTACGTCGTCGCGGGCGAGGGCGTGGCGAGGGCGGCGACGATGGTGCCTGCGGGCGGCACGTCCAGCGGATATTCCGGAGCGGACACGTCGAGCGAGTCGAGTACCGGATGGAGGAAGGTGATGGTGTAGCGACCGGCCTTCACGGTGTCGAAGCGAAACCGGCCACGCTTGTCGGTCCAGGCGATGCGGCCGAGTTCGACGATGGTGACCTGCGCCTCGAAGAGTGCGGCGCGCGTGGCGAGCGAGTCGTAGACGACGCCGACGATGTTGGCCTGGGCGCTGAGGGCCGAGGGCACGGCGGCGAGCGTTGCGACGGCAAGCGCAACGGAGAGACAACGGCGCATCATGACTTCTTGATCTGCACGAGGCGTTCGCGGGCGAGTCGACGGCCGGTGGGCGTCGCGGCGAGCCCACCACCGGCGGTTTCGCGGTAGCGCACGTCCATTGCGCGACCGATTTCGCCCATGGTGTCGATGACTTCGTCAGCGGGAATGGCGAACGTGATGCCGGCGAGCGCCATCTCGATGGCGGCGAGCGCGATGGCCGACGCCGTCGCGTTGCGGAAGACGCAGGGGAGTTCGACCAATCCACCCAGCGGATCGCAGACGAGGCCGAGCGTACCCTGCTGCGCGAGCGCGACGGCGTGGTAGGCCTGCGTAGGAGTGCCACCGAGCATCTCGGTGGCGGCGCCGGCGGCCATGCCCGCGGCGGCGCCAGTTTCCGCCTGGCAACCACCTTCCGCGCCCGAGAGTGACGCGCGTTCGGCGACTACCGCGCCGATGAGGCCCGCCGTGGCGAGCGCGTCGACGAGCTTTTCATCGTCGATTCCCTTGGCAACCGCGAGTCCGGTGAGGACGGCGGGGAGCACGCCGGCACCGCCCGCCGTGGGCGCGGCGACGATGACGCCCATGGCCGCGTTTACTTCCTGCACGGCGAGCGCGCGCGCCAGCACGTCGCGGAAAAGGGTCCCGGCGAGGGGACCTGCGGGGCCGGTGCGCAGCTTGGCGGCATCGCCACCGACGAGCCCCGAGTTCGACATGAGGTCACCGACCATGCCAAGCTCGATGGCACCGCGCATGACGTCGAGCGCGCGCTTGAGCGCGGCGCGGATCTCGGCAATTGGACGCCCTTGGTCCTTGGCCTCGGCCTCGAGTGCGACATCGGCAAGGCGGACGTTGCGCGCCTCGGCGGCCTTCACGGCGTCGAGCAGGTTGGTGTACATCAGCCGCTCACCTTGTCGAGGCGGTAAGCCCAGCGCACCCATTCGAGGGCGCGAATGGCGTCGCGCACTTCCGTCGGCGGCTCGTGATCGACCTCGATGACCATGAAGGCATCGCCGCCGCGTTCTTTCCGCGTGAGGCGAAGCGTCGCGATGTTGATATCGTTGTCGGCGAGCATGCCCGCGATGCGCGCGATCGAGCCCTTCACGTCCTCGGCGACGAGCACGATGGTGTGGTGGTTGCCGTGCACTTCGACCGGGTAGTCGTCGATGTTGGTTATGAGAATGCGGCCGGCGCCGAGCGACGACCCCTGCATGGTCGACTGCCGGTCGCCGCGCTCGACGGTGATGCGCACCGTGTTGGGGTGGACCTCGGTTTCCTCGTCGAGCGAGGTCTTCTCGAAGCGGTAGTCGAGGCCTTCCTTCTCGGCCGTCTCGAGGGCAGTGCGCAACCGTTCATCGTCGGGGCGGTAGCCCATGAGTCCGCCGGCGATGGCCTTGTCGGTGCCGTGTCCCTCGCCGGTGCGAGCGAACGAGCCGTGCAACTCGATGCGCGCGCGCTCGGGGGTGCCGCCGACGAGGCCGCGGGCGAGCAACCCGAGGCGACAGGCGCCGGCGGTGTGCGAGGACGACGGCCCGACCATGATGGGCCCGATGATATCAAGCAGAGAAACCATGCGGATAAGCTAGCGAAACGAGCCATCATTGGCGCATTGCGCGGGCGATGCGCGGAGGCATTTTGGACGGATGACTGCGCCTGCATACACGCCCATTGCCGCCGGAGGTCCGCGCCCGCTCGAGGGGGTGCGCGTGGTCTCAATCGCGACCAACGTGCCGGGTCCGGTGGCGGTGGCGCGACTTGTGGCGCTCGGGGCGACCGCCACGAAGATCGAGCCACCAACGGGCGACTACCTGGCCTTCGCGGCGCGCAGCTGGTACGACGCGCTGTGCGCGGGCGTTCGGGTGCAGACGCTCGATCTCAAGACGACCGAGGGCATCGAGGCGTTGTTCGCGCTACTCGACGACTCGGAGGTGTTGCTGACATCGCTCCGGCCGCGTGCGCTCGAGCGGCTCGGGCTCGGCGTGGCACTGGTGACCGCTCGCTGCCCACGGCTCTCGATCGTGCGAATTCTCGGGCATGCCGACCCTGACAGCGACCTGCCGGGACACGACCTGACCTATCAGGCGGAGGCAGGGCTCGTGGTACCGCCCGCGCTGCCGAACGCGCTGTTCGTCGACGTCGCGAGTGGCGCTGCGGCAGCGAGTGCCGCGTGCGCGCTGCTCGTGCAGCGAGCGCGAACCGGCAGGGGTGGCGTGCTCGACGTGGCAATGTCGGATGAGGCACACGGGCTCGCGGTTGCGCGCAGACACGGGCTGACGGAGCCTGGCGGATTGCTGGGCGGTGCGCTGGCGCAGTACGGCGTGTACGCGGCGAGCAGCGGGTGGATTGCGGTGGCGGCCGTGGAGCCGGCGTTTGTGCAGCGGCTGGCGGCGGGGCTGGGGCTCGACGAGGTGACGTCGGTGGCACTCAGCAACGCGTTTGCCGAGAGAACGGCGGAAGAGTGGGCGGCCTGGGGGCGGACGCACGACGTGCCGATCGTGGTGGTGGCGTAGGGGGACAAGCAGCTCCTTCGCTCCGCTCAGGACGACCGCTTCGCTCAGGACGACTTCTGGAGCATCGGCTTGAGGTAGTGCCCCGTGTGGCTCGCGGCCACGTTCGCAACGTCTTCCGGCGTGCCGGCGGCGACGATCTGCCCCCCGCGCTTTCCACCATCGGGACCGAGATCGACGATCCAGTCGGCCGTCTTGATGACGTCGAGGTTGTGCTCGATGACGAGCACGGTGTTGCCCCGATCCACGAGTCGGTGCAGCACGGTGAGCAGCACGCGCACGTCCTCGAAGTGGAGGCCCGTGGTCGGCTCGTCGAGGATGTAGATGGTGCGGCCGGTGTCGCGCTTCGAGAGCTCGGTCGCGAGCTTGATGCGCTGGGCCTCGCCACCGGAGAGCGTGGTCGCGCTCTGGCCGAGGTGCACGTAGCCGAGGCCGACGTCGCGCAGGGTGTCGAGCTTCTGGAAGGCGCGCGGCTGGTTCTCGAAGAAGGTGCAGGCGTCCTCGACGGTAAGGTCGAGCACATCGGCGATCGAGAGGCCACGGAAGCGGACCTCGAGCGTCTCGCGATTGAACCGCTTGCCCTTGCACACCTCGCACGGCACGAAGACGTCCGGGAGGAAGTGCATCTCGATCTTCACGAGGCCGTCGCCTTCACAGGCTTCGCAACGTCCGCCCTTCACGTTGAAGCTGAAGCGCCCGGGGCCGTAGCCGCGGATCTTCGCCTCGGGGAGTTCCGCGAAGAGTTCGCGAATGGGCGTGAAGAGCCCGGTGTACGTCGCCGGATTGGAGCGCGGCGTGCGCCCGATCGGGCTCTGGTCGATGTCGATGACTTTGTCGAGGTGCTCGAGGCCGGTGAGCTTCTTGTGCTGCCCGGGAATGGTGCGCGCACGATAGAAGTGCCGCGCCAGCGAGCGATGGAGAATGTCCTCGACGAGCGTGGACTTGCCCGAGCCTGAGACCCCCGTGACCGCGACGAAGAGCCCGAGGGGGAACTCCACGGTGACATCGCGCAGGTTGTGCTCTTTCGCTCCCTCGATACGCAGCACGCGGCCCGATTCGACCTTGCGACGCGCGCGCGGAACGGCCACGACCTGCTCGCCGCGCAGGTACTTGCCAGTGAGCGAGTCCGGGTGGTTCTCGATGTCGCGCACGGTGCCCTCGGCGACCACGAGCCCGCCGTGCTTCCCCGCCCCGGGCCCGAGATCGATGACGTGATCGGCCGCGCGCATGGTTTCTTCGTCGTGCTCGACGACAATCACCGTGTTGCCGAGGTCGCGCAGTCGCATGAGCGTGGCCAGCAAGCGCGCGTTGTCACGCTGGTGCAGGCCGATCGACGGCTCATCGAGGATGTAGAGCACGCCCACGAGGCGCGAGCCGATCTGTGTCGCGAGCCGGATGCGCTGGGCCTCGCCCCCCGAGAGCGATTCCGCCGAGCGATTGAGCGTGAGGTAGTCGAGGCCGACGTCGACCAGAAATCGCAACCGTTCGCGCACCTCTTTGAGAATCGGACCGGCGATGCCGGGATCGAGGCCAGCCTTGCCGGGCGCGCGCACCTGGATCGACTCGAAGAAGGCGAGCGAGTCGGTGATCGAGTCCTCGACGACGTCGCCGATCGACCGATCGGCAATGGTGACAGCAAGCGTCTCCGGCTTGAGGCGCTTCCCCTCGCACTGCGTGCAGGGGGCCGTGACCATGTATTCCTCCAGCCCGACACGCACGCCATCGGACGACGTTTCGGCGTAGCGACGCTGCACGTTTTGGAGGATGCCCTCCCACGTTGCGTCGCCCTTCTTGCCCGGAATGCCGTTGAGCAGCGCCTCGCGCGCCTTGGGCGGGATCGCCCTCCACGGCGCGTTGAGCTCGAACTTGAGGTTTTTCGCGAGCCCCGGGAGAATGACGCGGCGGAGGTACCCGTCGGGCTCGCCCCACGGCAGCACGACGCCTTCGAGAATCGAGATGCTCGGGTCGCCGAGGATGAGTTCCTCGCTGACTTCCTTGCGCACGCCGAGGCCGGAGCACGCGGTGCAGGCGCCGAACGGGGAGTTGAAGGAGAAGTGGCGCGGTTCGAGTTCGGGGAGCGTGATGCCGCAGGTGGGGCAGCCGTAGCGCTCCGAGAAGATGTGCACCTCGGGCTTGGGCCCGTCGTGGCGGACGATCTCGACCAGCCCCTCGGCGAGCTTGAGCGCGGTCTCGATGGAATCGACGAGGCGCCCGCGATCGGCGGTGCGCGCCACGAGGCGGTCCACCTGCACGGAGACGTCGTGGTTCTGGCGGCGATTGAGCTTGGGCGGATCGCTGAGCTCGATCGTCTCGCCGTCGACCACCGCGCGCACGAAGCCCTGCGTACGCACCTGCTCGAAGAGTTCACGGAACTCGCCCTTGCGCTGCCGTACGAGCGGGGCGCGCAGTTCGAGCCGGATGTCCTGGGGCCAGGTGAGGACGACGTCGGCGATCTGGGCCGCGCTCATGCGCTCAACGGGGCGACCGCACGTAGGGCAGTGTGGGGTACCGGCGCGCGCGTAGAGCAGGCGGAGATAGTCGTAGACCTCGGTGACCGTGCCGACGGTCGAGCGCGGGTTGTGCCCCGCAGACTTCTGCTCGATCGAGATGGCCGGGGAGAGCCCCTCGATGGCGTCGACGTCGGGCTTTTCCATGAGCCCGAGGAACTGGCGGGCGTAGGCAGAGAGCGACTCGACGTACCGGCGCTGCCCTTCGGCGTAAATTGTGTCGAAGGCGAGCGAGGACTTCCCCGAGCCAGACAAGCCGGTGATGACCGTCAGCTTGTCGCGCGGGATAGTGACATCGATGTTGCGGAGGTTGTGCTCCCGCGCCCCGCGAACGATCAGCGAATCTTCAGCCATAGCCTGCGAAAGGTGGCCGGGAACCACGGGCGAGACAAGCCGGGCCCCTTGGCCGAGTGAGTACATCGCTATCTTTCAGGCACCAGCGGTTCCGCCCGCCGTGCCCACACCTCATGGACGACATCGACGCGCTCGTGGTTCCCACCACGTTTGGCCAGCCCGACGTGACGCGCCCCTCGGCGTGCGCGCTCAGCTACGCCCCCTCCTGCCCCTTGGCTCGCGCGTGAGACGGCGGTCGCGATTTCCCAAGAGCGTCCCGGTGGAAGGCCCGCGCCCCGCGCCGCCCTCGGGCGGCGCGAGCGATCCGCACATGCTGGAGCCGCTCCACGTGCAGGGTGAGCTGGAGATTGGCGTCGCGACGATGACGCCACCGGTGGGTCATGCGCCGGTGCTGGAGGTCGTGGAGGTTGGGCAGGACGTCGAGGTCGAACTTGAAGCCGACGCCGGCGCAGTCGACCTGGCAGCCGGCGCGCCGCTCGAGGAGCTGCCCTCGATTGAGGAATTCGCGCCGATCAACGAGCTCTCGCTCGTACTCGAGGCGGACATCGCGCCCGTGGTCGAACCCGAGGTTGCTCCCGCCGTTGAATCCGAGCTTGAGGCCGAGATTGTGCAGGATGCGCCTGAAGTGCATGCAACCGAGGAACCGCCCGACGTGACGATCGTGGCCGCAGCGAGTGCTCATCCCGAACCCCCGCGCCATCCGACCGAGGAGGCTGCACCCGTCGCGTCGACGAGCGATGCCGAGTCACTCCTCGACGACTCGTTGCCGATGGCATCGCCCACGTCGCCCGGGTTCACCACCCTCGAGCTCGAGCTGCCGCCGCCCGCGCCGCCCACGCAAGAGGAGCGACTCTACATCCTCGCGCGCGACGCGACGCATCGTGGTGAGCTGGCCGAGGCGCGGCGCGCCTACGCGCAGCTGCTCGAACTCGCGCCGCAGCACATCCGCGCGCGCAACAACCTCGCGCTCCTGCTCGCGGAAACAGGCAACGTCGAGGGAGCGCTCGCCGCGTTTCAGCGCGCGATCGATCTGGACGGCGACAACCCGACACTGCTCGCCAACCGCGCCGCAGTGCTCTCGCTCGCACACCGATACGACGCAGCCGAAGCAGACCTCAAGAAGGCAATGCGCCTCGCGCCCGATCACGTCGAGTCGCTCGTGCAGTATGCCGTCGTGCGCAGTCGTCGCGGACGGTGGCGCGAAGCGCTCGAGCCGCTGCGACGTGCGGTGCTGCTCGACCCGACACACGCGACCGCGTGGTACCACTTGGGCGAAGCGGCCAATCAGACGGAGCAGCTGCCCGAGTCGGTGGCGGCCTTTCGCCAGGCGATCACGCTGGCGCCCACCATGTGGCGCGCCCAGAAGGGGCTCGGCAACGTGCTCGACCGCATGGGTCGCGTGGAAGAAGCGGCGTTAGCGCATCGCGCCGCGCGTGCGGTGCAGGCGGCCGGACGGCGGGCGTGAGCCGGCGAGCACTCGCCGCGCTGCTTATCCTCGTCGCCTGGGCCGGTGGCCTCGGGGCGCTCGCGCGCCGCGAGTTTTTCAAGGGGAGCGGGCAGCGACTCGCGGAACTTGCACTGCGCATGAGCCCGGAGACGTTCTACTACGTGGTCGAACAGAACGGCCAGCAGGTGGGCTTCGCGAGTTCGGCCATCGACACGACGGGCCGAGGGTTCATCCTCAAGGACGCGTTCTCGGCGGACCTGCCGATCGGCGGCACGCTGCATCGCGCGACGGCCACGAGCGAGGTGAAGCTCACGCGCGGCATGGTGCTCACCGGCTTCATCGTGCAGTTCAGCGCGGACTCCTCTCCGATCACCGTGGTGGGTGCCGCCGAGGGCGACAGCGCGATCCGCTACGTGGTGACAAGCGCGATGAGCCCGCCGGACACGCAGCGCCTCAAGACCAACGGTCCCGTGCTGCTCCCCACGCTCGTGCCGCTCGCGGTGATGCTGGGCGACAAGCCGAAGGTGGGGCGGTCGTTCACGGTGCCGATGTTCGACCCGACGGCGATGGGAACCAAGGACATCACGGTGTCGATCCAGGCCGAGTCGCTGTTCACGGTGCCGGACAGCGCGGCGCTCGACCCGGCCACCGGCAGATGGCGCATCGTGCACAGCGACACGGTGCGCGCATGGCAGGTGGGTGGCCCCGATTCCAAGTTCGTGGGCGGCTGGCTCGACGAGCGCGGACGAATGGTAGAAGCCAAGCAGGCAGGCGGCCTCGTACTCAAGCGCACCGCGTTCGAGGTCGCGTTCGAGAACTGGCGCGACAAGCAGCTGGCGAACACCGCGAACAGCTCGGCAGCCGCCCGCGACGTCCTCGAGACGACCGCTATTGCGGCGCGCGTGCCGATGGTTGGCACGCTCGACAAGATCAAGGTGCGCCTTCGCGGCACCACGCTCGACGGCTTCGATCTGGATGGCGGCCGCCAGTTGCTCGCCGGCAATCTGCTCGAGGTGCGACGAGAGGATCCCGCCGAGCTCAAGGCCGCGCTCGGTGCGATGCCGACCGGCGCGATCCTCGCCAACCGGTTCGCGAAGGAGCTCGCGAAGGAGCCGCTGCTGCAAGTGGGCGACCCCAAGCTGCTCGCACTCGTCGAGCGACTCTCGAAGGGCGCGTCGAGCAAGCGCGAGGTGGCGGAGCGCCTCGTGACGTGGGTGTACGACTCGCTCAAGAAGGAAGTGACCGTGAGCGTGCCGGACGCGTTGCGCATTTTCGAGCAGCGGAAGGGTGACTGCAACGAGCACACGCAGCTGCTCGTCGCGCTCGCGCGCACGGCCAGGATTCCGGCGCGCATGGCGAGTGGACTCGCGTATGTGCGCGGCCACTTCTACTTCCACGCGTGGCCCGAGCTGTACCTCGGGCAGTGGGTGGCCGTGGATCCAACGTTCGGACAGTTCCCCGCCGACGCGGCGCACCTGCGCTTCGTGACCGGCGGCCTCCAGAGGCAGGCGTCGTTGCTGCGCCTGCTCGGCACGCTCCAGATCGACGTTCTTGACCCCGCCCCCCGCACGCGCACCGGAGCCAGCGAATGATCGAGATCCGCGCCCTCACCAAGCGCTACGGCAACTTCACGGCGGTGGACGCGATCAACCTCACGGTGCCCACGGGCGAGGTGTTCGGGTTCCTCGGACCCAATGGCGCGGGGAAGACGACCACCATGCGCATGGTGGCCGGCATCCTGCGTCCGACGAGCGGGGAGATCCGCGTGGCGGGGATCGACCTGCTCAAGAATCCGGTGGCGGCCAAGTCGAAGCTCGGGTTCATTCCCGATCGCCCGTTCATCTACGAGAAGCTGACGGGCTCCGAGTTCCTCCGCTTCGTGGCGGGGCTTTACGACCAGGAAGGACCGCAGGTGGAGCATCGCGGGCGCGAGTTGCTGGCGCTCTTCGACCTCGAGGAGTGGCGCGACGAACTGGTGGAGAGCTACAGCCACGGCATGCGGCAGAAGCTCATCATCTCGAGCGCGTTCATCCACCGGCCGGCGGTGATCGTGGTGGACGAGCCGATGGTGGGGCTCGATCCGAAGGCCGCGCGCATTCTCAAGGATCTGTTCCGCGAGTATGTGCGGCGCGGCCACACGATCATGATGAGCACGCACACGCTCGAGGTGGCCGAGACGATGTGCGACCGGATCGGCATCATTCAGGGCGGAACGATCCGCGCCTTCGGCACGATGGAGGAGTTGCGCGCCGACGCGTCGAACGCGGGCAAGGGACTCGAGGAGATCTTCCTGCGACTGACGGGCGACAACGCCGCGCGCGAGCTGGTGAATGTCCTCGACGCCTGACGCGCTGCTGCCGACGCCCTCGATGGGCGTGAGCGCACAGGGGGAACTGCCCGATCCGGCGCTGCTGCACCTGCTGCTTCCCAAGTGGTTGACCGCGCGCGCGCGGGCGAGCGCGCAGGAGCGCGGCAAGGGGGCACGCATCGCGTTGCTCGGGACGATGGCGCTCCTCTTCTGGGCGTTCATCTTCACGGTGCTGTACCGGCTGCTCGTGTACTTCCGCGGCGTCGAGGAGATTGGCCCGCTTCTGGCCGGCAAGCTGCTCGGGCTGATGATGGTGAGCTTCTTCTCCATCCTGCTGCTCTCGAACGTGATCACGGCGCTCTCGAGCTTCTTTCTCGCGAAGGACCTCGACATGCTGGTGGCCGCGCCTGTGGACTGGTTGCGGCTGTATGGCGCGAAGCTGATCGAGACCGTGGTGGCATCGAGCTGGATGGTGCTGCTCATGTCGATCCCGCTGTTCAGCGCGTTCGGCGCAGCGTACCACGGCGGCTGGCTCTGGCCGGTGATCGCGGCGGGGATCATGATCCCGTTCATCCTGATCCCGGCGGCGATCGGCAGCGGGCTGACGCTGATCCTCGTGAACGTGTTTCCGGCGCGACGTACACGCGACATCCTGAGCCTGATCGCGGTGTTCGCCGCGGGCGGCGTGGTGCTCCTCTTCCGCCTCGTGCGGCCCGAGAAGCTCGCGCGCCCCGAGGGGTTCCGCTCACTCGTGGACTTCATCGCGGTGCTGCGCACGCCGACGAGTCCGTTTCTGCCGAGCGAGTGGGCGCAGAAGGCCGTGATGTCGTGGCTCACGGGCCCGGTGGACCCCCTGCCCTTCTACCTTCTGTGGACGACGGCCGCGGCGATGGTCACGATAGGCGCGGTGCTGCACCGGTGGTTGTACGACATCGGGTTCAGCAAGGCGCAGGAGAGCTCGCAGCGCATCCTCACTGGCGATGGCCGCAAGAGCCGATTGCGCGGCGCGCTTGGCTTCCTCGGCGTACTGCGACGCGAGCTCGTGTTCAAGGAGATCCGCCTCTTCTTCCGCGACACGACGCAGTGGTCGCAGCTCATCCTGCTCGCGGTGCTCGTGGTCGTGTACGTGTTCAACGTCAAGTTTCTGCCGCTCACGCAAGCAGGCGTGACGTTCTTCCTGGTGAACGTGATCCCGTTCCTCAACCTGGTGCTCGCGGGCTTCGTGCTCGCGTCGATCGCGGCACGCTTCCTCTTTCCCGGCGTGTCGCTCGAAGGGCGCACGATGTGGCTGCTGCGTTCGAGCCCGATGTCGATGCGCGACTTGCTGTGGGCCAAGTTCTGGGTGGGGACGCTGCCGTTGCTGATCCTCGCCCTCGGCATCGTGGGCGTGACGGACTACCTGCTCAAGGTCACGCCCTTCATGTTCACGGTCTCGGTCGTGACGATCGCGATGATGACCTTCGCGCTCGCCGGACTTGCGGTGGCGTTCGGCACGCTCTTTCCGCAGTTCGAGACCGAGAACGCGGCGCAGATCCCGACCTCGTTCGGCGGCCTGCTGTTCATGATGTCGAGCGTGACGCTGATCGGCGCGGTGGTCGTGCTCGAGGCGCGGCCGGTGTACAGCTACCTGTCGGCGCAAACATTCGGCGGCGTTGCCGATCCGGCCGGAATGATTGCGGGATTCGGTGGCGCGGCGGCGCTGTGCATTGCGGCGACCGTTTTTCCGCTTCGATACGCACAGCGGCGGCTCGAGGAGCTGGACAAATAGCCGCATGTGCTGTCAGGAGTTCCGCTGCCGAGTTAAGAAATCCGTAACGTGCGGCAGCTTCGTAGTTCGAGCACCTTACGCAGGTAATGACCCACCCCGTGGGAGCCTGCTGAGCATCCCCGTTGGCGCACAACGCGCGCCAACCACACACCTCTGAGGAGTTTGTTCCGATGAAGAAACTGATCGCTGCCGCCCTGCTTGCCGCCGCCGTGACCGTCTCCGCCAATGCCCAGGCTCCCGCCATGGCTCAGGGCGAGAAGAAGATGGAGAAGAAGGGCGCCGAGATGAAGAAGGAAGGCGCCATGATGGAGAAGAAGGGCGACGCCATGGAGAAGAAGGGCGACAAGATGGAGAAGAAGGGCGGCGAGATGAAGAAGGAAGGCGCCGAGATGAAGCATGACGGCATGAAGAAGGAAGGCGCCGAGATGAAGAAGGAAGGCGCCAAGATGGAGAAGGCCGGCGACAAGATGGAGAAGAAGGGCGACGCGATGGCCAAGAAGGGCGACGCCATGACGAAGGCGGGCGACAAGATGGAGAAGAAGGCCGACGCCATGAAGAAGCCGTAACAACGGCACCCGATGGCCGGCTCCGGCCGGCAGTCGAAAGGGGCGTCACCTCGCGAGAGGTGACGCCCCTTTGCCATTCGTACCGGCGGCGCGTGCTACGCCGCGACGAGCCCGACGCCGCAATGACTGCAGTACGATGCGCCATCTTCGGCGATGTTCTCGCGACAACGCGGACACTGCTCAGGCAGGTAGTGGCCACAGCTGGAGCACCACGTCGCGCCGGCCTCGGGGCGCGGCCCGCACGTCGGGCAGGTGGCCTGGGCATCGCGCCACTGCGCGATCATCGCTTCGGGGTCGCGCGCGGTACGCGCGGTGCCGTGAGTCCGCTGTCCTTCGCGCTCCAGCTGCGCCAGCGCCTGCGGCCGATAGCGCGCCGACAGTGTCGCGTAGTCGGCATCGGAGAGCTTGCCCGTGGCGCGATCGAACTCGACCTCGCGCAGCGCGCCGATGGCGTCCTCACCGACTTCCTCGTTGACGGTGATGATGCGCGTCGACACGCCACGTGATCCGCGCACCATCGGCAGCAACACGAAGGCGAGCGCAATCAGGGCGAGCAGGCCACCAACGGCGAACGACGCGATCACGACCGTACCCTCACGCGGCGCCGACGGCTTCAGGTTCGAGCGCCGTGGCGTAGCCCGCCTGCGTGCGACGCCGCATGGCGGGCGGCCACATGACGATCAAACCACCGAGCGCCATGATGCCACCGCCCAGCCACACCCAGACGACGAGCGGGTTGAAGGTGATGCGCACTTCGGCGCGTTCGCCCGTCGAGACGCCGGCGAGCACCACGTACGTGTCGCCCTTGGCGTCGTACTGGATGCCGACCTCGGTGCTCGGCTCGAACGTCGGGTTGCCCTGCGAGTCCACGTGCTGCCGCTTCTCGGTGACGATGTTCTCGACCGACTTCCCGTCACGCGTGACCTGCAGATTGAGCGCGACCACCTGCCGGTTGAGCTGCTCGTAGCGCGAGAGGCCGAGGCTCGTGAAGCGCCACTCGCGTCCCCACGCGTCCTTGGCCGCGAAAGTCTCGCCGGGACGCAGCGTGAGGTCGAACTCCTTGCGGAAGGCGAGGCCGGCAAAGCCGCAGAACACCATCGTCATGCCCGCGTGCACGATATAGCCGCCGTAGCGCCGACGATTGCGCGCCACGAGCCGCACCGACGCCTGCAGGAACGTGTCGCTGTACATTTTCTGCCGCGCGCCGATTCCCTTCCAGAACTCCTGCACGATCGTGCCGGTGACGAAGGCGGCGATCGTGTACGCGATGAGCGCATAGCCGTCGCGCATGCCGGCGATCGCGAGCGCTGCGCCGAAGGCGAGGCCGAACACCACCGGCCCCGTGAACTGGCGGCGAAGGTTTTGCAGGCTCGCGCGGCGCCAGGCAATGAGCGGCCCCACGCCGGTGAGCACGAACAGCAGCAGCCCGAGCGGGATGTTGACCGTGTTGAAGAACGGCGGACCGACCGTGATCTTCGAGCCCTTGACCGCCTCTGAGAGCACCGGAAAGAGCGTGCCCCAGAGCACGCTGAAGGCGATGCCGACGAAGAGCAAATTGTTGTACAGGAACGCGGCTTCACGGCTGACCAAGCTCTCGAGTTCCGCCTGCGGTTGCATGTCCTGCAGGCGCGTGGCGACGAGAATGGCGCTCGCGATCGTCGCGATGACGAGGAAGACCGCGAACCAGTGCCCCACCGGACTCTGCGCAAACGCGTGCACGCTCTGCACGATGCCGGAGCGCGTGAGGAAGGTGCCGAGAATGGCGAGCAAGAAAGTGCTGATGACCAGCATCACGTTCCATTTCCGCAGCATGCCGCGCTTCTCTTGCACCATGATGCTGTGCAGGAACGCCGTGCCCGTGAGCCAAGGCAGCAGCGACGCGTTCTCGACGGGATCCCACGCCCAGTAGCCGCCCCAGCCGAGCTCCACATACGCCCACCACATGCCGAGCGTGATGCCGATGGTGAGGAAGAACCAGCTGACGAGCGCCCAGCGGCGCACGGCGCCCAGCCAGTCGGCGTCGAGCTTGCGCGCGATCAGCGCGCCGACCGCAAACGCGAACGGAACCGCGGTAGCCACGTAGCCCAGGTACAGGTTGGGCGGATGGATGGCCATGCCCGGATTCTGCAGCTGCGGATTCATGCCGCGGCCATCGGGCGGAATCCAGTCGAGGCGCTCGAACGGGTTCGAGCCGAACGCGGTGACCGCGAGGAAGAAGGTGAGCACGACGCCGAGCGTGCCGGTAACCCACGGCATGAGCTGGCGATTGGTGCTGCGATTCGACGCGACCGCGATGACGCTGTAGATGCCGAGCACGAGCGCCCAGAAGAGGAGCGATCCGCTCTGGCCACCCCAGAAGGCGGCGATCGTGTAGACCGTCGGCAGGTTGGCGCTCGTGTAGCTCGCGACGTACTTGAGCGAGAAGTCGTGCGTCATGAGCGCCGTGAGCAGACCGGCGGAGGCAAGGACCGTGAAGCCGGCCGAGGCGTAGATGCCGCGCTCGCCGCTCAGGACAAGTTCGTTGCGATGAAGGCGGCCGCCAGCGTACGATGCCACCGTCGCCCAGATCGCCATCACCAGCGCGATCCAGAGCGACAACTCCCCGATGAGGATCACGTGACCTTGGTGGACTTCGACTGCTGGTACGCCTTGGTGCCCTTGTACTTCTCCTTGTCGGGCGCGTTCTCGTAGCGCGAGGCGCACTTGGCCAGCAGCACGGTGGCGCGGAAGGTGCCGTCCTTGCCGAGGCGCCCTTCGACCACGACGTCCACGCTGTCGGTGAAGGTGTCGGGGATCAGCCCGCGGTAGACCACCGGATACGTGTGGGTGCCGTCGGTCATGTTGAAGGCGACCTCGCGGCCGCCGGGCTCGCGCTTGATCGACCCGGAGACGACACGGGCGCCGACCTTCACGCCGGTTTCAACGAAGCCGGGATCGGACGCCACCTTCGTGGCCAACTCACCCGGCGTCAGGTAGTACTGGGCGGTCTCATTGATGGAAGACGCCATCAGATACCCGGCCGTGCCGAGGACCAGGACGCCTCCAATGAGGAACTTCGCGCGCGCGTTCATGTGCCGTGGGGCTGTGGGTCAGGCGCGGCCGTGCGGGCGCCGCACCTTGCTCTCGAATATACGCCTGAGGACCCGAGAGTGCTCCCAGGTCCCGCATCGGTTTATTCGTGGTCCCGAGCGTGACGAAGGGTGGTCCGGACGGCCCGGGCCCAGCCGGACTGCGCTTCCCGTGCGGCGGCCTGGCCCGCTCCCGGCGTGAACCGGTCGAAGCGACGCGACGCGAGAAAGTCCTTGCCGTCCGTCCAGACGCCGGCCGTGAGCCCGGCAAGTCCGGCGGCCCCCAACGCGGTCGTCTCGACCATGTCCGGCCGCTCGACGGGCACGCCCAGGACGTCAGCCTGGAACTGCATCAACCAGCCGTTGTTGGAAGCGCCGCCATCCACGCGCAACCGCTCGAACTTGGTGCCGCTCTTGTCGCGCATGACGCCGAGCACGTCGGCAGTGCCATAGGCCATCGCCTCGAGCGCCGCACGCGCGAAGTGCGCGCGCGTGGTGCCGCGCGTGAGGCCGACAATGGTGCCGCGCGCATCGGGCTCCCAGTGTGGCGCGCCGAGTCCGACGAGCGCGGGCACGAAGTACACCCCGTCGTTCGAGGCGAGGCTCGCGGCCATCGCTTCGGTCTCTGAGGCATTGGTGAGAATCCCGAGTCCGTCGCGCAGCCACTGCACCGCCGCACCGGCAATGAAGATCGCGGCTTCGTAGGCGTACACCGCCTTGCCGGTGGCGTCGCAGGCGAGAGTAACGAGCAGCCCTTCGCCGGCTTCGGGGCGCTTGGCGCCCGTATTCAGCAGGAGAAACGCACCGGTGCCGTACGTGTTCTTGCCTTCGCCGGGCTGCCAACAGCCTTGACCAAAGAGCGCGGCCTGTTGGTCGCCCGCCACGCCCAGAATCGGGATCTTCGGGCCGAACGAGCTCGTGGTGCCGAAGTCGCCCGCGGACGGACGGACCTCGGGAAGCATTGAGCGCGGCACGTGCAGCAATGCACAGAGCGCGTCGCTCCAGTCGTTGGTGCCGATGTCGTAGAGCAGCGTGCGGCTCGCGTTGGTGGGGTCGGTGGCGTGCACCGCGCCGTTGGTGAGCTTCCAGATGAGCCAGCTGTCGATCGTTCCGAAGGCGAGCTCGCCCTTCTCTGCGCGCGACTGCAGGCCGTGATTCTTTAGCAGCCACTCCACCTTGGTGCCACTGAAATACGCGTCCACCACGAGGCCGGTCTTGGCCGTGATGCTCGCGGCATGGGGCGCCAGCTCGGCACAGCGCGGCGCGGTGCGGCGATCCTGCCAGACAATCGCGCGAGCGACGGGGCGGCCCGTGGCACGCTCCCACACGACGGTGGTTTCGCGCTGGTTGGTGATGCCGATGGCGTCCGGCGTGACGCCCGCCTTCGCGATGGCTTCGCGTCCGGCATCGAGTACACCGGTGAGTATGTCCATGGCGTCGTGCTCGACCCAACCCGGCTGCGGAAAGTGCTGCGGCAGCTCGCGGTACGCGCGCCCCGCCACGCGACCATCGGCGGCGACGACGAGGCAGGTGGTGCCGGTGGTTCCCTGATCGATGGCAAGGACGTGGCGCATGGCGGTTCCTGGCGTCAGGCGTGATGGGCGAGCGCGTGGGCGCCCGAGAAATTATACGGCGGAAGATGCACGCCGCGATCGGTGACAATGGCGGTCACGAGCGATGCCGGCGTCCAATCGAAACTCGGATTGAAGGCGTGCGCGCCAGCCGGCGCGGCGCCCACACCCAGCGGCATGGTGACCTCGCTTCCGTGGCGCTCCTCGATGTGCACATCGGCACCGCACGCAGTGGCGGGGTCGAGCGTGGAGTACGGCGCCAGCACATAGAACGGCACGTTGTGCGCGCGTGCCGCGAGGGCCACGCCGTAGGTGCCGATCTTGTTGACGACGTCGCCGTTGGCGGCAATGCGGTCGGCGCCCACCAGCACGGCGTCCACCCGCTTGTCGCGCAGCGTGGTGGCCGACATGCCGTCGGTGATGAGGGTGCAGGCCACTCCCGCCTGCATGAGCTCCCACATGGTGAGCCGCGCGCCTTGCAGGAGCGGGCGCGTTTCATCCGCGTACACGTGGAGTTTCCAGCCGCGCTGTGCCGCGAGATGCACGGGCGCGAGCGCAGTTCCCATGCCGGCGGTGGCGAGTGCCCCGGCGTTGCAGTGCGTGAGGAGCGTCATGCCATCGCGCAGCAACGTGAGCCCGTGCGTGCCGATGGCCTTGCAGAGACCCACGTCCTCCGCGCGAATGCACTCGGCTTCCTCGAACATGAGGCGCACAGCGACGGGCGGATCGGACAGGTGCGGCGCGAGGACGCCGCGCATGCGCGCGATGGCCCACGGGAGGTTCACCGCCGTTGGACGCGCGCTCACGATGGCGGTGGCGGTGGCGTCGAACGCGGCGGCGAATTCACTCCCGGTGCGTTGTGCGTGCTCGGCCGACATCGCCGCAGCGAGCCCCATCGCGCCCGCAACGCCAATGGCAGGCGCGCCGCGCACCGCGAGCGTCCGGATGGCCTCCACGACCTCGTCCGTGCGCGTGAGATCGAGAAAGACGAGTTCGGCCGGCAGACGGCGCTGGTCCACGATGCGCACGCCGCGTCCGTTTGCCGTCCACGCGACTGCAAGCGGCAAGCCGCTCACGCGCCCTCCGCGCCCGACGCCGGAATCTCGAACCAGAACACCGTCCGCACGCCGGGTTGCGACTCGACGCCAATGCGCCCGTTGTGCAGCTCGACGATCGAGCGCGAGATGGCGAGTCCGAGGCCCGTGCCGGGCTTCCGCGCGCTGGCGTCGCCCACTTGCTGGAAGCGCTGGAAGAGGCGCCCCAACTGGTCGGCGGGAATGCCGGGCCCCGTGTCCTCGACCTCCACGCGCACCGTGCCGCCGCTGCGTCGCGCGCGGACCTTCACGACGCTGGCGGGGGGCGCGTACTTGATGGCGTTCGAGAGGAGGTTGGTGAGCACCTGCAGGACGCGGTCGCGGTCGCCTACCATCATGGGCGCGCCATCGGCATCGGCCACAAGCTGCACCTGCTGGGCGGCGGCCAGCGGCGCGAGGTCACGCAGCGCGCCATCCACCATGTCGCGCGTGGAGAGGGGCGAGAGGGTGAGTTCGAGCCGACCCGCTTCGATCTTGTTCAGGTCGAGCAGGTCGTTGACGAGTCGCGTGAGGCGCTCCGTGTTGCCGAGCGCGATGGTGAGCAGCTCGCGCGCCTTGGGCGGCAGCTCGCCAGTCACCCCGCCCGTGACGAGACCGAGTGCGCCACGAATGGAGGTGAGCGGCGTGCGCAGTTCATGCGACACGGTACTCACGAACTCGCTCTTCATCCGGTCCACTTCCTTGGGTCCGGAGATGTCGCGCAGGACCAGCACACGCGCCACGCGCCCGTGCAGCGTGAGTGGGCGCATGGCGATCTCGAGGTCGAACGTGGCGCCAGAGCGCCGGAAGCCGGTGGTTTCGATGGTGCCGTCGAGTCCGCCCGTGAGGTAGCCAGCGAGATCCTGACGCAGTTCGGCCGTCACCAGCTGCGTCACGGGGAGACCGATCAACTCGTCGTCGGCAATGCCGAACATGCGCGAGACCGCGCGATTGGCGTCGCGGATGATCCGGTCCACCACAACCACGATGCCATCGCGCGAGGCGTCGGACAGGCGTCGAAAGCGCTGCTCCGACTCGCGCATCTCCTCCTCGGCGCGCTTCCGCTCCGAGATGTCGTGCAGGATGGTGGAGAGAAACCAGACGCCGCCGCGCGCCGACTGGTGCGCCACGATCACTTGCGACACCGGATACTCATTGCCCTGATCATCGCGGACGGCGGTTTCGCCACTCCAACTGCCGTTGTCCACCGCTGCGGGGATGGCCTCGTTCACGATGCGCGTGTAGGCCCAGTCCGGGTGCAGCAGCGACAGCGGCACCTCCACAACTTCGGCGCGGCCGTGGCGACCGAGCAGGGCGCGTCCAGCTTCATTGACGTACGACACGAGGCCGTTGACGTCCATGATGGCGACGATGTCGGTGGTGGCCTCGAGGGTGGCGATGAGGCGCTCGCGCTCGGACTGGATGGTGGTCTGCGCGGTGACGTCGCGGAAGACGGCTTCGATGGACACCGAGCCGCCCTCTTCCTCGCGTCGGCGCAGGTTGCCGGTCACGACCACGCGACGCCCGGTGGCATGGCGAAGAATCGTGCTGACGCCGCGCACTTCGCCGGCGGTGCGGGCGAAGTCGAGGGCGATCTCGAACGACTCGCGCTGGTCGGCAGCCACGAGGTCAGCCACGGTGAGTCGTGTGAGATCTTCCTCGCGGTAGCCAAGCGCGTCGCGCCACGCACGATTCGCGAAGCGGAGGCGCCCTTCGGCGCTGACCGCCTGCACGAGGTCGGTGGTGCTGTCGAGGAGGTCGCGCAGTCGGCGCTCGGAGTTGACGAGCGATTGTTCGACCGACTCGCGGATGCCGATCTCGTCCACAAGGGCGACAGCCGTGGCCGTGGCATGGGCGATGTCGGTGAGGGCGACCAGGTCGTCGTCGGTGAAGCGATGCCCCGCGTCGTGGAACACGGCCACGCAGCCGCGGACGATGCCGGCCTGCGCGCTGAACGGGACGAGCACAGCGCTGCCGATGGGGCCGTCGGCATCCGAGACGAAGGGCGCGATCTCGCTCGCGGCGTCTGCGTTCGGGAGCACGAGCGGTTCGTTACCGTGAGCAGCGACACGGAGTAGTGCCGCCAGTCGGGGACGGACCGCAGAGAGATCCTCGACTTCCTCGATGCCCGTGGCGTCGAGCGTGGCTACGGCGTTGCCGACGAGCACGCAGAAGACGGCACGCGAGGCGCCGGTGGCACGGGCCGCGATGCGCGAGACGCGGCCGAAGTGCGCGCTCCGCACGGCCTCGGCCAAGGCCGGGGCGACCACGGCGCCGGAGGGCCGGAAGGTGGCAGATGGGCGGGAGGCCATGCGAGGTGCTCAAACGTAGCGCGAGACGGCTCACGCGGCGATGCGGAGAGGCTGGCGAGCGGCGTTAGCTTCCGCATGCGCGTTCCGGCCTCCCGCCCATCCCCACCCGCCGATGTCCTTCACCACGCTGACCTTCGACGTCGCCGACCGCATCGCGACGATCACCGTCAATCGCCCCGAAAAACTCAACGCGCTCAATGGCGACGTCATCCGCGAGTTGGGCCTCGCGATCGACGAAGCGCGCTCCCGCGACGACGTCGGCGGCGTGATCCTCACGGGCAATGGGCGCGCCTTCATTGCAGGCGCCGACATCGGCGGGCTTGCCGAGCGCACGCCGGTGCAGGCGCACGAACTCGCGCGGCGCGGGCAGGTCGTGTTTGGCAAGTTCGAGTCGTGCCCCAAGCCCGTGATCGCGGCGGTCAACGGCTTCGCGCTCGGCGGCGGCTGCGAGCTGGCGATGGCGTGCCACCTGCGTATCGCGTCGGAGTTCGGGAAGTTCGGACAGCCGGAGGTGAAGCTCGGGCTCACACCAGGCTACGGCGGCACGCAGCGGCTCGTGCATCTGGTGGGCAAGGGACGCGCATTGGAACTGCTCCTGTCGGCCAACATCATCGACGCGAACGAGGCGTATCGCATTGGCCTCGTGAACAAGGTGGTGCCGGCGGCCGAGCTGATCAGCACGGCGCGCGCGATGCTCACGACGATGCTTGCCAATGCACCGCTCGCGCTTGCCGCGTGCATCGAACTGGCCAACGCGGCGTGGGAAATCGGTGTGGCCGAAGGCGAAGTGATGGAAGCGGCGCGCTTCGGCGTGCTGAGCGCGAGCACCGACATGCGCGAGGGGACGGCCGCCTTCCTCGAGAAGCGAGCGCCCGCGTTCAAGGGCGCGTGAGCGCTACCACCCTCGAGACGCTCTCGATCCGCGACTTCCGCAACCTCGCGCACGTGGAGCTTGCGCTCCCGCGCGAGGGCGCCGTGGTGGTGGGCGAGAACGGGCATGGCAAGACCAACCTGCTCGAGGCCGTGTATTACCTCCAGCTGCTGCGTTCAGCACGCGGGGCGCGCGATACCGAACTGGTGCGCTTCGGCGGTGAGGGCTTTCACGTGGCGGCGCGTGGGCAGTTCCCGAGTGCGCGCGAGGTGCGCGTGGGGTTCGTGAAGGCGGGCACGCGGAAGCGCGTGATGCAGGACGGTGCGGAGGCGAAGCGATTGACCGATGCGCTGGGTGGGGTGCCGAGTGTGTTGGTGAGTCCGCGCGACGCAGGAATCGTGGCGGGCGCGCCGGCGGATCGGCGGCGCTTCATGGACATCGCGCTCGCGCTTTCGAGCCCGACGTACCTGAGCGCGCTGGCGGCGTATCGCGGCGCGCTGGGCCGTCGCAACGCGGCACTGCGCGAGGGCGCGCGCCACGCCACGCGCAGCACGCTGTCGAGTGTGCAGGCGTGGGAGCCCGCGCTCGCGACGCACGGCGCGGTCCTGCGCGCACAGCGGCGCACGTGGGTGGACGCGTACGGCGCCGAGTACACGCGACTGGTGACCGCGATGGGTGAGCGGCCGGGCAGCGCAATGCACTACGTGGTGCGCGTGGGCGGAGGAGCGGATGGAGTGCGCGCTGCGGGTGAGGTAGCCGACAGCGCACGCGCGCTGATGACGGAGTTCGAGGCCACGCGCGAGCGCGACCTGCGCACTGGCGTGACGCATGCCGGACCGCACCGCGACGACCTGGCGCTGACACTCGCAAAGCGCGATCTGCGCCGCTTCGGATCGGCAGGGCAGCAGCGATCCGCTGCCCTCGCGCTGCGATTGCTCGAGCTGACCACGCTACGTGAGCGGATTGGCGGCGCACCGCTGCTGCTGCTCGACGATCCGTTCGCGGAGCTGGATGAACGGCGCGCGGCGTGCGTGCTCGCACTGCTCGGCGAGGCCGGCATCCACCAAGTGATGCTGGCGGTTCCACG
Source organism: Gemmatimonadota bacterium (assembly GCA_043744185.1). GTDB lineage: Bacteria > Gemmatimonadota > Gemmatimonadetes > Gemmatimonadales > Gemmatimonadaceae > JACPPC01. Next base: position 2,223 of record JAYTVE010000174.1, on the reverse strand, counting down.
GGCGAGCGAGATCCCCGCAGGGTTCACGCGACTCGCGCGGCACGTGATCACCGATGGCGTGCTGACGGTGGCGGCATGACCGCGCCGAAGAAGCCAGGTCCGGTCAAGCTCGGCGACATGCTCGCCGGATTTCTTTCGGCCAAGGGGATCACAACGCGCATGGAGCCGATGCGCGCACTGGAGCAGTGGCCTGTGGCGGTGGGTCCGACGGTGGCGGAAGTGACGCGTGCGTTGCAGATCGACAAGGAAGGCACGATGATCGTGGATGTGCGCACGCATGCGTGGATGCAGGAGCTGAGCCTGCTCGAACCGGAGCTGTTGCGTGCGCTGCAACAGCACCCTGGCGGCGAGTTTGTGCGCAAGATTCGCTGGCGCCTCGGGCGGTCCTGGTAGGGAGGTGCTTGCGGCACCGGCTAAACGGCTGGCGTAGATTGACTTAAGCCCCCAAACGGGCGTTGATTCCAGTGGGGCGCCATGGTAGATTTTCGGGTCATCCAGCGCCCGACGCTTTCGGTGTCTATTCGGGCAAGATTTTTCGCCTCCCACCCCCGACGCACACATGGCGAAGTCCGCTGAGCAGGCCGCGGAATCGTACGGCGCAGACAGCATCCAGGTTCTCAAGGGGCTTGAAGCGGTTCGCAAGCGCCCCGGCATGTACATCGGCTCCACGTCGGCGCGAGGTCTGCACCATCTCGTGTACGAGGTGGTGGACAACTCGATCGATGAAGCGATGGCGGGGCATGCGAGCGAGGTCACCGTCACGATCCATCCGGACGACTCGATCACGGTCGAGGATGACGGGCGCGGCATTCCGGTGGACATCCACCCGACGGAAAAGATTCCGGGGGTGGAACTCGCGCTGACGGTGCTGCATGCGGGCGGCAAGTTCGACAAGAACACGTACAAGGTGTCGGGCGGCCTGCACGGCGTGGGCGTGTCGGTGGTGAACGCGCTCTCGGAGCAGCTCAAGATCTGGGTCAAGCTCGACGGGAAGGAGCACTACATGTCCTTCGTGCGCGGGACCACGGTGCAGAAGCTGACCGTGATGGGCAACGTGAAGCCCAAGGACACGGGCACCAAGGTGTGGTTCAAACCCGACCACCAGATCTTCACCGAGCTGCGCTACGATCGCTCGACGCTTGTGAGCCGCCTGCGCGAATTGTCGTTCCTCAACAAGGGGATCACGATCACGATCCGGGACATGCGCGAGGGCGAGGTGCCGGAGGAAGTGTTCTACGCGAAGGGCGGCCTCGTCGAGTTCGTGCAGCACCTGAACAACGGCAAGAAGGTCGTGCACGAGAAGGTGGTCGCCATCGAGACCACCAAGGACGACATCGAGATCGAGCTCGCCCTCCAGTACAACGACAGCTACTCGGAGCAGGTCTTCTCGTTCGTCAACAACATCAACACGCACGAGGGCGGCACGCACCTCACCGGCTTCAAGTCCGCGCTCACGAGCGTCATCAACAAGCACCTGGCCAAGTCGTCGTTCTCGGCCAAGGACAAGGAAGCGAAGCTCTCGGGCGACGACGTGCGTGAGGGACTGACGGCCGTCCTCTCGATCAAGGTCAAGGAACCACAGTTCGAAGGGCAGACCAAGACCAAGCTCGGCAACTCCGAGGCGGAGAGCGCGGTCAAGACGGTCGTCAACGACCTGCTGGCGAGCTACCTCGAGGAAACGCCGCGCGTCGGCAACGCGATTCTCGACAAGGCGCTGTCGGCCGCGCGTGCGCGTGAAGCGGCCCGCAAGGCGCGCGACCTCGTGCGCAAGAAGTCGGCGCTGGATGTTGGCAACCTGCCAGGCAAGCTCGCTGACTGCACCTACTCCGATCCGGCGCTCTGCGAGCTCTACCTCGTCGAGGGCGATTCGGCCGGCGGCTCGGCCAAGCAGGGGCGCAAGCGCGAGTTCCAGGCCATCCTGCCGCTCCGCGGCAAGATCCTGAACGTCGAGCGAGCGCGTGTGGACAAGATCCTCTCCAACGAGGAAATCCGCACCATGATCACGGCCATCGGCGCCGGGTACAAGGACGACTTCAACCTCGACAACGTCCGGTACCACAAGATCATCCTGATGACCGACGCCGACGTCGACGGGGCGCACATCCGCACGCTGCTGCTGACGTTCTTCTATCGGCAGATGAAGGAGCTGATTGACGCGGGCTACATCTACATCGCGCAGCCACCCCTCTTCCGTGTGGCCAAGGGCAAGGACGAGGCGTACGC
>JAYTVE010000173.1:0-2052 GCA_043744185.1 Gemmatimonadota bacterium | reverse complement strand
TCCCCGAGAGCCTCGTTCGTCGCCATTTCATCTTTCCGCTCCGCGCCGACGACCGTACGATCACGATCGCGACGGCCGACCCGACGGACATGCAGATGGAGCAGGACGTCGGCTTCGCATCGGGACGCGGCGTGAAGTGCGAGGTGGCGTCGCCGAATGCGCTGCACGAGATGATCGAGGCGACCTACTCGCCGGAACAGACGATCGAGCAGATGTTGCGCGGCGTCGAGGACGCCGGCAGCGGCATCCGCGTGGTGGAGGACGACGAGTTGGCGGCGGCCAATGCCGTAAGTGCCGACGAGGCGCACTCAGGTCCGGTGGTCCAGCTGGTGAACCTCGTGCTGCAGCGCGCCATCGAGCGCAACACGAGCGACATCCACCTCCAGCCCGCGGGCAACCAGGGGCTCGTGCGGTATCGCATCGACGGCGTGCTGGTGAACTCGGGCCAGATGCCGCTGCCCGCACTGCACCGCGTCATCTCGCGCATCAAGGTGCTGGCCAAGCTCGACATCGCCGACCGCCTGCACCCGCAGGACGGGCGCGCGCGCGTGCACGTGCATGGTCGCACGTACGACCTTCGCATCAGCACCATCCCGGCGCGCGGCGCCGAGAAGTGCGTGATCCGCATCCTCGACACGCAACGCGCCGTGCCGCTGTCGCAGGTGGGGCTGCTCGAACCCGAGTTGCTGCGCTTCAAGCGGCTGCTCACGCATCGCGACGGCATCGTCGTCGTCACAGGCCCGACAGGTTCGGGCAAGACGACCACGCTGTACGCTGCACTACAGGAGATCCACGGGCCCGACATCAACATCATGACGGTCGAGGATCCGATCGAGTTCGAGCTCCCGGGCGTCACGCAGATCCAGGTGGAGACCAAGCAGCAGGTAACGTTCGCCTCTGCGCTGCGTGCCATCCTGCGTCAGGATCCGGACGTGATCTTCGTCGGCGAAATTCGCGACCACGAGACCGCAGCGATGGCCGCACAGGCCTCGCTCACGGGCCACCTCGTGCTCGCCACGCTGCACACGAACGACGCGCCGAGCGCGATCCGCCGACTCTCGGACCTCGGACTCGACAACGCAACGATCTCCTCCACGCTCCGCGGTGCCGTGGCGCAGCGCCTCGTGCGTCGCATCAATCCGGCTGTCGCCGAGGCGATCGGCCCGGGCGATGCGCTCACCGATGAAGAGGAGCGCCTCTCGCACGCGTTCGACGTGCGGCCGATCTCGCGCGTGGGCCCCGGCGAATCTGCGAAGGAAGCTGGCTATCGTGGCCGGATGCCGCTCGCGCAGGTCTTCGAGGTCACCCCGGAGATCGCCGAGATGATCGCCACCGGCAAATCGGTCGGGCTGATCGAGACCGTGGCCGTCGCCAACGGCATGCGCTCACTGCGCCAGACCGGGGTCGATCGCGTGGCCAGCGGCGACACCACGCTCCAGGAACTTGAGCGCGTGCTCGGCGACGTGGACGACAAGGCGCACGAACACGCGTCCGGCGCGGTAGCCAGCCCTACTGACGATGGTACGGTCACGCTCGCCTCAGCCGCGCAGCATTCCTCCGGCGAAATCCTGGCGGAGCCCGTGGCGCCCCGCGGCACGATCGCGCTCGCCGCGGAACGCGTGCTCGCGGCCATCGGCGAGGAGCCGCGATCCGACGGAGCACCCCGGGTGCTCGTCGTCGACGACGACGGCGCAAACCGCATGATCGCGCGTGCGCTGTTGATGTCGGAGAAGTTCGAGGTGGACGAGGCCACCGACGGCGCGGAAGCACTCGTGAAGCTGCGTTCCGGCACCGTGTACGAGCTCGTGGTGCTGGACCTCGACATGCCGAACGTTTCCGGGTGGCAGGTACTGAAGACGTTGCGCGCCGACGTGGAGAGCGCCGGCATTCCGATCATCATCCTGACAGGCTCGAGCGACGCCGAGCTCGAATCGCAACTCCTCGACGACGGCGCGGATGACTACATCCGCAAGCCGTACGATCCGCGCCGCTTCCTCGGACGCGTCAAGGCCACGCTGCGCCGCACGCGCGGCTGAGCATCAGCGCGGCGCG
>JAYTVE010000172.1:0-6618 GCA_043744185.1 Gemmatimonadota bacterium | reverse complement strand
TGCGGGTGTCGTCGGTGACGCGCGTGCCATCGAGCGGCACGTTGAAGTCCACGCGGACGAGGGCACGACGCCCGAGGAGCACGGACGGCGCGAGATCGGCGATGGTGAGCTTTGGCATCGGTCGGATCAGGAACGGGAGGGGCGCAGGAGCGACCAGGCAACGAGTGCCGCGCCGGCAATCAGGAACGAGATCCCCGCGCCCTTGAGGTCGTCGGGGCGCTGCGCACTGCGCAACGCCTCGGCCCACTGCTTCGTGGCGGGCACGCCCTCGAGCTCCATCGCACGGCGAAGGCTGGCGGCGCGAACCAGACAGCCCGCGCCGATCAGGACAACGGCGGCGCCCAGCCCGAGGGCGGCACGACCGCCGCTGTCCTTCGGAAAGTTCACAGGCTCTTGGCCAGGTACCGCAGCAGGTCGACGCAGCGGGAGGAGTAGCCCCATTCGTTGTCGTACCAGCCCGACACCTTCACCATCGTGCTGTCGACGACGTTGGTATTCTTGCTGTCGAGGATGCAGGAGTGCGGGTTGCCGATGTAGTCCACGCTCACGAGCTCTTCCTCGGTGTACGCGAGCACGCCCTTGAGCGGTCCCGCCGCAGCCGCGGCCTTGAATGCCGCGTTCACCTCCGCGATCGTGGTGCCCTTCTCCACCTCGACCGTGAGCTCCGTGAGCGACACGTCGGGGGTCGGCACGCGGATCGCGATGCCGTCGATCTTTCCCTTCACTTCCGGGATGACGAGCGACGTGGCCTTGGCGGCGCCGGTCGTGGTCGGAATGATGCTCACCGCCGCCGCGCGGGCGCGGCGCAGGTCCTTGTGGGGCAGGTCGAGGATCGACTGGTCGTTGGTGTAGCTGTGGATCGTGACCATCGTGCCATGCTTGAAGCCGAACGAATCGCGGATGACCTTCACCATCGGCACGAGGCAGTTGGTGGTGCAGCTCGCGTTCGAGATGATGTTGTGCTTCGCCGCGTCGTACTTGTCGTGGTTGACGCCCATGACAATGGTGATGTCCTCGCCCTTGGCCGGGGCCGAGATGATCACCTTCTTCGCGCCCGCCGCGCGGTGCTGCTCGGCCTTGTCGGCGTCCGTGAAGCGGCCGGTGGACTCGAGCACGATGTCCACGCCGAGCGCCTTCCACGGCAGCTTGGCGGGATCCTTCTCGGCCAGGATCTTGATCGTGTGGCCGTCCACGGTGATGCTGTCCGCTCCGGCTTTGACCGTGCCCATGTAGGTGCCGTGGACCGAGTCGTACTTGAACAGGTGGGCGAGCGTGTGCGTGTCCGTGAGGTCGTTCACCGCCACGAACTCGAGGTCCGTGACGCCCTGCTCGCGGGCGGCGCGCAGCACCTGACGGCCAATGCGACCGAACCCGTTGATACCGACCTTGATTGCCATTGCTCTCACATCCTCTCAGGAAGCGAACCGGTCCCGGAGTGCGCGGGCCCGTCCAAAGGTCACGTAGCTGACGATGCGTACCCCGGCCGCGACGAGCGCGTCGGCACACGCGTTGAGTGTGGCGGCGGTCGTGACGACGTCATCGACGAGCATCACGTGGGCGCCGCGTAGCTCCGAGCGCTTGAATTCAGGCGACACGAAGCAGCCTCTAACATTGCCAGATCGGTCGGTGGGGGTCAACAGCGTTTGGCTCTCCGCGCGCGTGCCACCGCGTGTGCGCTGGAGCACGTCGTTGCGCGCCGGAATTCCCCAACGCGGGCCGAGGGCGGCCGCCAGTCGTTCCGCCTGGTTGAAACCGCGCGCACGTTTGCGTGCGGAGGTCATCGGCACCGGCACGACGAACGCGCGCTCGCGCAGCACGTCGGCGGGCCAGGTGAGCCGAGCCATGCGATCGGCCATCGCGTCGGCCACCGCGTGCCAGCCGCGGTACTTGAGGGCGTGCACGACGGCGCCACCCGCGCCGCGGTCGCCCACCCAGCACCAAGAGCGGACGGCGCGAACGTGCGGCGGTAGGAGCGTGCACCAGTCGCACCCCTCCGCCGTGGCCGCGCGCGGATGCCCGCAGCGCTCGCACGTCAGCGCCGAGAGGCGCCCGCAGCGGCTCCAGCAGGTGCCGCAGACGAGCCCCGTCTCGCCCTCGCGGAGCGGCCGCTGGCAGGCCGCACACGCGAGCGGAAAGGCAAACGCAACGGCCGCCTCCCATGCCTGCGTGAGCGCGCGGGGCGTGGCCGGCACGCTCACGCGAGGCTGGCCCGCATGACGTCGCGGTCGGGAGGCACGCCAAACCAGCGCTCGAACGCGAGGGCGCCCTGCGCCAGCAGCATGGGAAGACCATCGATCGCGCGGTGGCCGCGCACGCGCGCACCACGCACCCACGAAGTCTCGCCAACCCGATAGACGAGGTCCAGCAGTGACGCGCCCGGGCTGAGCAACTCGAAGGGGACCGGCAAATCGTCGCCGCTCATGCCGAGCGGCATGGCGTTGACCACGAGCGTCGCACCACGCACCGCGTCTGCGAGATCCGCCACCGGCTCGACGGTCCCGTCGAACCGGTGCGCGAGCAGCCGTACCTGCTGCGGTCGCCGACTCCAGCAGCGCATGGGCGCGCCGCGCCACGACTCCGCGGCCGCACACACTGCTGCCGCCGCGCCGCCCGCACCCAGCAGGGTCACGCGCGTACGCAAAGGAGGCGCGCCGAGCAGTTCGTGCACGGCTGCGTGCACGCCACCCACGTCGGTGTTGTCGCCCATCAGTCCGCCGTCGGCGCGCGTCCAGAAGGTGTTCACTGCCCCGACGCGGTCGGCGAGCACGCTGCGCTGCGCGCAGAGCGCCGCAAAGGCCACCTTGTGCGGCACGGTCACGTTGCCGGCACCACCCTGCCGCGCCAGAAGTTCGGCCATGGCGGTCAGCGCCTCGGGCGCCACATCCAGCGCTTCGTAGGTGAGCGGAATACGAGCGGCCGCGAGCGCGGCGTTCTGGAAGCGCGGTGAGAGCGAGTGGGCAACCGGATGCCCGAGCAGCACGAGCCGCGTGGGCCGCACCATCACGGACGCGACTCGCGCTCGGCCAAGGCGCGGTCGACCGCGCTGCGCACGTGCTGCTCGAGTTCCTCCCACGTGGCGCGGTAGACGTCGAGGTCGCCACCGAACGGGTCGCTCACCGGACTGCGGGATGCGCCGCGCGTGGCGTAGTCGGTGAGCAGAAAGCTCTTGCCCTCGCCACCGAGCGCTTCGGCCGCCTCCGCGTGGTGCGGTCCCATCGCGAGCACCAGGTCGGACTGCGCGATGATTTCGCGGTTCAGCACGCGCGCGCGGTGTCGGCTCAGGTCGAGTCCGTGCTCCAGCCCCACCAGGAGCGAGCCATCCGACGCACTCGCACCGTCCCACGCGGACACGCCGGCACTGGACACCGTCACGCCTGCCTGCCCGCGCTCGGCGATCACCGAGCGAGCGATCTCTTCCGCGAGCGGGCTGCGACAGGTGTTACCGGTGCAGACGAAGAGCAGATGCATCATGCGTCTCCGACGAGTTCGGGCACCGTCTCACGCAACGTCGCAGCGCTGATCGCGCCGGGGCGAATGACGCGCGGACGACGACCCATGCAATCGACCACGGTGGACGGGAGCGAAGGTTCGAGGCGTCCGCCATCGAGCACGCGGAGGGTGCCGCGCGCCACTGCCGAGCCCCACTGCTGGACAATTTCCGTGGCCGTGACCGCCGGTGGACGTCCGGGCAGGTTCGCACTCGTGCTCGTGATGGCGTCGCCGAAGGCGCGGATCATGCGCGAGAGACCCTCGTGCGGCGTCCACCGTACGGCCACGCCGCCCTCCGGTCCGCGGAGACGCGCCGGCACCCGGTGGGCGCCGCCGGGCAGCACCAGCGTGAGCGGTCCTGGCCAGTGTCGCGCGGCCAGACGCGACGCGGCCGGTGTGAGCGTGAGCCCCAGGCGCGCAAGCATGTCGCTGCCGGCAATGAGGAGCAGGAACGGCTTGGCGGGCGGGCGTCGTTTGAGTGTCACCAGCGATTCGACCGCTTCGTGTTCTGCGCTCGTGCCGAAGCCGTACACGGTTTCGGTCGGGTACGCGAGGATGCGGCCGACACGCAGATGATCGATCGTGCCGGAGAGGCTCGCCTCGATTTCGGCGGGAGCCCAGAACGGAATCGAGCGCGGTTCGGCGTTCACTCGGGGCCGTCGGCGAGCGCGGCGGCGCGATCGAAGTCCGACTCCTCGGTGACCTTGAGCGCCTTCTCGCTGCCATGCACGATGTGCACTGGCAGGCCGAGTCGCTCACACAGTGCCGCATCGTCCGTGGCCGAGATCCCGTCGCGCTTGGCGGCGCGATGGGCATCGAGGAGCATGTCCTTGGGAAAGCCCTGCGGGGTCTGTGCACGAAAGAGACCGTCGCGCGAGACCGTCTCCGTCACGCGCCCCAAGGCGTCGACGCGCTTGAGCGTGTCGGTGACCGGTAGCGCGGGAATCACGGCTACGCCGCTCCGTGCCCTCTCGATCACGCGCGCCACCATCGCATCCGTCACGAGCGGTCGCGCGGCATCGTGCACGAGGATCACGGTCACTTCGTCGGGCACGTCGCCAAGCCCGTTCCAGACGGAGTCGGCGCGTTCCGTTCCGCCGTGCGCGATGAGCAAGCGCTCGGTGTCACACTGAAAGAGCCAGGGCGGCGGATCGCCGGCGTAGCGCTGCGGCAGCACCACGATGACGACGCCGACGTCGCTCCGCTTCTGGAACGTCTGCACGGAATGCAACAGCATCGGCTTGCCGGCGACCCAGCGGAACTGCTTGAGTTCGGTGCCGCCGACGCGCGAGCCGCTTCCGGCCGCGACGATGATGACCGCGACGTCGGGGGTGACGGCGGCGCTGCTCACGCGAACACCTGCTGGAAGAGGTCGCCCACCGTGCGCACCGGATGCGCCTTGATGCCGTGCGGGATCTGGCGCGGGACGCCACGTTCGGCGAGCCACGCATGCTTGAGCCCCATGCGCGCCGCTTCGGCGAGCCGCCGCTCCGCCTGCGACACGGGACGGATCTCGCCGCCGAGGCCCAGTTCGCCCAGGAAGACGTGATCGCGCGAGAGCGCCTTGTCGTAGAGCGAACTCGCGAGCGCGGCGGCGACGGCCAGGTCGCCCGCCGGTTCGCCGAGGCGCACGCCGCCGACCACGTTGAGAAAGACGTCGAGCGGCGCGAATGAGAGTCCTGCGCGCTTGTCGAGGACGGCGAGCAGGAGCGACAGGCGGCGCCCATCGAACCCCGTGGCCACGCGCTGCGGCGTGCCGTAGCCAGCCTTGGCCGCGAGCGCCTGCACTTCCACGAGCACGGGTCGCGTGCCTTCGAGCAGCGCCGCCACGGCCGAGCCCGACGCGCGCGCGTCGCGGTCGCCCATGAACAGCTCGCTCGGGTTGGCCACGGCCACGAGGCCGCCCTGCGTCATGCGAAAGACCCCGATCTCATCCACCGGGCCGAACCGGTTCTTGGTGGCGCGCAGCACGCGGTGGTCGAGCGTGCCGTCGCCCTCGAAGTAGAGCACGGTGTCCACGATGTGCTCGAGCGTCTTGGGGCCGGCAATGCCGCCGCCCTTGGTTACGTGGCCCACGAGAAAGACCGTGATGCCCGTTTCCTTGGCGAGGCGCATGAGGCGCGCCGCGCACTCGCGCACCTGCCCCACGTTGCCCGGCGCCCCTTCGAGTTCCTGCGTGAACACGGTCTGGATCGAGTCGACGACCATCGCGGCCGGCTTGAGCTCGAGCGCCGTCGCCATGATTGTCTCGAGCAGCGTTTCGCCCAGGAGCGAGACATCGCCCGCATGCGCCTCAAGACGATCGGCGCGCAGTCTCACCTGGAGCGGCGACTCTTCACCGCTCACGTACAGCGTGGGCCTGCCCGACGCCTCGAGCAGCGCCGCCACCTGCAGGAGCAGCGTGGACTTGCCGATGCCCGGTTCACCACCGACAAGCACCACCGACCCGGGCACGATGCCGCCGCCAAGAACGAAGTCGAATTCACCGAGGCCGGTCCGCCAGCGATCGGTCTCCCCGCCGACGACATCACGCAGTCGAGGCGCGCGCACCGCCACACCGCCCGATGCGAACCCCTTGGACCCGCCCGCGCGCTTGGCCCCCTTCCCGCCCAGCGCCGTGGAGGCGGCCACCGGTTCTTCGACAAGCGTGTTCCACTCGGAGCAGGCCTCGCAGCGCCCGGTCCACTTCGGATACGACGCGCCGCATTCGGTGCAGCGGTACGCCGTCCTGGCCCGTGCCATCACGAGTCCGCGCCGACGATGGCCGGCGTGCCCGCGCCGCGCGGCGTGAAGTTGTCAAAGCGCGTGTACTGTTTGTGGAAGAAGAGATCCACCGAGCCAGTGGGACCGTTCCGCTGCTTGAGGATGATGACCTCGGCGCGTCCGTCGATCACCTGCCCGTCCTTGTCGCGTGCGACGCCGGTGGCATCCTTCTCGGCGTAGTAGTCCGGACGGTAGAGGCCCATCACGACATCGGCGTCCTGCTCGATGGCGCCCGATTCGCGCAGGTCCGAGAGCTGCGGGCGTCCTCGCGACTCGCCCGTGCGCTGCTCCGGCGCACGCGAGAGCTGCGAGAGGGCGATGACGGGCACCTGCAGCTCCTTCGCGAGCGCCTTGAGCGAGCGCGAG
>JAYTVE010000171.1:0-6627 GCA_043744185.1 Gemmatimonadota bacterium | reverse complement strand
ACCGTGGCGACAGCACGCTGCAGGCGAAGGTCGTGGACCTCGTGCCGGTGCGCGGCTGAGCATGCTGCGCATCGTGGCGGGCCGCTGGCGGGGGCGCCGCATCCAGGCGCCTGAGGGCGAGAAGGTGCGTCCGACGCGCGACCGCGTGCGTGAAGCCTGGATGAGCATCGTACAGAGCGCGATCCCGGGCGCGGCTGCCGCAGACCTCTTTGCCGGTACAGGGGCGCTCGGCGTCGAGGCGCTCTCGCGCGGAGCCTCGTCGGTGGAGTTCATCGAACTCGCGGCACCCTCGCTGGCGCTGCTACGCGAGAACCTCAGGCTGCTGGGCGCGTCGAGCGCCGAAGCCGTGGTCAAGCGCGCCGACGCGCTGAGCGCGGCCGCCGAGCACGCCCAGAACCCGTGGGACCTCGCCTTCGCCGATCCGCCGTACCGCCAGGGGCTCGCGACGCAACTCGCGGAGTGCTGGCTGAGGTCGCCGTTCGCGCGCATCTTGGGGATCGAGCACGACGTACTGGAGCCCCTGCCGGGGGCGCACGACACGCGCACGTACGGCACCACTGCGCTGTCGTTCTACTTCATGGACCGGCGCCATACCGGGCCCGGGCAAGTCGAGGAGTGACAGGATGAGCCAGGGACGCCGCGTGGCGCTCTTCGCCGGCAGCTTCGACCCGTTCACGAATGGCCACGAGGACCTCGTGCGCCGCGCCTTCGCCTTCGCCGACGAGTTGATCGTGGCGGTCGCGCCCAATAGCGCCAAAAATGCCATGTTCTCCGCCGACGAGCGCGTCGCCATGGTGCAGGCCGTGATGGCCAACGAGTCGCGCGTCACCGTCAAGCAGCTCGATGGGGGGCTGTTGGTCGACTTCGCGCGGGCCGCCGACGCGACGTTGCTCGTGCGCGGATTGCGCGGCGTCACCGACTTCGACTACGAGGTACCGATGGCCGGCATGAACCGTCACTTGGCGCCGGCGATCGAGACCGTTTTCCTCATTCCGTCGAGCGCCACGTCGTTCATCAGCGCCACGCTCGTGCGCGAAGTGGCCCGGTTGGGTGGCGATGTGGGGGAATTGGTGCATCCGGCCGTCGCCGAAGCCCTCGCCCGCAGGCGCGCATCGTGACATTTTGAAGGGCGGCTTCGCGGCCGCCGGAACTCCCCCTGCAGAGGACGGCTGTATGAGCTTCACGATCGCCAAGGCGGGCGACGTCACGCTGGTCGAGGTCGAAGGACAGTTGATCGTCGGCAACCGTCAGGAGCTCAAGCAGCGCGTGCTGGACGAACTCGAGCACGGCGAGCGCCAGTTCCTCATCGACTTCGCGCGCACGGGCTACATCGACAGCTCGGGGCTCGGCGTGCTGGTGTCGCTCTCGAAGAAGATCCGCGAATTGGGCGGCGAGCTGCGTCTCGCCAACCTGAACGACGACCTCCGCACCCTGTTCGAGCTGACCAAGCTCGACACCCTGTTCCAGATCGCCGACACGCGCGAACGCGCGCTGGAATCGTTCTGAGCGGAGCGCGCGACGACATGCGGGTCGCCCTCGAGATGGCGGTCCCGAGCGACGTGGCCCAAATCGAGCGCGTCGTGGCCCGCGTCGTCGCCACCTGCGCGGACCTGCACGTGCCGCAACGCAAGCTGCATTTCAACGTACCCGTCGCGCTCACCGAGGCGCTGTCCAACGCCATCTTGTATGGCCACGCGCGGCAGGGCGACAGTCTCGTGACGGTGCGCGCCGGGATGTCGCACAAGGCGCTCGTTCTCGAAGTCGCTGATGAAGGCCCAGGCTTCGACCTCGACGCCTGCACGCGCGACCCCACGGCGCCCGAAAACCTTGAACGCGAGGATGGCCGCGGCCTCTTCCTCATGCGGCGCCTGATGGATCGCGTCGAGCGCTACAGCGATCAGGGCAACATCGTGCGCATGGTGCTCGAGTTGCCGTGAGCGGTCTCCGGGACGTCTTCATCGCCTTTCGCTCGGCGTGCAAGTGTCCCGTGAGCCTCTGGCGTGAGGACGCGGCCGGGATCGCCTGCCTCGCCCACGACGACGACGTGGCTCCTGACATTCCGCCGCCCGGCGTGCGCACGGAACGTGCCACCGAGTGGAAGTCGCGAAGCGGCGAGGTGCGAATCGTCGCGCCGGTGGCAGGGTTACCGGGCACGTGGCTCGTCGTGGGTCCGCACAAGGGCGCTCGCGCGCAACTCGATGGCTTCATCGAGTTGCTCACGCCAGTCGTGCGGCAGTCCATTGCGGCCTCGAAGGAACTCGAGCAGGCCGCGCGCGAACTCGCGGAGCGCTACGAGGAGATCAACCTCCTCTACACCATCAACGAGATCCTCGGTCGCACCGTCGCGCTCGACGAAGCCGCGCAGATCATCCTGCGCGAGCTGCTCGACACCGTGGGAGCGCGGCGTGGCGCGCTGCTCGTGCACGACATCGCCGGCGCACAACTGGTGGCTGTCGCCACGAACGGCATCGACGATCGCGAGCTGCCGAACATTCCGCTCGACGACGCCCGCAGCGTCGCCGCGCAGGTGTTCACCTCGCATCAGGCGCAGATTGCAGGCCGCGACAAGCCGGGTTCCGAGCTCGAAGGACCGGTGCGCCGCGGCGAGATGCTCGCGGTGCCCATCCTCTGGACCGCGCCCGGCGGTGGAGACCAACCTCCGCTCGGCGTCGTCGTGCTCAGCGACCGCAAGGCGCGAACGCCGTTCACCGCCGGCGACCAGAAGCTCGTGACGGCAGTCGCGACGCAGATCGGCACCGCCATCCAGAACGCGCGCCTCGTGCGCGATTCTCTCCTGCAGGAGCGCCTGCAGCACGAGATGGCGCTCGCGCACGACCTGCAGATGAAGATGCTGCCCGATCCGTCGATCGTCGCACCGATCGCGGAAGTCGGAGCGCGCGTCGCACCCGCAGAGGACGTTGGCGGCGACTTCTACAATCTCTTCCGCCTCGGGCCGAACCGCTCGGGCGCGATGGTGGGCGACGTGTCGAGCCACGGCTACCGCGCGGCGCTGATCATGGCGCTGGCGATGAGCGCCGCAACCATCCATGCGCCTCGCACCTCGGACCCGGGCGAAGTACTGCAACTCATGTTCGCCGCGCTCGACGAGGAGCTGGAACGGACCGAGATGTACCTCTCGGTGTTCTACGGTGTCGTCGATCGCCGCGCGCAGACACTGCGCTGGGCCAATGCGGGACACCCGCACGCCTTCATCGTGGACGAAGACGGTGAAGCCGAGCGGCTCCCCGCACTCGATCCGCCGCTCGGCATGGGCGAAACGTTCCCGCGTTCCAAGACGCGACCGTGGGGCACGGGGAAGCACCTGCTGCTGCTCTTCACCGACGGCATCTCCGACGCGCGCGACCGCAAGGATCGCCGCTTCGGCGAGGAGATGGTGCTCGAACTTGTGCGCAAACACCGCAAGCGTCCCGTCGACGAGATCGTGGATGAAGTGTTCGGCGCCGTCGCCAAGCACGTCGGCCGCGTACCGTCGCGCGATGATCGCACGCTGCTCATCCTGCGGAGCTGAGGTGGCGCACCGACCACACAAGGGTCCTGGCGCCAATCGCCCGGCATTGCCGCCCGCCCGCAAGTCGCTTGGCCAGCACTTCCTGCGTGATGGCAAGGTGCTGGACAAGATCGCCGCGGCGCTCGAGCTCACCGGCAGCGAGACCGTCATCGAGGTCGGTCCCGGGCGCGGCGCGCTCACCGATCGCCTCGCTGATCGTGCCGGACGATTGATCGCCATCGAACTCGATCGTGCGCTCATCCCGATCCTGCATGCGCGCTATGCGGCACGCGGCAACGTGATGATCGCCGAGGGCGACGTGCTCACGTTCGACTTGGCCGCTCTCGCGCAGGGGCCGTATCGCCTCGCCGGCAACGTGCCGTACTACATCACGACCCCCATCCTCTTCCACGCGCTCAAGGCGCCGCGCCCGGAACGCGCCGTGTTCCTCGTGCAGCGTGAAGTGGCCGAGCGCATGGCAGCAGCTCCCGACACCGAAGCGTACGGCGCACTGAGCGTGAACCTGCAGGCGCTCGCGCACGCCGAGACGGTGATGATCGTGAAGCCCGGCGCGTTCGAGCCGCCACCCAAGGTTGATTCGGCGATCGTGCGCGTGGTACCGCGTGCGGAGCCGTTGGTGAGCGCCGAGGAAGAATCGCCGTTCTCCAAGTTCGTGCTCGCCTGTTTCGCGCAGCGACGGAAGCAGTTGGCGCGCACGTTGCGCTCGGTGGCCTCGCTCGAAGCCGACGGCTCGCGCGCCCTGCTGGAATCCGTCGGCATCGACCCCACGGCGCGGGCGGAGACACTGTCGCCGGAACGGTTCGTCAAGCTCTACCGTGCCGTCGCGGCATCGCGCGCGTGATGCCTGGATTGGCCTGATGCGCGCCGCCCCCGAGGTTCGGCTCATCGAACACGTCTGGACCGTGGTGGACATCGAAACGACCGGCGGCCAGCCAGGCACGGGCGACCGCATCACCGAGTTCGCGGCGGTCGTGGTGCAGGGTGGACGAGTCGTCGAGCAGTTCAGCTCGCTCGTGCATCCCGGTCGAAGCATTCCGCCGTTCATCGTGCAGCTCACCGGCATCAATGACCGCATGGTGGCCAATGCGCCGCGCTTCACGGAGATCGCGCCGACGGTGCGTGCGCTCATCGATCGCGGCACCTTCGTCGCGCACAACGCGCCCTTCGACTGGAGCTTCGTCAACGCGGAGCTCACACGTGCCGGATTGCCGCCTGACGATGAACTGCGCGTCTGCACCGTGCGCCTCGCGCGCAGATTGCTCAAGGAGCTGCCGCGCCGCTCGCTCGACTTCGTTTGTCAGCACTACGGCATTGCCATCGAGGGGCGCCACCGCGCACTCGGCGATGCCGCCGCCACGGCCCAGGTGCTGCTGCGCTTTCTCGACGAACTTGGTCGTCAGGGGGTGGACAGCTGGGGCGACCTCGACGACTACCTCGCGCGGCGGACCAATCGCCGCAAGCGGAGCGCGCTGCCGCGCTCCGTGGACGACACCTTTGCCGCGTAACGTGCCATGACTGCTCCGCTCCCGCTCCTGCAGACGACCAAGCTCGGCAACTGGACCGTGCATCTGATCCAGGCCGGCGGCCAACAACTCGATGGCGGCGCGATGTTCGGCATCGTCCCCAAGCCGCTCTGGTCGCGCCGCCTTGCCGCCGACGAGAAGAACCGCATCCCCATGGGAATGCGCACCATGCTGATCGAGCACGAGGTCGGACTCATCATGGTGGACTGCGGTGCGGGGAACAAGGAAGACGACAAGTTCTACAGCATCTACGGCATTGATCCGGCAGGTCCGCGGGGGTTCAGCGCGGTGGAGTCCGGCATCAAGGCCGCGGGGCATTCCGTGACCGACGTGAAAGTGGTGATCAACACGCACCTGCACTTCGACCACGCGGGCGGCAACACGTACAAGGATGCGAGCGGCGTGGTGTGCCCGAGTTTCCCCAATGCGCGCTACGTCGTGCAGAAGGGCGAGTATCACTACGCGACGCACACCAACGAACGCACGGCCGGTTCGTACTTCGATCACAACTTCGTGCCGCTCGCCGAGGCGGGGCTGTTCGACTTCGTGGAAGGCGACGTGGAAGTCGTCAAGGGGATCCACATGCGCCGCACGCCGGGGCATGTGCCGCACCATCAGAGCGTGTTTCTCGATGGCGACGTGCCCGCGATCTTCCTTGCCGACGTGATTCCCACGGCGCATCACCTACCGCTGGCGTGGATCATGGGCTACGACGTGGAACCGCTGTTGACGCTCGAGAGCAAGCGGCAGTTGCTGACACGGGCCGTGGCCGACCAGTGGACGCTCGTGTTCGAGCACGATGCGCACACGGCCATGGGGCAGGTTGTGCACGACGGGAAAAACTACGCGATCAAGGGTTAGCCACGCAGCATTTCATTGCAGCGTGGCTCTGTTCTCCGCTGCGTGAATCGGGTTACCTGACTCGGACTGAGGCGCTGCATGTTGGAGAATGCCGAGCCCTTGCGCTTCACCCCGCGCCGAGACGACACTATGGTCATGCCCGCGCCTCTGTACTGGACCGCGCAGATGGTGCGCGACCTGCCCGAAGATCGCAACAAGTACGAGTGCATCGACGGGGAGCTGCTCGTGACGCCCGCGCCCGGCGATCCGCACGAGCGCGTGTTCATCCGGCTGACGCTGGCCGCGGGGAACTACATCGAGCGCGAGCAGTGCGGGGCACTTTACGGCTCCAAGAGCGACATCTCGTGGGGTCGATTCGACGTCATGGTGCAACCCGACCTTTTCGTCGTCGACCTTGAGCAGGCACGAACCGGCAAGTGGGTGGCCATGCGCGACCTGCTGCTCGCGGTCGAGATCATCAGCCCCTCGTCCGGCTCGCGGGATCGCGGCAAGAAGCGACAGCTGTACCAGCAGCAGGGGGTGCGCGCGTACTGGATCGTGGACCCGAAGGCGGCCGCGGTGGAGGTATGGACGCCGGCCGACGTTGAACCGCGCGTTGTGCATGACCGGCTCTCCTGGCATCCCCAAGGTGCGTACGCGCCGCTAGTGGTCAGCTTGCCGGCGCTGTTCGCGCCACTCTAGGACGCCGGCGCCGCTACCGAGTATTGATTGCCA
>JAYTVE010000170.1:0-2066 GCA_043744185.1 Gemmatimonadota bacterium | reverse complement strand
TCGAGCGTGACCTGCGCGTCCGTCAGCACCTGCGCGGCGATCCCCTTCTCTTCGCGCAACAGCCCGAGCAGCAGGTGCTCCGTGCCCACGTAGCTGTGGGTCAACTCGCGAGCCTCGGCCATGGCCAGCTCCAGCACCTTCTTGGCGCGCGACGTGTACGGGAGGTCCGGCCCGGTGGTCTGCGCCGCCTTCCCCTTTTTCACCGTCTCCTCGATCTTCTGCGTGATCTCGTCGAGGTCGACGTTGAGGTTCTGCAGCACGGCGGCCGCGACCCCTTCGCCCTCGCGAATGAGGCCGAGGAGGATGTGCTCCGTCCCCACATACTCGTGGTGGAGACGGGCCGCTTCCTCGCGCGCCATGGCGAGAACCTTCCGGACCCGTTCGGTGAAGTTGTACCCGTTCATGCTTGGCCCTCGTTCGGTGAGCTCTGCGCCTACCCGGCCTGCGGCGCCTCGGCGGCCAGCACTTGCCGCACGTAGCGCGCCCGCGCCAGGAGTCCTTCACTCTCGGACAGCGACCGGCCCTCGAGACGTTCGAGGTGCGCCGGCTGGCTGAAGATCAGGAGCTTGTTGAGCGTGTATACACTGAGGCCGGTGATCAGTTTCAGCCCGACCGCAAGCCGAACACCGGAAAGCAGGTTCATCGCCTCGTCAAACGACAACATCCGCGCGTGCCGCAGCGTGGCGAACGCGCGCCACACCTTGTCCTCGATAATATAGCCCGCGTCGCGCAGCAATACGCGCCGTCCCTCAGCCTCGCGCTCCACCACGTGTCGCACCACCCGCGTCAGGTGGTCGAGTAGCTCGTCCTCACTCCGACCCAACGTCGTCTGGTTGGAGATTTGGAAGAAGTTCCCGACCACTTCGCTCCCTTCACCGTACAACCCGCGGTAGGTGAGCCCCATCTGCTGCAGCCCGGCGAGCACCTTGGAAATCTCCTTGGTGAGCACCAAACCGGGTAGATGGATAAGGACCGAGGCGCGCATCCCGGTTCCCGTATTGGTCGGACAGGCGGTCAGGAATCCGAACTCCGGGTCGAACGAGAACGGCACCTTGATGCCCAGCTCCCGATCGAGCGCCAGCGCCGCGTCCCACGCCCGCTCCGGGGCGAAGCCCGCCACCAGCGCTTGTAGCCGCAGATGGTCCTCCTCGTTCACCATCACCGAGATGTCGCGCCCCACGAGCACCGCCGCCCCTGCGCGCAGCGGGTGCTGGGCGTCGAGCCCCGCGAGCTCCTTGCTCACGAGGTGGCGCTCGTGGAGCAGCAACCGGTCCGTCTCTCCGAGCTCGTCCACCCGGACGGTCACCGCGTCGCGAAGCGCCGGCATCAGCGCCGCCGCCTCACGCACCTGCGCCAGCACGCGCAGCCGCTCCCCATCCCGGGCGCGCGTCGTGAACGCAAACCCCTCGACGTTCCGGGCCAGCCGCACGCGCGTCGAGAGCACGATGTCCGGCGACTCGCCGGAGCTATCGAGCCAGCCCACGCCCCCATCCGGCAGCAGCGAGAGATCGAGTGTCATTCCATGCCCCGTAGCTGGTCGCGCAGTGACGCAGCGTCCTCGAACGCTTCCTGTTCGATCGCCCGCTTGAGCCGATCATTGAGCTCGCGTAGCGAGTTCGCTCGCTGCCAAGGCGCCGGCTGCGGCCCGCTGTATGTGCGACCCGCGTGTTGCGCGCTCCCATGCACGCGACGCAGCAGCTCGCGCAGGCTCACCGCGAACGCGCCGTAGCAGCGCGAGCAGCCCAGCCGTCCCGTCGCGCGGAAATCCTTCAGCGTCATGCCGCAAGCGGCACACTTGGTGGACTCGGCCGACGGCAGCATCGCCTGCTGTTGGACCGCCTTCAGGAAATCCCCCAGCGGGTGCTTCGGCGTCGCGATCGTCGTCTCGACGCCGCGCTCTGCCGCGCACTTCTCGCACAGGTGCAGCTGCGTCACCGCGCTCTCGACGATCTGCGTCAAGTGAACGACGGCATCGCGCTCCTTGCACTGGTCGCAGAGCATCAGCCCACCTCCTCGCGCATTGGAACCTGCGTGAGCTGCCCGTTCTCGAGCAGCAACACCCGGTC
>JAYTVE010000169.1:0-6657 GCA_043744185.1 Gemmatimonadota bacterium | reverse complement strand
CAACGCAGAGCGTGCGCCCGGCGGCCCCCGCTTCGATCACGCAGGTATTCCCGAAGCCGGCCATGACAGACGCCACGGGACCCGCATTGAACGTGACGGGGTTCGGGAGGTTACCGCCCGGATCCTCGTTGCCGAGTTGACCGTAGTCGTTGTTGCCCCAGCAGCGCACCACCCCCGCCGCGAGGCCGCAGGTATGCAAGCGCGACCCGATCGAACTCGCCGTGAGCTGCGTGAACGGATCGGAGACAGGCACCTGCGCGGGTGTGTCCGTGACGCCGAAGTTGAAACTGCCGAGATTGCCCGACGGATTGGCGCCCCAGCACCAGGTGTTGGTGCCCTGCGTGGCGCAGGAGTAGTAGTCGCCCGATGCCAGCGCAGTCGCGACGCCGGGCGGAATGGCGACGGAGTCGGGCGCGACGACGGTGCCGAACGTGTCGAGGGCATTGCCGACCTGCCCCACGGTGTTGCTACCCCAGCAATACACGGCGCCAGACGCGGTGATGCCACAGACATGCTCGCTGCCGGCCTTGAGCGTGCGCCACTTGCGCCCACCGTACACCGGAGTGGGCACCGTCCGCTGCGTGAGTGTCGAATCACCGAGCGAACCGAGGGCATTGCGCCCCCAGCAGTAGGCGGTCGAGTCCGCGGCAATGCCGCAGCTGGACTGCGTGCCGACGGTCACCTCGCGCCACTTGAGCCCGCCGGCCACTCGCACCGGCTCGAACCCGCTCAACACGCTGCCGTCACCCAACTCGCCGAAGGCGTTCAAGCCCGCGCAGGCGGCGGTGCTGTCGGCCATGATGCCGCAGATATGCGCGTTGGACGTCGCGAACTGTCGCACGCGCACCCCCGAGAACATGGGCTGCGGCGTGTCGGACGAGGTCACGTTGAAGAATCCCGATTGCTGCCCCCAGCAGTAGATCAGTCCCTCTGGAGTCAGGCCGCACGTGACGAGGCCGGGCGAAACGAGCTGGGTGAAGCGGAACCCCTCGATGGGCAACGCAACGACCGAGGCCGTGTCCACCGCGAGACCGAGGCCGGGCCCCTGCCCCCAGCACCATGCGCGGTCGGTGAACGCCTGCGGATCGTAGCTGATCGCGCAGGCG
The DNA here is from genome assembly GCA_043744185.1 of Gemmatimonadota bacterium. GTDB lineage: Bacteria > Gemmatimonadota > Gemmatimonadetes > Gemmatimonadales > Gemmatimonadaceae > JACPPC01. Next base: position 5,551 of record JAYTVE010000169.1, on the reverse strand, counting down.
TGCGTGGCGCCGGCGGACATGGCAAGCACGTACAGCTCCTGTGGGGCGCCAGGCGGCAACGACTGGGCGAACTCCGTGGAGACGAGCAGGTCGAAGGTGAAGCCCGTGACCGTCGTTGGGGTCGAGAAGCCGATGAGGAAGCGCGATGCGGCGCCGGGAAACAGCAAACCGGGCAGCTGCACGTAGGGGCGACGTCCCGAGTACGGCGGGAAGGTTGTGCTGTCGACAATGTCCGTGACCGTGACGATGCCACTCGAGCCAGCCCCGGTGACAATCGGGCCGTTGGCGACGAACACCTGCACGCCGTTCACATCGGGATTGGCGTTGTCGAGCGTCCCCATCGATTCGGACGTGAGATTGCGCAGCGACATCGTCAGGCGCGTCGTGTCCGCAGCGGCGGTGGTGCGCACATCCACGATCTCGAGATGCACCTGCTCGTCCTGTCCCCCGAACACGACGGCGTTCATCGTGCCCGGAGCACTCGGCTCCTGCTGGCGCGCCATGAGACGCTGCGAGGCGCGCGCGGTCGCCTGCTCGCGGGAATTTCCTCGGCCGGTGACGGCACTACCGCATCGTGCCTGCCGATCGCCGGGCTTGACTTCACAGCGGACCGCCGCCGTCAGGAACATGCCCGAGGGCGCGGGCGCCAGCGCCGGACGGACGTCATCGCGACACGCAGCGAGAGCGAGCGCGAGGAGGCCGGCGGCAAGGGCGCGGACCGTGGCCGTTGGGGTTGGAACCACCGGACGGATCGGGCGCAGCATCGTCATCATGGCGTCCCCGTGGCGGTGATGGTGATGTTCGGCGTGCCGGGCACATTCAAGATCATCCGGTTGGTACCGGGGGTCCCGCCCAGGCGGAAGATGACCGTGGCGATGCCGAACCGGTCGGTGGTCGCGGTGCCGAAGCGACCCGCCACGCTGCCGCCGCCTGAGGACGGGAACGTGCTGGTCCATGCCACGACCTGATTCGTGATCGGTCGCCCGCTCGCGTCCACCACGCGCACGGTCACCGGCTGTGGCAGGTCCGTGCCGGCAACCGCCGTCTGGAAGTCGCCAGCGACCAGCTCGAGATCGGCGGGCACGCCCGAGACGGAAATGTTGACGTTCGACTGAAGGAATCCGCACCCGAGGTTGATCGTCCGGTCATAGATCTCCACCGTGGTCGTGCCGGCGCTGTCGCCCACGAACACGTTCGGAATCCGGGCGAGACCCTGTGCGTCCGTGACCACCGAGTCCTCGAGCGCGGATCCGCCCGTCGCGTAGCGGACAGTGAACCAGAGCTTGCGCCCCGCCAGCGTGTTGCCCGTGGCCGTCAGCTCCCGCACCACGATCGTGTCCGCCAAGAGCCCGCCGGCAGCGGCACGCAGCGTGCCTACCCCGTTCAACACATCGACCTTGACCGCCGTGCCGCTCCCAGCCGTGGGCACGGACGTGGCCGTGAACGACACCGAGGCGAGCCCGGCGCTGCTGGCGGTGATCGTCACCCGACCACTCGAGGCCGGCATGGGCAGGCGGAGCGCGGCAATGCCGTTGGCATCGCTCAGCACGGTGTAAATCGCCGACGTGAGCGACGTCGGAATCCCGCTCGTGCTGCCGCTCGTCACGCTGAACGAGACCGGCTGCAGTGGAATCGGATTGGCCGATCCGTCGAGCAGGAAAACGCTGATCGGCTGACTCAAGGTGTCGCCCGCATTCGCCGACTGTGCGTCTCCGCCCGCACGCAACATCAAGATGGGCTGCCCGACCACGAGGGCCGAGCTCGTCACGGCGCTGAATGGCCCCGGCGGCGTGAAGGTGATGATGATGGTGCCGAGCGCGCTGCCCACGGGGAAGGTGGTCAGCGTGATGCGGCCATCGGCTGCCGTGACGAGCGGGCCGCCCACCCCCGCAATCGCGCCCGTGACGCTGGACGAGGCCGAGAGGGCGATCGACACTCCCGCAACGGGGTTGCCGCCGCCATCCAGCGCACGCACCACCACCGGCACCGTGAGCTGCGTGGCGCCCGCGCGCGCGTACTGCAGCGCGCCACTTTCGACGACAAGGCGCGGCGTGCCCGCCGAGGTACCCGTACCCGTGAAGGTCACCGTGCTGGCACCCAGCGTGCTGGCGGTTGCGCTCACCGCACCGGCTGCGGTGGGCGTCCACGAGCCTACCTGCGCGGCACCGGTGCCGTCCGTCTGCACCGACGTGCCGGTCATCGTGCTCGTGCCGGCCTGTGGCGCGAAGGTGACCGTCACGCCGGGCACGCCGTTGCCGAAGGCGTCGGTGACGCGAACGCGCGGCGCGGTGGTGAACGCCGTGCCGACGGGCGAGCTCTGCGCATCGCCGGCGACCTTGATGATCGTGGCCGCCACGCCCGGAAGCGCGGTGGCAAGGAAAGTCTTGGGTGTGCCGACGCCCGACACGCTCGCGCGCAGTGACTGCACGCCGACCGTCGTGCCGAGCGTCCAACTCGTGACCGAGGCGATGCCGCCCGCGTTCGTGTTCACTGCCGCAGGCGCCACGATTCCACCGCCGGTGAGCACCGTCCAGTCGACCTGGGCGCCCGTGACCGCGTTGCCGAAGAGATCCGAGACGAGAACCGCTGGAGGCGGCGTGATGGCGGTGCCGACGACGGCGCTTGGCACCGAGTCGGTGACGAACGCGATGCGGGCTGCCGAACCCGGTATGCCGGTGGCCGTGAAGAGCGCGGACGAGACACCCGGACTCGTGGCGTTGAGCGTGTTCACTCCCGCTACCACGCCGAGCGTCCAGCTGCCGAGTGTGGCCTGACCGACCCCGTTGGTGACGGCACTCGCACCGGAGAGGCTTCCGCCACCGGCCGTGATGCCGAAGGTGACGTTCACGCCCGGCACCGGGTTGGTGTTGGCGTCGCGCACCACGACCGTGATCGGCGTGGCGAGCTGAGTGTTCACGACCGCCGCCTGATTGTTGCCGCTGACGATCACGAGCGCGGCCGGCGCCCCCGGCGTGCCGGTGGCCACGATGTTGACCGGCGCGACGCCCGCCGTCGCCACCTGCAGCGTGTTGACGCCGGCGGTCGTGCCCAGCGTCCAGCTGCCGACCTGCGCGAAGCCGGCCGCGTCGGTGCTCGTCGAGGCTCCGGTGACCGACCCGCCGCCGGCGGTCACGGCAAAGGTGACGGCAGCGCCGACGACGGGATTGCCGATGGCGTCGGTGAGTTGCACACGCGGCGCGATCGGCACCGCGCTGCCGGCGGGCGCCGTCTGTGCGTTGCCCGCGACGATCACAAGCGTGGACGGCGCGCCCACCGTCGCGGTGGCGCTGAACGAGAGCGTCGTGAGTCCTGCGGCGGCGGCCGTCGCCGTGTTGGCGCCGGGAGCCGCACCCAACGTCCAACTCGTGGCGCGCGCCTTGCCAGCGGCATTGGTGACCTGCGCGCCACCCGCAATGGCGCCACCACCGCCGGTGATCGCGAACGTGACCGCCACCCCACTGACGGGATTCGTGAACGCATCCGTGATCAGCACGCCGGGCGCCGTATCGGTGGCCGTCGCAACGGTCGCGACGCGCAGATCACCGCCGTCCTTCGCGAGCACGGCGGGCGCGCCCACCGTGCCGGTGATCGTGAAGGTGACTGGCGCAAGCGCGCCGACCGTCGCGCGAATCGTGTTCGCGCCCACGAGCGTGCCCAGCGTCCACGCACCAAGATTCGCGAATCCATTGACGTCGGTCACGGCCGTGGTACCGGTAACGCTGCCACCGCCGGTGAGCGTGCTGAAGTTGACCGCAGCGCCGGCCACGGCATTGCCGCCCACATCCGTCACGCGCAGACGCGGCGTCGAGTCCACCGCCGACGCCACCACTCGGCTGATCAGGTCACCGCGCACCTTGGTGATGGTGGCGGGCGGGCCGGCCACGCCGGTGGCCGTGAAGTTCACCGGTGCCACCGCGCCGACCGTCGCGCGCAGGGTGTTGGCACCGGCGGTGAGGCCAAGCGTCCAGGACGTCGGGTTTGCGGCACCGGCCGCGTTGGTAATGGCGTTGGCGCCAGTGAGCGCACCGCCGCCGCCCGTGATGGAAAAGATGACGGAAGTGCCGCTCACCGGATTGCCGAACTGGTCGGTCACGCGCACCGTGGGCGCCGAGTCCACCAGCGTGCCTGCCACGACCGTGCGCGCATTGCCCGAGACGAGCGTCATGGCATTCGGCGCACCGGCGTTGGCGGTCGCGTTGAAGGCGCGTGTGCCAAGGCTGGACGTGGCGTTGAACGACTGCGCGCCGGCCAGCGGTCCGAGCGTGATGATGGTGCGCGCATCGCCCAGCGAGTCGGTGAGCACCGTGGGCGTGCCGATGACGACGCCCGGTGTGCTCGTGGTGAAGGTGACGCTCAGCCCCGCGACGCCGAGCGAGTCGGCGGCGACGACGCGCGCGATGATCGGTTGCGTGAGCGCGATGCCGACGGTGCCGAGCTGCGCGTTTCCCGCCTGCACCTTCATGCCGACGGGAATGGGCGCGAAGGTGACGCGGGTGGAGTCGGCAACGGGAATGGGCAGCGGGATCGAGACGCGCACCCAGATGGTGCGTCGGGCAGTGGGGGCGACGATCTGGCCGTTGGCGGCAATGCGGACCGACGTGTCGCTCGTGCCGAGCACCGAGAGGAACTGCGTGGCGGGCACGTTGCCCGCCTTGAGTGCGGTGAGGCGATAGTTGACGGTGCCACCGAAACTGACCACCGTGTCGCGCGGCGCGATCGCGATCGACACCACATCCTTGCCAGGCCCGACGAGCAGCGGCTTGAGGTCGAGCACGCCGCCGCCAGTGCCGGCGCCACCGGTGCTGGCGGTAGCCTTGCCCGACGACTCGAACAACACCTGCCCGAGCGACTTGTACTGGAGGAGCGCGCCGAAGTCCGGCGAGCCCTGAAATGACACGCCGTACGCGAAGGCAATGGAGTCGGCGCCCACCGGCACGAAGAGCGACGTGTCGAGCACGAGCGTGGAGTCGGGCCGCTTGAGCACGATGCGTACGGTGTCGATGCGCGCACTCGCACCCGAGAGCACGTACGGCGTGCGGAAGGCGGTGCCGCGGAGCACCATGGCGGCAAGGCGGCGCACGATCGGTCCGGTGACGCTCGTGTCGGTGCACGCCCAAGCCACACCGAGCGAGGCCAGCGCCAGAAGCACCGCGCGTGCGCGCAATCCGATACGACTCACGGGCCCCGGCCCGCGATGAAGAGCCGGATCTGCACCATGGTGCCGGCCAACTTCGATCCGTCACCGGGAGACGGACCCCAGCACCAGAGTTCGCCGGTGAGCTGCTGGGCGCACGCGCCGTCGAGCGCGGTGGCGAACAGCCGGCGCCAGCCCAAGAAACTGGAAGCGATGGATGTCGGCGCCGTGGTGAAGTCGAGGCTCGTCCCGAGCCCGATCCTGCCCTGCGACGCGTTCTCGCCCCAACAGAAGATCTCGCCGGGCGGGTTGGCGGCGGGGCCCATGAGGGCGCAACTGCTCGAGCCATAGAGGGCCAACGAGGCGACGGCCTGTCCCGAGAACGCGGGCACCGTCACGAATGACGCGGAGTTCGTG
>JAYTVE010000168.1:0-6659 GCA_043744185.1 Gemmatimonadota bacterium | reverse complement strand
CTTCGCGTGAGACGTCGGGTCCGCCCGATCCTTCACCGCGGCTCCCCGCGATCTTGTCGATCTCGTCGAGGAAGATGATACCGAGCTGCTCCGTACGCTCGAGCGCATCCGTTGTCACGTCGTCGCTGTTGACGAGCTTGTCCAACTCCTGATCGATCAGCACGCGGCGCGCCGCCGAGAGCTTCATGGTGCGCTTCTTGGTGCGCTTCGGGATGAGCTGCTCGAAGAGCGCGCCAATCTGCTCGGCGCCCTCGGGCATGTTGCCGCCACCCGCCATCATGTCGAGCTGCGGCGGCCCCTGCACCACGTCCACGTCCACCTCGCGATCCTCGAGCTGCCCGTCGCGTAGCAACTGACGCAGCTTCTCTCGCGTGCGCTTGTGCCGCTCACGGTCGGCATCTTCCGCCGCGGTTGGAGTCGCAGCCCCGGTGCTCGACACGACAAACACGCTCGAGGCATCGCTCACGGCCGTCGCAGCGGACCCATGCGGAGCCACCGGCGCGGCGGGCGACGGCGGTTTGGCTGCAGCCTCAGGCGTCGGCAGCAAGAGGTCGAGCAGCCGTTCCTCCACCTTCTCCTGCGCCAGCTCCTCGACATCCGCCTCGCGCTCGGCGCGCACCATGTCGATGGCGCTCTCGACGAGGTCGCGCACCATCCCCTCCACGTCGCGCCCCACATAGCCCACTTCCGTGAACTTCGACGCCTCGACCTTCACGAACGGCGCGGCCGCGAGCTTCGCCAGACGGCGAGCGATCTCCGTCTTCCCCACGCCGGTGGGGCCGATGAGGATGATGTTGTTGGGCGCGATCTCGTTCCGCATCTTCTCGGGTGCCTTCTGGCGGCGCCACCGGTTGCGAAGGGCAATCGCGATCGCCTTCTTGGCCGCCGCCTGGCCGACCACGTAGCGGTCGAGTTCGGCGACGATTCCTCGCGGGGTCAGGTCCGCCAGGCGGGCGACGACCTGTTCCGTGCGTGTGCTGGGCATGGCAGTATCCTGACGCGGCGCCGAGGCGCCGAGGGTCACCCCTCGGGCTCGATGACCGTGATGTTGGTGTTGGTGTAGATACAGATCTCGCCGGCAATCGTGAGCGCCTTGCGGACCATGTCGGCGGGCGGCAAGGCGGTGTGCGCCGACAGCGCGCGTGCGGCAGCGAGCGCGTACGAGCCGCCAGAGCCAATCGCGAGGATGCCGTCGTCCGGCTCGATGATGTCGCCCGTGCCGCTCAGCACGAAGCCGTGGTCGCGGTCGACGACGGCGAGCAGCGCGTCGAGGCGCCGCAGCACCCGATCCGAGCGCCATTCCTTGGCCAGTTCCACGGCCGCGCGCGGCAGGTTGCCGGGGTAGCGCTCGAACTTCTCCTCGAACTTCTCGAAGAGACTGAAGGCGTCCGCGGCCGCACCGGCAAACCCCGCCAGCACGCGACCACCGGCGAGGCGCCGAACCTTCTGCGCCGTGTTCTTCATGACCGTGTCACCGACGGTCACCTGTCCGTCGCCTCCGAGCGCCACGAGGCCGCCCTTCCGGACAGCCAGAATCGTGGTCGCATGAACGGGCACCGCGTATTTCATCATGTGCGAAAGCTAGCGACCGCCTATTCCGGACGCGCCCTGGCCAGGATCCGGTCGAGCACCACGAACACGTCCGCCGGCATGAACGGCTTTTGCAGCATGGCCGCCGGCTTCCGCGCGCCGCTCGTGCCCATGTCGTCTTCCGAGTACCCAGACATCATGATCACCGGGAGATCGGGCGCGATGCCCGCGAGCGCCTCGAACGTCTCGCGGCCGTTCATGACCGGCATCGTGAGGTCGAGCAACACGGCATCGTAGGCCGTCGGCTGCGCACGCACGAGGTCGAGCGCGGCCTGCCCGTTGCTCGCGGCCTCCACCGCGAAGGCGCGCGCACGCAGCAGCCGCGTCAACACGGCGCGCACGCTCTCGTCGTCGTCCACGACCAGCAACCGTCCTTGCCGCGACGTCGTCGCGGTGGGTGCGATCACACGCACGGCCTCGGCGGGCGTGATCCTGTGAGACGCGGGCATGATGATCGTGAAGCGCGTCCCCGCGCCCGGACGCGATCGCAACGCCATCACGCCGCGATGTCCACGCACGATGCCTTGCGCCGCCGACAGACCCAAGCCGCGTCCGGTGAACTTGGTGGTGAAGAACGGATCGAAGATGCGCTGCATCGTCGTCGAGTCCATCCCTTCACCGTCGTCGGTGACCTCGAGCGCCACGAGCACCTGTTCGTCGGGCAGCGTGCCGAACACCGCATCCGCACGATCGACCTCATCGTGTTCCGCAAGCCGTGTGCGCAGCGTGATCGTGCCATCGTGCTCACCGAGGGCGTCGGAGGCGTTGGTGATGAGGTTCATCACGAGCTGGCGAAGCTGCGTCGCATCGCCCTCGATGTCGGGCAGTCCGCGCGCGAGGTCGAGCACGACGCGCGCGCGCTTGGACACCACGGTGCGCAGCAGGTCGGCCATCTCGCGTACAACTTCGGACAGGTCCACCGCGCCCACCACGAGCCGCCCGCGCCCCGAGTATGCGAGCAGCTGCCGCGTCAGGTCGGCCGCGCGCTGCGCCGCCCTCTCGATGTTGGTCACGAGGTCGTGCACGGGTGCGCCCTGCGGCAACGCATCCAGCGCGAGGCTGGCGTTGGTGAGCACGCCCACGAGGAGATTGTTGAAGTCGTGGGCGATCCCTCCCGCGAGCACCCCGAGCGATTCCAGCTTCTGCGCGTGCCGCAACTCCGCCTCGAACCGGGCCGCCTGCTCGCGTACGTGCACCTCGTCGGTAATGTCCTCGACGATGCCGATCTGTCCGGCGTAGCGCGTGCCCTCGTCGAGCACCGGCGACGACGCCACCCGTACGTGCCGCTCCTCGCCGCGTACCACGATGCGATACTCCGAGCGGAACGTCTGGCCGTTGGCCACGGCCACGCGCCCCAATTCCGTCACGCGCTCGACGTCATCAGGGTGCACGACGTTGCGCCAGCCACCCAGAAATTCCGGAAGCGTCATGCCCCACAACTGGAGCAAGCGCGGATTCGCGTAGGACGTGTGCCCGTCCGCGCCCGTGCGAAACACCCCCACCGGCCCGGCCTCGGCCAGCGTGCGGAAGCCCTGCTCGCTCTCGAGCACGGCGCGCTCGCGACGACGTTCCTCGGTCACGTCCTGCACCGCGCCGTGAATCGCGACGGGCAAACCGTCAGGCGCACGTTCGACCTCGCCGATCGCCCGGACGATCAACTCGCGACCGCTCGGCAACCGTGTGCTCACCTCCACTTCGTACGGCAGCGTACCCTCGAGGGCCCGATGCACGGCCTCGTCGTAGATCGACTGCTGGTCCCGCGGGAAGATGGTGCGCAGCGCCTCGATCGACGCCGGCATCGCGTTGTCCAGTTCGAACAGCTCCCACACGTGCGCCGACCACCAGACCACGCCGGACTGCACGTACCAGGACCAACTGCCGAGCCGAGCCATGCGCTGCGTGCGCGCCAGCTCGCGCGCCTGGCGTGAGCGCTCCTGCTCCGCCTCGCGCCGCGCGGTCACGTCCTGCTTGGTGCCCGTGATGCGCACCGGCGCGCCAGTCGCGTCGCGCTCGACCTCGGCGCGATCGTGGATCAGCACCGTACGCCCATCGGGGCGGCGCACCGCGAGCTCGATGTCGTAGGGCGCCGTCCCAGCCAATGCGTCCTCGAGTGCACGGCGGAATCGCGGCACGTCCTCCGGCGTCAGCAGCGCCTCGAATGCGCTGATCGAGGCCGGCACCACCGCAGGATCAAGACCGAGCAGGCGATAGGTCTCCCGTGACCACCGGGTGACATCCGTGGCGCACTCGCACGTGAACGAACCGATCCCCGCGATCGCCTGCGCGCGACCGAGCTCGTGGCGCTGCTGATCAAGCTGCTCGGCCTGCTGCCGCTCTTCCGTCACGTCCCGCAGGATGCCAACGTCCTGTCCGCGGCTGCCGTCGGGCAAACGTGTCGGCATGGTGCGAGCACGCAACCACCGGTCGGCACGATCCGAGACGCGCCGAACCCGGTAGTCCACCACGGCCACCACGCCGGCATGGAACAGCGCATCGGATTCTGCCCGCACACGTCCGATGTCGTCGGGGTGCACACATGCCATCAGTGCGGACAGCACCTCGTCGCGAGGCGTGTCGGTCGGCAAGCCGTAGAGCGCGAGCAACTGATCCGACGCGGCGAAGGCGCCCGTCGTGTGGTCAAGCTCCCAGACACCGATGCCCGCATCCCCGAGCAGCCCCACGAAGCGCTCGGGCGACTGCAACCAGGTGGGCCGCTCGATGTGCGACGGCGCGTCGGGCATCGCGGGTCTCGGCGAGGTGCGGTGCGGTACATCTCCGGGAAGGTGCCCGGCTCGTTCCGGCCCGGGCTTCAGCGCCCAGAACAGAAGTTCATGGTCGTCTCTTCAATCAACTAACGGGTCAACCACCCGCAAGTCAGAATCTTCCTAGGCGCGTGGATGCGCCTGCCGGTACACCTGTTTGAGCCGCTCCACGCTGGTGTGCGTGTAGATCTGCGTCGTGCGCACCGAGGCGTGGCCAAGCAATTCCTGCACAGCGCGCAGGTCCGCACCGGCGTCCAGCAAGTGCGTGGCGAACGTGTGCCTGATGGAGTGCGTCGACAGGCCCGCATCCTCGCCGACCAAATCGAGCAATCGTGTCATTGCTAGCTGAACGGCGCGGACCCCCAGCCGTGTTCCCCGATTCGAGAGCCAGAGCCCGCCCCGGTCCGCCTCCGCACCGAGCTCCTGCACGAGGGCGTCCCGACGCGCCTCGTACTGCCGCAGGGCGCGCGTCGCGTGATCCCCGACGGGAACGATGCGCTCCTTCCGCCCCTTGCCGCGCACTTTCACCTGGCCCGACATGAGGTCGAGTTCGCCTGCACGGATTCCCGCGAGCTCGCTCACGCGCAGCCCGCTCGAGTAGAACAGCTCGAGGATCGCGAGGTTGCGCACATCTTCGAACCGGCCGCCCTGTGCGCGAAGCTCGGCAGCGGCAAACAGCGTCTCGACCTGCGTGCGATCGAGCCACCCGGGCAGGTGCTTGTCGAGCTTCGGGCTGCCGACACCGCGCAGCGGATTCGACGCCACCATCTCCTGCCGGTGCATCCACCGGTAGAACGTGCGCACGGCCGAGAGCGTGCGAGCAATCGAGCGCTTGGCGAGCCCGCGTCTCGTCAGGTGCGCCATGAAGCCGCGCACGGCGAGCCGGTCCACTCGCTCCCATGCCCAGCCCTCGATACCGCCGTCCCGTGCGAGCCAGCCGCAGAAGTCGTCCAGGTCGCGGCTGTACGCGAGCACCGTGTTCGGCGAGACGTCGCGTTCCTTCTCGAGGTAGGCGAGAAACTCGCGCACCGCATCGGGGCGTTCCGGCGCGGCGCCTTGGCCGTCGCGCGGCTCAGCCGCTGCGCTCGACACCGTGGCGGCGCGACGACGCGCACTCACGCGTGCCAACCCGCCGGTTCGAGCTCGGCGTCACGCCATGTCGCGATCGCGGCGAGGGCGCGCTCCGCGTACGCCACCTTCCGTGCTTCCTTGTCGCGCGGCGGCGCCTCGAGCACTTCGAGCAGTCCCGCGTTCGCGTTCATCGGCTGGAAATGTTTGGGGTCCGCCTCGCGGAGATAGCGACCGAGTGCGCCCATCATGGTAGTCGGCGGAGGTGCCACGGGTGCCATGCCGCGCACGATGCGGTCGAGGTTGATGGCCGCGAGGAGGCCGCTGGCGGTGCTCTCAGTGTAGCCCTCCACGCCGGTCATCTGGCCGGCGAGAATCACGGTCGGATCGTCCTTGAGCGAGCCGTGCGCGGTGAGGGCGGCCGGCGCGTTCACGTATGCATTGCGGTGGATCGCGCCGAAGCGCAGGAACTCCGCGTTTGCCAATCCCGGAATCAACCGGAAGACGCGCGTCTGCTCCGGAATGCGCAATCGCGTCTGGCACCCGACGATGTTCCACATGCGGCCCGCGCGATCCTCCATGCGCAACTGCACCACCGCCCACGGACGCTTGCCGGTGCGCGGATCGGTGAGTCCAATCGGACGCATCGGCCCGAAGCGCAGCGTGTCGGCGCCGCGTTTCGCAATCTCCTCGATGGGCATGCACCCCTCGAAGTACGGTACCTCGTCGAACGCCTTGCCTTGATACTGGTCCGCCTCGGAGAGCGCGGCCACCCACGCCTCGTACTCCTCGCGCGTGAATGGACAGTTGATGTACGCGCCCTCCGCCTCGGCGCCGTCCATCGTCTCCTTGTTCCAGCGCGAGGCGCGGAACACGACCGCATCGTCCAGCGACTCGCGGCTCACGATCGGCGCAATCGCGTCGTAGAACGCGAGACCGTCGGCACCGAGTCTCGCGCGCAACGCGCCCGCGAGCGCATCGCTCGTGAGTGGGCCCGTGGCGATGATGGCCGGCGAGGGAATCGTCAGGACTTCCTCCCGCGCGATCGTGATACGCGGATGCGCCGCAATGCGCGCCGTGACCGCGGCCGCGAAGAGGTCGCGATCGACGGCGAGTGCCGTGCCGCCCGGGACGCGCGTTTCGTCGGCGCACTGCAAGACCATCGAGCCCAGCACGCGCATTTCGGCCTTCAGAAGCCCGTGCGCGTTGTGCGTCTCGGTGCTCTTGAAGGTGTTGGAG
>JAYTVE010000167.1:0-2067 GCA_043744185.1 Gemmatimonadota bacterium | reverse complement strand
CGCGCGGCAGCCACCGCCACATGGCGGTAGGTGAGCCGGACGAGTGCAGCGCGAGGACGAGGGTGCTCATGGCGAGCGGAAGCTACCGATTGCGTGGCGGTCGGCGCGCGCGCTCACGCGCCGTCGGCCTGGACGATGCCGTGCTCATCGCCGTCCGCCTCATCTGCGGTGTCTGGCGCATCATCGTGCGTGTCATCGTCGAGGGCGAGCGACGGCGCCTCGTCAGCTCGCGGGAGCAGCTTACGCCCCGCGCGCCGCAGCGCATCGCGCAGCAGGAACTCGATGTGCCCGTTGACCGACCGGAACTCCTCGGCGGCCCACGATGCGAGGGCATCGTGGACCGCCGGGTCGAGCCTCAGCAGGAATGGCTTGCGCGGGGCCACCGGACCTCAGCGCTCCGGGTGACGCACTAGTACATCGAGCCGGCGTTCACCACCGGCTGCGTCGAACGCTCCGAGCAGAGCACGACGAGCAGGTTGCTCACCATGTGCGCCTTGCGTTCGTCATCGAGGTTGACGATGCCCTTGGCCGAGAGGAGCTCGAGGGCGTTCTCCACCATGCCGACCGCGCCCTCGACGATCTTGGTGCGCGCCGCGATGATGGCGCTCGCCTGCTGGCGCTGGAGCATGGCCTGCGCGATCTCGGGCGAGTAGGCAAGGTGGCTGATGCGGGCCTCGACGACCTCGACGCCGGCCTTGGCGAGGCGGTCGTGGATGGCGCCCTTGAGGGCGTGCGAAACGATGTCCGTGTGCGTTGAGAGCGCTTCCTGACCGGTCTCGTGGGCGTCGTACGGGTAGCTCGTGGCCAGACCGCGCAGCGCCGACTCGCTCTGCACGTTCACATACTTCTCGTAGTCATCGACCTCGAACAGCGCCTCGGCCGTCTCGACCACCTTCCAGACCACGACGGCGCCGATCTCGATGGGGTTCGAGTGCGAGTCGTTGACCTTGAGCTTGGCCGTTTCGAAGTTGCGGACGCGGAGGCTGACCTTGCGCTTGCTGAAAAACGGGTTTGCCCAGTACCAGCCGGGTGTCTTGATGCTGCCCTTGTAGGTGCCGAACAGAACGAGGACGCGCGCTTCACCAGGCTCGACGACGAAGCAACCGGCCGCGCTAATGAACGAGCCGAAGGCGAGGATGAGGGAGCCGCCGATGCGGATGACGTCGCCGGAGCCTGCGCCGGTGGCGAGGCCGGCGAATCCGAGGGCGATGAGCGCCAGGAAGATCGGGAGCATGAGCGCCGCAGACGGCGCCTTGAATTCGATTTCGCGGAACACGGTTGAACTCCGAAATAGTGACATCAAAATGATATCCTCTTGATATCTTGTTGTCAAGGAGCACCCCGGGCAGCACGACAGGGTTCCCCCTATGCCCAAGCAAGACAAGCAGTTGCATCGTTGACCATGGGAAAAAGCCTCGACAGGGATTCCTTCACTGACGCGGAGTTCCAAGAGTTCGCGGAGCGCACGCGCGAGCAGCTCAAGGCGCTCGCCTTCCTGCTCGAGCGTGAGGAATTCGGCGACGGTCCCACCAGCCTGGGCGCGGAACTCGAGCTCGACATCGTCGACGACAACGCCCGACCACTCGGGATCAATCGCGCCGTACTCGCCGAGACGCTTGATCCGCGCTGCACCCTGGAGCTCGACCGCTTCAACCTCGAGATCAACCTCACGCCCGTGCTCGCGGCCGGCACGCCGTTCTCGCACATCGGGGCGGAGATGAAGACCCTGATGGGGTTGCTTGGCGACGCGGCGGAACCGCGCGGTGGGCGGATCGTTGCGGTGGGCATCCTGCCGACGCTCATGGAGAGCGACCTGCAGCGCGACGCGCTCACCGACCTGCCGCGCTATCGCGCGCTCTCGAACGGCCTGCGGCGCTGGCGCGAGGCGCCGTTCCGGCTGCGCATGGATGGTGCCGATCCGCTCGACATCGCCGCCGACGACATCACGTTCGAGGGGGCCAACACCTCGCTGCAGCTGCATCTGCGCACGAGCGTCAAGGAGTTCGCGCGCACTTACAACGCGGCGCAGTTGGTGACGCCCGTGGCGCTCGCGCTCGGCTCGAATTC
>JAYTVE010000166.1:0-6666 GCA_043744185.1 Gemmatimonadota bacterium | reverse complement strand
GAGCGCCGCCATGCGATCCACGCCGGGCTGCTCGGAGTGCTCGTCCAGGTCCTCGGCGCGATGCCACGGATCCGTGGACGACACGTACGCCGGCGTCTGCGTCTTGTTGCTGGTGCCGACTTCCACGAGATCGCGCCCGCTGGTGTCGCGCACGCTGATCTCGCGAATGGCGAAGCCGGCACCGTCGCGCCAGTCGCGCGTGCGCACGCGCGCAGCAGTCAGCAGTCGGATGCGCACCGCGCGCAGGGACATTCCCGGCGCGAACGGCACCCAGTACGCGGCCTCGGAGAAGCGCGCCGGATCCACCTCGTCCGCGTGGGCCTCGAGCACGAAGCGCGTAGCACGCGGTTCGCCCCACGTGACCCGCACCGACTGGACCGCCACGTCGCGCCGGAAGTCGAGTACGACCCACTGCGCACTGCTCAGGTACGGATTCGACTTCCAGAAGGTGGCGGTGTCGCCGTCGGTGATGCGCGAGTACCCGTTGTTGTTGGCCTGATCGAAGGTGTTGCCGCGCCGCGGCAGCCAATACCCGTACGAGGCCTCGATTGGCGCGCCGAGCCGGTCGCTAGACGTCCAGTAGCCACGCTGGTTCGTCGCGTCACTCCACCGCCCCACCGGATTCCAGTGCCAGGCCTGACCGCCCAGCTCCGCACGCAGGCGCGCCGACACCACGTGGAAGCCGGCGTTGCGAATCGAGTCGAGCGTGCCCGGTGTGAAGATCCGCTTCGTGTCGCCCTTCTCGTGGCCGTCGATGGTGAGGCCGAGCGCGCGTGAGGGATCCACCACCGCGGACGGCCGCTTGGCAATGGTCAGCGAGTCGAACTGGAGGGCAACGAGCAGGGCAAGGAGCATCGAACGGGACAGGGCGTGCGTAGAGGGTCTGTGAAAGTGGCGCGCAGCCATTACCAGCGTTGCGGCCCACCTTCATACTAAAGGGTTCCTCTCTTTCTCACTCGGCGACGAGGCCAGTGTCATGCGCTGTACCGCGATCGGCAGCACTCTCTTGGCCCTCGGCGGGCTGTCCCTCGTTGCCACGACGGCCGACGCGCAGCGCACGCGCGTGAACGCCGCCGCATCCGTGGCGATCATTGACACAGCGGCGCTCACCGCCATGCGCTGGCGCTACGTCGGCCCTGAGGGGAACCGCACTATTTCGGTGGCTGGCATCAAGGGCGACATCAACACCTATTACGCGGGCGCAGCGTCGGGCGGGATATGGAAGACCGTGGACGGCGGCGCGCACTGGCTGCCAATCTTTGACAAGGAGCCGGTCTCGAGCATCGGCGCGATCGCGGTCGCACCGTCGGACCCGAACGTGGTCTGGGTGGGCACGGGTGAGTCGTTCATCCGCAGCCACATTTCGCTCGGCTGGGGGATGTACCGGTCCAACGATGCCGGCAAGACATGGGCGCGCGCAGGGCTCGAGAACACGGGGCGCATCGCGCGGCTCGCGGTCGATCCCAGCAACGCCGATCGCGTGCTGGTGGCCGCAGAGGGCCATGCCTACGGACCGCAGCAGGAGCGCGGCATCTACCGCACGCTCGACGGCGGCAAGAGTTGGGAGCGCGTCCTCTTCGTGAACGACTCGACCGGCGGCGTGGACGTGCTGCTCGACCCGAACAATCCGCGTATCGTGTACGCGGCCATGTGGCAGATCGAGATTCACACGTGGGGGCGCGAATCCGGCGGCGCAGGCTCGAGCATCTGGAAGTCCACCGACTTCGGCACGACGTGGAAGCGCCTCGTGGGACACGGCCTCCCGGAGAAGCCGTATGGCAAGGTGGGCCTCGGCGTGAGCGCGGCCAACTCGAACCGGGTGTATGCCGAGATCGAGACGGGGGACGGGTTGCCGTGGCACGGGCAGCCAACAGATCGAGGACACGTGTGGCGCTCCGATGACGCGGGCGACAGTTGGCAGATGGTGAACGAGGATCGGAAGCCCGGCGGTCGCACCGCCTACTACAACCGCATGGGGGTCGAGCCCGACAACGCCGACGAGGCGTACTTCCTCGCGGCCGACTGGACCAAGACGCTCGACGGCGGCAAGAACATCATCGACCTGCCCGATGCGCAGGTCCCGCGCGGCGACCATCACGACGTCTGGTTCGATCCGTCCAACGGCAACCGGTTCATCGTCGCGCATGACGGCGGCATCAGCATCACCACCACGCGCGGCCGCGAGTGGCACCGCATCGAGTTGCCCATCGCGCAGATGTACCACGTGATGGTGGACGACAAGATTCCGTACAACCTCTACGGCAACCGGCAGGACGGCCCGAGCGTGATGGGGCCGAGCAACTCGAAAGTGCCGCACTACTACGGGCCCAAGCAGGACATCTGGCGGGGGCTCTGGCGCACGGTGGGCGGCGGCGAGGACGGCTGGGCCACGCCGGATCCGGTGGACACGATGCTCGTCTGGTCGAGCGGCGCAGGCTTCGGTGCCGGTGGTGGCGTGATGGTGAAGTGGAACGCCGCCACGAACATCGCGCAGCAAGTGGAAGTGTGGCCGCAGCAGACGACCGGTTGGCCCGCCGATTCGCTCAAGTATCGCTTCGTCTGGCAGTTCCCGCTGCTCATCAGCCCGCACGACCACAACACGGTGTACACGGGCAGCCAGCACGTGCACGTGACCAACGACGGCGGCCAGCACTGGCGCGAGCTCTCGCCTGATCTGACCCGCAACGACAAGGCGCGCCAGCGTATCTCTGGCGGCCTCACGCCGGACAACATCGGCGTGGAGTACGCGGGCGTCGTTTTCGCGATCGCCGAGTCGAAGCTCACGAAGGGTCTTATCTGGGCCGGCACCAATGACGGCCTCGTACACATCACGCGCGACAACGGTGCGTCGTGGATCAACGTCACGGCGAACGTGACCGGGATGATGGAATGGGGTACGATCTCCAACATCGAGCCGAGCAAGTGGGACGCGGGCACGGCGTACCTGTCGGTGGATGGCCACCAGATGAACAACCGCGATCCGTTCATCTACAAGACCACCGACTACGGCAAGACGTGGAAGGCCATCGTGCGGGGCATTCCGAAGAGCCCGCTCTCGTACGTGCACGTTGTGCGCGAGGATCCGGTGCGAAAGGGGCTGCTCTACGCTGGCACCGAGAACGGCCTCTACGTGAGCTGGGACGACGGCGAGAACTGGCAGCCGTTGCAGAACAACCTGCCGCACGCCCCCGTGTACTGGATCGTGGTGCAGGAGCGCTTCAACGATCTCGTGATTGCCACGTACGGCCGCGGCTTCTGGATCATGGACGACATCACGCCGCTCCGGCAGATGAGCGCGGACGTGGCCGCCACGCCGGTCGTGCTGCTCCGGCCGCGCGACCAGTATCGCTTCCGCCCCGTGGAAGGGCCGTTCACGGAGATGGACGACATCGTGGCCGGCGAGAATCCGCCCGATGGCGCGATCATCAACTTCTGGCTCAAGGCAGCGGCCAAGGACAGCGCCACGGTGACGATCACCGATGCGTCGGGCGCACTCGTGCGCACGCTCAAAGTGGCGCAGGCGCAGGGGCTCAACCGCGTCACGTGGGACCTGAACTCCGAGCTCACGAACCAGGCCATCCTGCGCGCCAGTCCGCCGTCGTCGCCGTGGTACGAGGTGCCGCCCTCGGGCAAGCCGGCGCCGGGCGTTGGGCGCTTTGCCATTCTCGAGCCGCCCGGCACGTACACGGTCACGCTCTCTGCTGCGGGCGAAACGCAGAAGCAGCCGCTCGTGATCCTCAAGGATCCGGCGTCGGGCGGCAACCTGCAGACGATCGCGGAGCAGCTCGATCTTGAGCGCACGATCGCACGCGATCTCAACGAGATCGTGGATCAGATCAACCAGTTCGAGGTGGTCCGCAGTCAGGTTGTGGCAATGCGACTGTTCGCTTCCACCAAGGGCGTGTCGGCCGACCTCAAGAGCGCCATCGATCTGGTTGAGGCCAAGCTGATGGCGGTGGAAGGGAAGCTCTTCCAGATGACGACCACGGGCAGGGGCCAGGACTTCAACCGGAGGCCGGTGAGACTGGCAGAGCAGCTCACCTATCTCGCAAGCGTGCTCACTCTCACCGACTTTGCGCCGACGCAACCGCAGAAGGACGTGCAGGGGGTGCTGCACCAGCAGTGGCTCGGCATAAAGCCGCAGGTGCGGGAGTTCCTCGACAAGGACCTTGCCGAGTTCAACGAGCAGGTGCGGTCGAGTGGGCAGCGAGTGGTGGTGCCATAGGTGCGTGCTCCACGTTCATCAGGTTCATGCGACTTCTTCCTGCATTCAGGAGTGCCCGTGCGTATTGCCCGTCTTGTCAGTGCCGTCGTACTCACCGTGTCGGGGGCGTCGATCAATGCCACCGCCCAGACGGTGGACCCCGCCAGCGCGATGCATTGGCGCCAGATCGGCCCCACGCGCGCCGGTCGCGCCCGCGCCCTCGCGGGCGTGCCCACACAGCCGAACACCTTCTACATTGGCTTCGATGACGGCGGCCTGTGGCGCTCGACCGACTACGGCTCGACGTGGGTACCGATGTTCGACCGCGAAGCCACGGGCTCGATCGGCGCGATCGCCGTCGCGCCGTCCGATCCGAACATCATCTACGTCGGCTCCGGCGCGGGGATCATCCGCCCCGACCTCGCCACGGGGCAGGGACTTTACAAGTCCACCGATGCCGGCAAGACGTGGACGCGCATCGGGCTCTTCGACTCGCAGATGATCGCGATGATCGACGTGGACGCCCGCGACCCGAACCGCTTCTTCGTCGCGGTGCTCGGCCACCCGTACGGGCCGAACCCGGAGCGTGGCATCTTCCGGTCGCTCGACGGCGGCAAGACGATCGAGAAGGTGCTCTACCGCGACGAGTACACGAGCGGCAACGATGTGCGCATCGACCCGTCAAACCCGAACACCGTGTATGCCACGATGTGGCAGCAGCAGGAGGCGTTCTGGGAGGGTGGCAGCTTTGGCGGCGGCGGCAACGGCATCTTCAAGTCCACCGATGGCGGCGCCAACTGGAAGCCGCTTACCGAGGGGCTGCCCACCGTGCTGCAGGCAAACATCGCGATTGCGCCGAGCAATGCGAAGCGGCTGTATGCCATGGTTGCGTCCGCCCTGCCCAACGGTGCGTCCGGTCCGGTGGCGTTCTACACGTCGGCGGATGGCGGTGAGCACTGGACGACGGTCACCGTGGGCTCGGCGGGAGCCAACGTGCCGGCCGGCGTTGCCGTGGACGCACGCCCCCTCGTGCGCATCGGTGGCGGCGACCTCCCCACGCTCGTCATCGACCCGAAGAACGAGCAGGTGGTCTACAGCTCGAGCACGGTTTTCTGGCGCACCGAGGACGGCGGACGCAGTTGGTCGGCGGTCCGCGGCGCTCCTGGCGGCGACGACTATCAGAAGGCGTGGATCAACCCGCTGCATCCGGAGATCATCCTCTCGGTGGCAGACCAGGGCGGCGTGGTGTCAGCTAACCGCGGCGAGTCGTGGAGCAACTGGTACACGCAGCCCACGGCCGCCATGTACCACGTCACCACCGACTTCGCCTTCCCCTATCGCGTCTGCAGCGGTCAGCAGGACTCGGGCTCGGCGTGCGTGGACAGCCGCTCGAACGACGGACGCATCACGTTTCACGATTGGCATCCGGTCAACATCCAGGAATACGGCATCGCCGCGCCTGATCCAAAGGACCCGGACCAGGTCTTCGGCAGCCAGCGCAGCAACGTGTCGCTGTTCAATCGCAAGACGGGGCAGACCACGCTCGTGGGTCCTGACATGAGCGCGGCCGGCCCCAACGGCGAGCGCTACAATCGCAACGTGCGCACGATGCCGATCGAATGGTCGCCCATCGATCGCAGCACGCTCTACTACGCGTCCAACGCCATCTGGAAGTCGGTGGACAAGGGGCGGACTTGGAATCGCCTGAGCCCCGACCTCGCGCGGCAGACGTGGGCCGTGCCGGCGAGCGCGGGCAAGTACGCGAGCACGGTGACGCCGGGCCCGCGCGGCACAGTCACGGCCATGTCGCTCTCACCGAAGGTGAAGGGTACGATCTGGACCGGCACCGATGACGGATTCATTCAGGTGACGACCGACGAAGGACGCACGTGGAAGAACGTGACGCCCGCGGCGATCAAGCCGTGGACGCGCATCTTCAACATCGACGCGGGGCACCACGACGCGCGCACGGCGTACGCGGCGGCCAACACGATCCGAATTGACGACCGCACGCCGCGCTTCTGGCGCACGCACGACAACGGTGCCACATGGACCGAAATCTCGAGCGGACTGCCGGCGGTGGCCGGCGCCAACACGATCCGCGAGGACCCGAAGCAGCCGGGGCTCCTCTACGCCGGCACGGACCAACAGGTGTGGGTGTCGTACGACGACGGCGACCACTGGCAGTCGCTGCGTATCGACATGCCGGCCATCGCCGTGCGCGATCTCTTCGTGAAGGATGACTCGACCTGTCTCTGCGCCGATCTCGTGGCCGCGACGCACGGGCGCGGCTTCTGGATTCTCGACAACGTCACTCCGCTGCGCGAGCGTGCGGCGCTCGTGGCGGCCGAACGTGCGAACAGGGCGCACTTGGTGAAGCCGGCGGTGGCTACACGCGTGCGACCGGCGGGCAACGAGCCGACGCCGTGGCCGCCGGAAGTGCCAGCGGGCGAGAACCCGCT
>JAYTVE010000165.1:0-2075 GCA_043744185.1 Gemmatimonadota bacterium | reverse complement strand
TCCGCTTCACGCAGGGGCGCGCCCTGATCAAGGGTTTCGAGGGGAGCGCGACGTGGCAGGTGCAGCGGCACCTCGAGGTGACCGCGGGCGCGGACCTGAGCCTCGGAACCAACGAGTCGCTCGGCACTCCGCTGCCGTTCATGCCGCCGCTGCGATTCCTCTATGGCGCCACCTGGCGCGATCTGCGCGTCGGACGCGGCGTGCTCGCCACGCTTGGCGTGAGTGGCGAACAGGTGGCGCGGCAGGATCGTCCGGATGTGGCCGAAGTGGCGCCCGCCGCGTTCCACGTGCTCGACCTGCAGGGCGGGCTCGAACTGCCGGGTGCGCGCGGTCCCGTGCACCTCGACGTCCTGCTGCGAAATGCGGGCGACGCGAGCTACAGTCGTCCGCTCAACCGCTTCAAGGGGTTTGCGCGGGAGATGGGGCGCCACCTGGTGCTGCGGGTGACGGTGCCGCTGTAGCGGAGTCGCTGGTCGAACGGTCGCTTCGTGCGCTCGAGTCGTCTGGCGCGCTGATCGGCACCGTCGCCGGCAACGCGCGCCCGCCGGCCACGGCACGCTTGAGCTCGTCGAACGCCGAGCGCATCGCCGCCGGCGCTGGCGCCGGCGGTGGCGTCGTCGGCAGCAGCCGCTTCGCGCGTGCGATGCGCGTCTTCTCCATCGGGTGTGAGGCGAAGAACTGCAGCGCCACCGGTGTTTGCGCACCGCTCGTCGCCTGCAGCGTCTCGAAGAAGGTGATGATCCCGCGCGGATCGTAACCCGCAGCCGCTGCGTAGAGCAGTCCGGCCGAATCGGCCTGCAGCTCGTCGGTGCGCGAGAACTTCGCAAACGTCGCGCCCGCACCCACACGGATGGCCGCCTGTGCCACCGAGCCGCCGCACCACCCCGTGAAGCCGCAGACGAGCGCAATCGCGACCGTGCCCGCCGTCGCCTTGTCCTGCTGCTTCGCACCATGGCGCAATCGCGCGTGCGCCACCTCATGCCCCATCACGCCGGCCAGTTCATCCACGTTTTTCGCGGCACGCACGAGCGCGGTGTGCACGTACACGAACCCACCCGGCAGCGCGAACGCGTTGAGCGTCGTGTCCTGCACCAGCCGGAAGCGCCAAGGATGCTCCTCGGGTCCGGAGGCAGCGACAAGCGAACTCCCGATCGCCTCGAGCGCGGCCGTGGCTGCACTGTCCGTGACGATCGGGAGTTGTTGTTCGAGCCTTCGGGCGTCGGCTCGAGTCGCCGCGTAGTCGGAGGCTTCATCGCCTCCG
The DNA here is from genome assembly GCA_043744185.1 of Gemmatimonadota bacterium. Classification (GTDB taxonomy): domain Bacteria; phylum Gemmatimonadota; class Gemmatimonadetes; order Gemmatimonadales; family Gemmatimonadaceae; genus JACPPC01. Next base: position 814 of record JAYTVE010000165.1, on the reverse strand, counting down.
CCGCACGCGGCGACCACGAGCGTGGCCGCCAGCAACGCGCGTCGGACCACTTAGACGGGAGGACGACCCGGGCGACCGCCGCCCATCATGGCGCTCGCGTCCTGGAACCCCTCGGGTGCTTGGAAGAGCGTCGGGTCGAGCTTCTTCTTCTCGACCTTGGTCACTTCGAGCAGCACCTCGCCGTTCTTGGTGACCTTGAGCGGGAACATTCCCTTCTCGAGGTCGCGCGCCCAGCCCATCTCCTGGCGCGCGGGACCGCGGCCGGCACCGCCGGCCTGACCACCACCACCGCCGCCACCCATGCCGCGGCCGCCACCCATCAGGCCGCCGCCACCGGCAGGTGCGAACGTCCCCATCCCGCTGGCAAGGCACGCTTCATCGGTATCGCCGCCTTCCGTCGCGATGGTGTACACCTCGCACTTGATGCCGGCAATTGTCTCGGTCTTGCCCGTCTTGGTGATCGTCGGCTTCGGGCCCGGCGCCGGCATGTTCGGATTCTGCGGCATGCTGGCCATGTCCGTCGAGCGGCGAATGTACATCTGCCGCTCAGGGATGATCATCAACATCTCCTTCTTCACCGGGTCGTTGACCATCGTCATCGAGTTGCCGCCGGGGCCGGCGATATCCATGCGCGACATGCCGTCCTTCATGTACAACTCCGTGGGCATCGTGCCGCGCGCCGACTTGAGCGTCAACGTGATCTGTCCCTCGAAGAGCGACTGCGCGCTCGCCGGACGGGCGGCTACGGCCAGCGCGAACGCGGCAGCGGTCAGGGTGGTGGTACGAAAAGCGGACATCGTCGGCATCCTGCGTA
>JAYTVE010000164.1:0-6689 GCA_043744185.1 Gemmatimonadota bacterium | reverse complement strand
TCGAGCTCGACGTCACGAACGGATACGTGCCGTGGTCCACGTCGAGCAACGAGCCCTGGGCGCCTTCCAGCAGAATCGCCGCCCCCGTCTTGCGCGCGCGATGCAGCGAAAGTCCAACATCGTCCGCCACCGCAAGCAGCCGCGGGGCGAGCCGCTCCAGCAGCGCCATCGTCGCGTCCACCTCTGCGCGCTTGTCGCTCCCCATGGCGGACAGCTTCGCGTTTGCATTGGCCACGCCGGCGCTCACCAGCTGCCGCAGGCGCTCCGCATGCCGCAGGTCGAGTACCCGCACGCCGCGCCGCCCCACCTTGTCCTCGTACGCCGGCCCGATGCCGCGCCCCGTCGTGCCGATCGCCTTCGACGCTTCGCTCTCGCCGTCCATCAACTTGTGATACGGCAGCACGAGGTGCGCGCGGTCGCTCACGTACAACCGGCCCTCGACATCAACGCCGTCCTGTACCAGCTCGTCGATCTCGGTAAACAGCGTGTCGGGATCGAGCACCACGCCATTGCCGATCGCGCAGCGCACACCAGCGTTGAGGATGCCGCTCGGAATCTGGTGCAACACGAACGACCGTTCGCCGATGTGCACCGTGTGCCCCGCATTCGCCCCGCCCTGGTAACGCACCACCCAATCGGCGCCCTCGGCGAGCACATCCACGAGCTTCCCCTTCCCTTCGTCGCCCCACTGGGCACCCACCACCACGAGGGTGCGGGTCTGGCTATCGAACATGTGCAGCGCTCGAGCGTTGGAGAGCGGTACAGGCCCCGGAAACCGGGCATGAAAAAACGCCCGGGGGCGTTCCCCCGGGCGTTGATAAAGTCTACCCGCCGCGAGGCAGCGGGTCAAATGCTGCTCAGCTGATCGCAGCCACCATCAGGATGGCTGCCACCACGCAGCCCAGAATGACCTTGGCCCCCGCTGCGACGGCCCGGCCGATCACCGCGCCCCACGCCGCGCGCGCCGCCCGCTGGTGGTCGCCGTGCACCGTGGCTTCCATCACCAGCGCGCCGATGAACGCGCCCGCAAAAGCCCCCACAATCGACCCGAGCACCGGCACCGGCACGCCCACAAACGCGCCCACGAGCCCGCCCACGATCGCGCCCCACGCCGCCCGCTTCGAGCCACCGTACTGCTTGGCATACTTCGACATCAGCACCACGTCCAGCACCTCGCCCACAACCACGAGCAGTCCCGCCACGCCAATGGCCACCCAGCCGATCTGGCCGAGCGGCACAAGGAGCTTGAAGGCCACGCCGGCGACCAGCATCAGCCAGGTGCCGGGCAGCCCCACTGGGATGAGCAGCAACGCAGCGAAGAGCGCGACGCCGAGCAGGAGGAGTTCCATGGCTGACCCTACGGCGCGCGAAGGACGTCAGTTTCCACTCTTCGCCGGCGACCGTGAACTGGCTCCGGAGCCGCTTGCGGCGGATACTTCCCGGATGCCGCCACGCCACGTTCGTTTCGCCCTGCGCGCCCTCCGCGCCCCGCGCGTGCTCGCCGCCTGCCTCGCGCCCCTCCTCGCCCACGCGCTCTCGGCCCAGCAGGCGCCGGCCCGCCTCGACGGCCCCGGCGTCTCGCTCGCGCTGGCCCGCCTACGCGCCGCCACCGTGCACGACGTGCGCTACGACCTCGCCCTCGACCTTACGGCGCGCGATTTCGCTGTCGGCATCGTCACCGTGCGTTGGCGCCGCACCGGCACTCGCGAGGCGCTGCTCGACTTCCGCGGTCGGCGCCTCACCGCGTTCACGGTCAATGGCGCGGAGGCGCCGCTCGCGTTGGCCAACGGCGCGCACATCACCATTCCCGCCGCATCGCTCACGCGGGGCGACAACGTTGTCACGGCCCGCTTCGTCACGGACATCGCGCCCACCGGTGCCTCCGTCATCCGCTCGCACGACGCCGACGGCAGCGACTATCTCTACACGCTGCTCGTCCCCGCCGACGCGAACCAGCTCTTCCCCTGCTTCGACCAGCCCGACCTCAAGGCGCGCGTCACCACCACGCTCACCACGCCACGCGCCTGGCTCGCCGTCGCCAACGGCAGCGAACGATTGGCCGACACGAGCGGCGCCACCATCACGCATCACTTCACCGAAACGAAGCCGCTCTCCACGTATCTCATCGCCTTTGCCGCCGGCCCGTGGGCGCGCATGGCGAGCACCGTCAACGGCCGCACCGTCGCGCTCTACGTGCGCACCTCGCGCCGTGCCGAGGTCGACGCCGACACGCTGCTCGCCTTCTCGCACCGCGCCCTCGCGTGGATGGAGCAGTTCTTCGACAGGCCGTACCCGTTCGAGAAGTTCGACCTCGTGCTCTCCCCCGCCTTTCCGTTCGGCGGCATGGAGCACCCAGGTGTCATCATGTACAACGAGAACTCGTTCATCTTCCGCGAGCGCCCCACGCTCGCGCGGCGCGTCGGTCGGCAGGCCACGATCCTCCACGAAACCGCGCATCAGTGGTTCGGCGACTTCGTCACCATGCGCTGGTTCGACGATCTCTGGCTGAAAGAAGGGTTCGCCACCTACACGGCGGCCAAGGCGCAGGTCATGCTCGATTCCACGAGTGGTGCCTGGAAGACCTTCTACCAGCAGAACAAGCCCGCCGCCTACGGCGTCGACCAGACGCGCGGCACCACCCCGCTTTGGCAGGAGCTCGGCAACCTCGACCAGGCCAAGAGCAACTACGGCCCGATCGTGTACAACAAGGCGCCGAGCGTGCTCAAGCAGCTCAACTACCTCGTGGGCGACGACGCCTTCCAGCGCGGCGTGCGCACCTTCCTGCGCAAACACGCCTACGCGAACGCCACGTGGCAGCAGCTGCTCGCCGCCATCGGCGCCGCCGCAGAGCCGCGCGCTCCGCGCGATCGCGATGGCCTCACGACGGCCATGCGCGCGTTCGGCGACAACTTCATGCTGCGGCGCGGCATGCCCGCTGTCATGCAATCGCTGATCATCCGCAATGGCCGCATCGCGCGCCTCGCCCTCACGCAGGCACCGGTGCGCGAGCTCTCGGGCAGCGCGCCATGGCCCATGAAGGCGCAACTCCTGCTCTGGTACGGGCCGGACTCGAGCGTGCGCCTTCCGGTGACGCTCACCGGACGCACCACCACGGTGTCCGCGGCTGTCGGCCGCGCGGCGCCACGCTTCGTGTTCGCCAACGCCGACGACTACGGCTACTTCCTCACCTACCTCGACTCGGCGAGCACTGCGGCGCTCGAAGCCGGTGCGCTCCACGACATTCGCGAGCCGTTCCTCCGCTCCATGCTCTGGGGCGCGCTCTGGGATCAGGTGCGCGACGCGCGACTCGATCCGGCGCGCTACGCCCGGCTCGTCCTTCGTGAAGCCGACGCCGAGCGTGACGAACAACTGCTGCCGCAACTCCTCGGTCGCCTCGTGCGGGCCACCACCACGTACGTCGCCGACTCCACGCGCGACGCCCTGCGCACCGAAGCCGAACGCACACTCTGGGCCCTCGTTCGCGACGCGGCCAAGCCGTTCGGCCTGCGCCGCGCCGGTGCCGATGCGTTCATCGGCATCGCGGCAACGTCCGAGGGCATCACCACGCTTGAACAACTGCTCACCGCCGATTCACTCGCTGGCGAGCCGCTCCGCGACCCCACGCGCTGGGAAGTCGTGAACCGGTTGCTCGTGCTGGGCGCGCCGAGTGCCGAGCGCGCCCTCGCCGCGCAGGCGGCGCGCGACACCACGCCGGACGGCCGTCGCCGCGCCTTCACCGCCGGCGCCGCGCACGGCGACTCCGCCACCAAGCGCGCTTACTTCACGCGCTACTTCGCCGACAAGTCGCTCAACGAAGACTGGGCCTCCGGCTCGCTCGGCGCCTTCAACGCGCAAGAGCACGCGGCGCACACGTTGCCCTATCTGCGAACCGCGCTCGACTCGCTGCCCTACCTCCAGGCCAACCGCCGCATCTTCTTTTTGGGCAGCTGGCTAGGCGCATTCATCGGCGCTCAGCAGTCGCAGCCTGCGCTCGATGTCGTCAACCGATACCTCGCCGACAACCCGACGCTTCCGCGCGACCTCACGCTCAAGGTGTTGCAGTACGCGGACGACCTCGAGCGCACGGTGCGCATCCGGTCGCGATGGGCGGCGCCAACGCCGTAGGCAATACGCTACCTTCCAGCATGTCCATGGCCTTCCTGCGCGATGATCCGCCGGATCTTCGCCCCCAGCTCAACCACCGCCTGCCGCCCCGCGACGATCCGTCGTACGACGCGTCCGCCGCGCGTGCGCTGCTCGAGGGCGCGCGCGTGAGTGAGGTGATGGTCGCCGAGGAAGAAACCGGCTATCGCTGGGGCGAGACGAAGCTTCGGTCGCACGTCGAGCTCATCCTCGCAGAGGCGCGCGCCGAGAAGGACGATCGCCTCGAGCAGGTGGCCGAACGGTTCCTGCGTCAGCCGACGAGCGCATAGTCGGACGTCATCACCGGCGCGTCACTACCGGCGCGTCACTCGCTCCGCCTCGGTAGACCGCTGCACGAAGTGCCAGACGCCGTCGCGCTCGCGCTTCTCGATCGGGTGGCCGAGCTGCCGCGCGATCAACAGCAACTGCCCGCGATGATGCGCCTCGTGTGACGCGAAGTACATGAGCACGTGCTCCACGTCGAGCGGCAAGTTCCGCCACACATACGCCTTGGTTGGCGGAATTGCACCGCCGGCCTCGACGCCAACGCGGAGCAACTGCTCCATGGTGGTGCCACTGCGCTTGAGCGCCGCCAGCAACTGCGCGCGCGTCACGCGCTTCCGATCCACTGCGGCTGGCACGGCGAGGCCCAGTGGCGCGCCCAATATGCGCAACCATGAACGCCGACTGTTGTGCAGGTGCGCGGCCAGCTCGCGCACCGTCTTGCGCGGCATGCCGGGAATCGCCGAGCTCCAGATGGCAGTGGGAATCGCCTCCACGAAGTAGGCGGTCACGCGGGCGTTCGTCCGCCAGGCGCGCAATACGGGGTCGACCGCTCCCGCGCTCACGGTTCCCCACCCGTCGCCGTATGCGTGTACGTCCACGCGGTGCCGTACGGGTTGTGGTTGCTCTTCGGCACCGTGAGATGATAGGTGAACACCACCCAGCGTCCGTCGAGCGAAGCGCCCGCCTCACGCGGAATCGAGAATCGCACCATCGGCCCGAGTGCCTTGTGCTCACCCTCGCGCCCGCGCCACTCGAGTACCATCGCCCGGCTCGGCGCGCCCGGCGACCAGTTGTTGCCGCTCCCGCTCGCCAACGACGCCGTCACGGAGTCGAGCGCCTGCGGCCCGTCCGTGTGTTGCCTCACCAGCTCTCCGTCGCGCACGAGCGCCACCACGCTGTCGGCATAGACGTCGGTGCGACCGGTCATCGCGCCCACCACCGACCAGAACATTCCGATGGAGCTGGCCGTGCGCTCATCCGCCTGCTCGCGCAACGCGCGCGCGGCGGTGGCGGCCCGGATCCGCTCTTTGGACGCGCGGGCTCCGTCTTCGCTGCGGCGCTGGACCGTGCCCAGCACGCGCTGCTGCGCGCTCCCGAGCAGCGTGCGCGCCCACCACGTCGCGTAAAGACCGAGCCGCGACGTGACGCGCGTCGCGTTGGTCATGCGCAGGCGCGTGCGCCCCGCATCGAGCTTCTCGAGGTCGTACGTGTCCGTCAGCAGCGCAGTGTCCGGCGCATGCGCCTCGGTGCGACCCTCACCGTCTCGTCCGGCGGAATCGGCTGGCGACGTCGGCAGCACCGCGAGCACCAACCGGCGCTCCGGCTCCCACTGCACCACCACCTCGTCGACCGGGCGGCCGCGATCCATCTGCAGCACGCGCGCGCCCGCTTCCTGCGGATAGTCGAGTGACGCAGCCACGGTCGATGGCACTCCGAGCATGGGCAACAGCGCGCGATCATTGCCGTCGGCGCTGATCGAGTCCACCTCCACCACCTCGTCCCAGACGCGCGAGGCCGACGCAGCGATCTCCACGCTGCTGGTGGACTCCACCTCCTGTGCCACAGGGCTCACGCGCAGCTCGAGCGCCATCATCGCGATCGGCAGCAACACGGCGAGCGCGCCCTCGACCCACGCGCGCCCCTGCCCCGCACGCGTGCGCGCCACCAATCCGCCCATGCTCGCGCCGAGCATCCCGACCGGAAGCGCCATCGCCACGCCGAGTGCGCTCGCTCGCTTGGTGAAATACACCAGCGACGCGATCAGCAGCACGAGCAACCACGGCAGCAGTATCGCCGCAAGGCGCCCAGGCGATTTCTGGAATCGCAGCGCCACGAAGCCGATCGCGAACGGCAGCGTGATCACGAATCCCCACGACTCGCTCACCACGATCGTGGGCACCTGCTCGCCGGCGACAACGAACAGCACGCCGATGATGACGGCCGCGATCAGGGGCGCGGGGCGCACGCGAAAACTCTTCTGAAGGCTGGTCGCGCGACTACGCGACCGCGCCCGCCGTCAGGCCCGCATCGGCCAGCAGCGACTCGACGCGCGCCACGCCGGCCGCATCCAGCGGTAGCAATGGACCACGCGGCACGCCACCATGCAGCCCGACACGATCCATCGCCACCTTCACGGCCGGCACTCCCATGCCGCCGACAATCTCCTTCGCCATCGGGAAGAGCGTCGCCTGCGCCTTTGCCGCTGCTGCGCTATCGCCCGCCTTCATGGCGTCGAACGTCGCGCGGCAGAGCGCCGGCGC
>JAYTVE010000163.1:0-6704 GCA_043744185.1 Gemmatimonadota bacterium | reverse complement strand
CGCATGCGCAGCGGTTGCGCATCTCCGAAGACAAGCTCGGGCCGATCGAGGTGCACATCCACGTGCCGGCGGGTGCGATCCCGAAGGACGGTCCGAGTGCGGGCGTGACGATGGCGACGGCTCTCGTGTCGGCGATGTCGGGACGGTTCGTGCGACGCGACGTGGCGATGACGGGCGAGATCACGCTGCGCGGTCGCGTGCTCCCGATCGGCGGCGTGAAGGAGAAGGTGCTGGGTGCGCACCGTGCCGGGATCACCACGATCATCCTGCCGAAGGACAACGAGGCGGATCTCGAGGACATTCCGGACGATGTGCGCTCGCAGCTGACGTTCCACTGCGTGGAGACGCTGGACCAGGTGTTCGCGATCGCACTGGTGCCGGGGGCGCCGGGGGCTGCAGACGGCGGCAGCGCCGAGAGCGGGCTGCGCGTGGCGGCCAAGGGCGCGTAAGGGCACTTCGCGCGACGTGTTGGTGTAGATGGCCCCGTTCGGCGAGATGCCGGACGGGGCTGTCGCGTGTGCGACGTGAGCATGCCGGCGGGGACCAGCCGGTCCTTCGCTTGGCTCATGAGGACAGTATGTTTCCCCGGGCCTTCTCCCTCCCCCGGCGTGATGACGGATCTGCGCGACCAGTTGCAGCGAGCCCTGGGCTCGGCCTACACGCTCGAGAAGGAACTTGGCGGCGGCGGCATGTCACGCGTCTTCGTGGCGCGCGAGAACGCGCTTGGCCGCGACGTGGTGGTGAAGGTGCTGCCCACCGACCTCGGCGGCGTGAGCGTCGAGCGCTTCAAGCGCGAGATCATGACTGCGGCCCGGCTGCAGCATCCCCACATCGTGCCACTGCTGAACGCGGGCGAGATCGACGGCGTCCCGTACTTCACGATGCCCTACGTGAAGGGCGAAGGACTGCGGCAGAAGCTGCGCTCGGAGGGCGCACTGCCGACCGCTGAGGCCGTGCGCCTGATGCGCGACGTCGCGTCGGCGCTCGCGTACGCGCATGCCGAGGGGGTGGTGCACCGCGACATCAAGCCGGACAATGTGCTGCTCTCCGGCGGCTCGGCGACGGTGACCGACTTTGGCGTGGCCAAGGCGCTCCGGGATGCCGCAGCGACTCCGTCGGGCGACGGCGCGCTCACGCAGATGGGAATCGCGCTCGGCACGCCGATGTACATGGCGCCGGAGCAGGCCGCGGCGGACCCGGGCGTGGACCATCGCGCGGACATCTACGCCTTCGGCATCATGGCGTACGAGATGCTCACGGGGGCGCCGCCGTTCACGAAACGACCGGCGCAGGAGCTACTCGTTGCCCACCTGACGGAGAAGCCCGAGAGCATTCTCGCGAAGCGGCCGGACCTCTCGCCGGAACTGGCATCGCTCGTGATGCGCTGCCTGGAGAAGAACCCGGATGACCGTCCGCAGACGGCGGACGAGATCGTGAACGCGCTCGATGGCGCGACGACGTCGGGGACGCAGTCGCGCCGGCTCACGACGGTGCTGCTGGGGCCGCTGGCGAGTTCGGAACCTGTTGGCGGCACGGGGCGTCGCGCGTTCGGGCTGTACCTGACGGCGGCGGCACTCACGGCCGGGATGGCGAAGATTGCCGTGCTGCTGTTCGCCCTGCCCGATTGGGTGTTCTACGGCGCCACGATCCTGCTGCTGTTGGGGCTGCCGCTGTTCGGCGTGACGGCGTGGCGCCATCGCAGTGCGTTCAAGTCGGTGACACCGCGCGGCACGCCGGTGCCCGCGATCAAGCCGACGTGGCGACAGGCAGCCGTGGCGACGGCCGGGACACTCGTGGCGTACGGCCTCTTCGTGTCGGGGTTCGTGATGATGCGCGCGCTGGGCATCGGCCCGGGTGCGTCGCTGATGGCGGCGGGCAAGCTGCGCGACCACGAGCAGATTCTCGTGGCCGATTTTGCGTCACGCGGTGGCGACTCCTCGATTGCGGGAGTGGTCACGGAGGCGTTCCGCACCGACCTGCGCCAGTCGAAGGTGGTGACGCTCACGCAGGACGGCATGATCCGGCAGACGCTGCAGCGCATGGAGCGCCCGCTGACGGCGCGGCTCGACACGGCACTGGCACGCGAAGTGGCGCAGCGGCTCGGCATCAAGGCGATCATCAGCGGCGAAGTGCAGCAGTTGGGCGCGGCGTACCTCGTGGTGGCGCGCCTCACGGATGCCACCAACGGCAACGAGCTCGTGGCTTTCCGCGAGAGCGCGGCGGACGGCGCGCAGCTCATTCCCGCCATCGACCGCCTGAGCCGGAAGCTGCGCGAGAAGATCGGCGAGTCGCTGCGCGAGATCCGCAGCGACCCGCCGCTCGAACAGGTCACCACGGCATCGCTCGACGCCTTGAAGGAGTACGCGAGCGCGACACAGCTGATCGAGCGCTCCGGCGACATGCGCCAGGCCATCACGCACCTCGAGGCGGCGATCAAGCTCGACACGACGTTCGCGATGGCGTATCGCAAGCTCGGCATCGTGCTCACGAACAGCGGAATCGACCGTCCGCGCGGCGACAAGCTGATCACGCGGGCGCTCGCGTACAGCACGCGCCTGCCCGAGCTCGAGAAGTACCTGACGGAAGGCACGTACTACATGAACGTGGCCAACGAGCCCGCGAAGGCGTTGGCCGCATACCGGGCCGCGCTGGCCCTCGATCCGCAGAACTACATCGCGCTGAACAACGCGGCGATCGTGATGCTGGACCTGCGCGAGCCCGCGGAAGCGGAGCAGACGCTGCGCCGGCAGCTCGCGGGTGACTCGAGCCGCCAGCAGACGTGGAGCAACCTGATCACGGCGCTGGCGGCACAGGGGAAGATGGGCGAGGCGCGGAAGATGGCGCTGCAGGCGCTCAAGCGTGCGCCGGGCGCCGTTCTGCCGATCGTCCAGCTCACCAACCTGCAGTACGTCGACGGGCAGTACGACAGCGCGAGTGCCACGCTCGAGGCCTTCGCGAAGACGATGGCGCCCACACCCGAAAATCGCGTCACGGTCGAGCGGTACCGCCTCACGATCGACCAGACGCGCGGCAAGCTCGCGTCCGCGCTCGCGCGCACGCGCTCGACCATGGCCATCGCGGCCGAGTTCGGCGTGCCGGTCTTGCCGCTCGATACAGCCATCGGCTTTGCGCTCAACGATGCCTGGTTTGTCGGCGACACGGTGTTGGCGCGCCGCCGGCTGGATCAGGCGCTGGCGGCCAAGCCGCTCGCGACCATCGAAGCGGCGCGTCGCCCGTACTTCGATCTCGCACAGGCGCACGCGCTCACGGGCCGGCCGGCGCTGGCGCGTGCGGTGCTCACCGACCACGACGCGAACATCAAGGACCCTGTTGCGCTGCGCGCGGAGCGGGATCGTCGCGCGCTCACGCTGGGCGCCATCTTGATGGCCGAGAAGAAGTACGCCGACGCGATCACCGAACTGCGCAAGGCGGACTTCGGCAAGTGCACCGCGTGCGTGATGCCGTTGCTCGGCTGGGCGTACGACATGGCCGGCCAGAAGGACTCGGCCATCGCCGTTCTGGACCGTTACCGCCGGTCGCCGGACCTTGAGCGCTCCAACCTCGATCCGGTCTTCCTTGCGGCATCGCTCAAGCGGCTGGGCGACCTGTACGACGCCAAGGGCGACGCGAAGCACGCGCTCGAGGCGTACGAAGGGTTCACGCGCCTCTGGCAGGACGCCGACCCGGCGCTGCAGCCGCAGGTAAAGGCCATGCGGGCGCGGGCCGAGCGGCTGCGAAACACGCTTGGCAGCTAGCGCTGTCGCTCAGCGACTCCACTGCTCCCATGCCACTGGCGTCCAGCGGTCCGCAATGAGCGCCTCGAGCAGCCTCAGGAAGATCCGCTCGGCGTTGTCGCTGTTGGAAAGAAGCACGACGGCGATCCCCGCCTCGTCGAAGCTCACCATGTAGTTGGCCCAGCCGTCGTCGTGCCCTTCCTTGAAGCGGGCGCGACCATGCGGCGACGTGAACAGTCCCCAGCCGAGCCCGTACGAGAGCTGGATGGCGTCGTCGCGATCGGTGACATCGGGTCGAAGCGATGGAAATTGCGTGAGGCTCCGGATGCGGACCTGCGGACGCCACAGCTCGGCGCGCGCGGCCGCCGGGACGCCGTCGGTGCGCATCGTGCGCGCCAGATAGCGCGCCATGTCGGCGAGCGTGGTGGTGGCGGAGCCTGCGGCGCGAACGCTGGTGCGCACACGCAGCGGCAAGGACGTGCCGGCGCTGTCGTGCCCCACCGCGTGATCGCCCTCGAAGTCGGAGCGCGTGGTCATGGACGTCCGCGTCATGCCGGCCGGCGCCAAGACGCGCGTGCGCATGAGCGAATCCACGTCGATGCGAAGTCCCTGCTCGAGCACGAACTGCGCGAGGTTGATGCCTTCACCGGAGTAGGCGTATCGCGTGCCCGGCTCGAAGGTGATGGTGAGCTTCCCGTCCGGATTGAGGAAGCGGTAGTTCGGCATCCCCGTGGTGTGGTTGAGCAGGATGCGCAGCGTGAACTTCTCGTGCCATGGATGCGCGGCGAGATCCGCGTACTTCTCGTAGCTCGGCAGCGGTCGCGGGAGGTAGGTGCTGATCGGGCGGTCGAGGTCCACGCGCGCGGCCGCGGCCAGCAGCGCCACCGCGTTGGCGAACATCGCCTTGGTGAGCGAGGCGGCGTAGGTGGCGGTGGTGTCGGTGAACGGGAGGGCGCGGGCGGCATCGCGCATGCCGAACGCGCGCTGATAGACGACCTGGCCATGATCGATGATGGCCACGCCGAGTCCCGTGACGCGAGCGCGCGCCATGAGCCGCTCGATGGTGTCGGTGACGGCACCGGCCGCGAGGCGCCGGCCATCGAGGCGCACGACATCCTGCGCACGGACCATGTTCGCCGTCGCAGCCGATGACAGCACGGGCAGCAGCACTGCTGGCAGGAGCCTCGTCACACGCATCCGCACGCTCAGGGTCGAGTATGCAACTCCCTACGCGCGCGCATGGCGGGTGGTGTCACTTCGTTCGCGCAGCGCTCACGGAAGGTGCGGTGCGTCGTCGGGCAGGTAGCGCCACCTCTTCCAGTTCTCGAGCGCGACGGCGCGCGGCTGCGTGCCGGGGAGGAAGTACTCCGTGTAGCGGCGCTCGACCGGCGTGGCGTCGGTGGCGGGTTGGCGCGTCTCGCGGTCCATCGTTCCCGGCGCGACCATGCTCGGCGGCGTCCACTCGTGTGACGGCTTTCCGGCGGCCGCCATCATGCGTCCCCAGATCGGCGCCGCCAGCGTGCCGCCCGCTGCGCCGCGCGCAATCGTCTTCGGGCGATCGAAGCCAAGCCACACGGCGCCGACGAGATCCGGGGTCATGCCCACGAACCAGACGTCGGTGTTGTTGTCGGTGGTGCCGGTCTTGCCGGCCACGGGCACCTGCGGCGGCACATAGCGACGCACGGCGCCGCCGGTGCCACGCTCGACGACATCGCGCATCATGTCGCGAATGACGAACGCGACGGCCGAGTCCATGGCGGGCGGCATCGTCACGCGCGCGGGGCTCCAGACAGTGCGACCGCGCGCGTCGTCAACGCGGTTCACGAAGCGCGGGCGCACCGGCGTACCGAGGTTGGCGAACGTGGTGTATGCGGCCGCCATGTCGAGCGGCTGCACGGCACTCGCGCCGAGCGCGCTCGAGGGGTAGGGCGCCATGGGCGCATCGATGCCGGCGCGCTTGACGAGTGCCACGACGGAATCGGGTGTCGCCTTCATGAAGAGCTGCACCGCCACCGGATTGCGCGACCTGGCGAGCGCCTCGCGCATGGGGATGACGCCGAGGAACTCACCGTCGGCGTTCTTGGGGGAATAGGGGGGACTGCCCGCAAACTCCAGCGTGATGGCGGTGTCGCCGACCAGGTCGAGCGGCGTCATGCGTCCCGCCGCCATCGCCGCGGCGTAGACGAACGGCTTGATGCTCGAGCCCGGCTGCCGCATGCCGTCCACCGCGCGATTGAACGGCCCTTCCGCGTAGTTGCGCCCGCCGACGAGCGCGCGCACGTCACCGGTTGCGGCATCCATGGCCACGGCCATCGCCTGCAGGTAGTCGGTCTTGCCGCTGCCGGCTTCGCGCTTGGCGCGCGTGTACTTGACGCCACCCTCGATGGCGTCGGTGCCTTCGATCACGGCCGTGACTGCGGCGCGCTGCAGCGACGGGTCGAGTGTGGTGTAGACGCGATAGCCACCGTTCATGACCGGCACGCCGGCACGTTCGGCCTGGCGACGGGCGACGTCGATGAAGTAGGGCGACGGCGCGGACATGCCGCCGTTGGGCACGGCGGTGACTGGCGTGGCCTTGAGGCGATCGGCGTCCGCCTTGGAGATGAACTCCTGCTCTGCCATGAGGTCGAGGATGATGTTGCGCCGGCGCAGGTTGAGGCCGGGCTTGGCGGCAGGATCGTAGGTGGCCGGCGCCTTGGGCATGGCCGCGAGTGAGGCGGCTTCGGCGATGCTGAGGCGCGCGGCGTTCTTGCCGAAATAGTGGCGGGCGGCCGCCTCGATGCCGTACCAGCCGTGGCCGAAGTTGATGGTGTTGAGGTAGCCCTCGAGGATCTGCTCCTTGGTGTAGTGGCGCTCCATCTCGCGGGCGGCCGACTGCTCCTTGAGCTTGCGCCCGATAGACATGTCGCGGCGGCTGATGATGTCGGGGTGCATGTTGCCGACGAGCTGCTGCGTGATGGTGCTCGCGCC
>JAYTVE010000162.1:0-6710 GCA_043744185.1 Gemmatimonadota bacterium | reverse complement strand
CCGCGAGCCGCACCGCTCGCGCCATCTGTGCGATCGCTCTCATCAGAGCGCTCACCCTTGTGCGGCCACCGCCTCCCGTGCGTGCCGCTGGATCCGCTGCACCATCGCAGTGAGCCCGGTTTCGCGCGCGGCCAGTCCGATGCCCGCCATCACGCGCGGCACGAAATCGGATGGAATCGCGAGGGCGGCCGACGGCGGCTGGCCGTTGATCGCACCGAGGAGCAGGCTCAGGAATGCGGCAATCGTGGGTGACTGCCGCGCATTGATGTCCACGTAGAACCACAGCGCCCCCTCTCGAACTTCCGGAAAGAGATCCACGCGCGTCTGGCACTCCGGCACCGTGAAGGTCGCACGGTCGAGCGCCGCGAAGCGCTCGGGCAACGGCTCGAGCTTCTTCGCGTACGCGAGCAACGCCTGCATCTTCTCCTCGCGCCCCATCGCCTGGAAACGCGTGAGCACCTTCGCGATGCCCGGCGGCAGCGGTTGTTCGGTAGTCATGTCGGACATGGCATCGAAGATACCCGGTACACCTGACGGCACGCCATCAATCCTCCCTATGGACGCCTTCGGTGCCGCCCCCCAGACTTCGGAGTGCCGCTGCGTGCCCTCACCTCCGTCGGTCTGCCCGCACGCGCTGAACGTTGACTCACTCGCCGCCGCCGTGACCCGTCACCGCCGGACCTTGCCGTCGCTCGCGCTGGCCGCCGCCGCTCTCTCGGCGGCCTGCAGCAAGACGTCCACAAACGTCATCGAAGCCACTGGCACCATCGAGATCGTCGAGGTGGATGTCGCGCCCGCCGTCCCCGCGCGCGTGCAACGCGTGCTCGTGGACGAAGGCGCCGCTGTGCGCGTCGGCGATACCGTGGCCATCCTGTCCACGGCCACGCTCCACGCCAACCTCGACGAAGTCGACGCGCGCGCCCGCTCCGCCGAGGCCACGCTCGCAGAAATCACCAAGGGTTCGCGTCCTGAAGAGGTGCGCCGCGCCGAGGCTGACCTCGCGGCCGCACAGTCGGAAGTGACGCGCACCGCCGACGACCTCACACGCATCAGCGCACTCGCCGCCCAGCAGAACGTCTCGGCCCAACAGCTCGACGCTGCGCAGGCCGCGTCACGCTCGGCCATCGCACGCCGCGACGGCACGCAGTCCGCACTCACCCTGCTGCGCGAAGGCTCGCGCCCCGAGCGCGTCGCACAGGCGCGCGCCGAAGCCGAACGCGCGCGCGCTGCCGCCGCCGCAGTGCACGCCACCGCAAAGGATCTCGTGCTGCTCGCCCCCGTCAACGGCGTTGTCACCAGCCGCAACGCTGAACCCGGCGAGATGCTCGCTGTGGGCCAGGCTGCGCTCACGCTCGGCGAAACGAAGAAGCCATGGGTGCGCGTCTACGTGAATCAGGGCGCACTGGCACGCATCGTCACCGGCGCCGCAGTGGTCGGTCACCTCGACGACTACCCGAGCGTGGACTTCGGCGGCAAGGTGCTCACCGTGGCCACGAAGGCCGAGTTCACGCCCCGCGTGGCCCTCACCGAAAAGGAACGCGCCGATCTCCTCTTCGGCGTGAAGGTCGAATTCGCCGATACCACCGGCACGCTCAAGGCGGGGCTGCCCATCACGGTGCGCATCACGCCGCGCACCGTCGCGCCCGCGCCCTGAGCGACGGCACGCCCATGGCCGCGCCCGCGGTGACAACAGCGGCGCCCGCCGTACGCATGGCGCAGCTGCGCAAGGTGTTCGGCGAGCTCGTGGCCGTGGACAACCTCACGCTCGACATTCCGCGCGGTCAGGTCTTCGGACTGCTCGGCCCCAACGGCTCCGGCAAGACCACCACCATCCGCATGCTCTGCGGGCTCGTGCAGCCGAGCTCGGGATCTGCCACTGTGGTTGGCTTCGATGTGGCCACGGAGCCCGAGAAGATCCGCGACAACATCGGCTACATGTCGCAGCGCTTCGGTCTGTACGATGACCTGACCGTGGCCGAGAACCTGCGCTTCTACGCCACCGTGTACGGATTGCTCGGCAAGGCGCGCACCGAACGCCTGAGCGCGCACATGCACACCATGGGCCTCGACGCACGCGCTGGCCAGCTGGCCGGAACGCTGAGCGGCGGATGGAAGCAGCGCCTGTCGCTCGCCTGCGCCACAGCGCACACACCGCAGATGCTCTTTCTCGACGAACCCACGGCCGGCGTCGATCCCGCTGCGCGCCGCGCCTTCTGGGAATCCATCTACCTGCTCGCGCAGAGCGGCACCACCATTCTCGTCACCACGCACTACATGGACGAAGCCGAGCGCTGCGAGCGGCTCGCCTTCCTGTCGCGCGGACATCTCATTGCCGTGGGCAGTCCCGCCGAAGTCACGAAGCAGTTCGGCACCAAGAACATCGAGGACGTCTTCATCGAGCTGCAGCGCCGCGACGAGGGCACCACGTGAGCGCGCTCATGTCGCTGCGCGAGCGCATCGCGCGCTGGCGCGTCTGGCCCATGCTCTGGAAGGAGTTCATCCAGATGCGGCGCGACCGGCTCACGCTCGCGATGATCGTCGGCTTCCCGGCGCTGCAGCTCGCACTCTTCGGCTACGCCATCCAGACGGATATCCAGCACCAGCCGATTGTCGTGCTCGACGAATCACGCTCGAGCGAGAGTCGCGCGCTCGTGGCCACCTTCGTGAATTCCGGCAGCTTCGACTTTGCGGGCGCCATCCACTCGCGCGCCGAGGCGCAGGACGCGATCGAGAAGGGCATCGCCAAGGCGGCGTTGGTGATTCCACCCGGTTTCATGCGCGACATCAAGCGCGGTCGCACGGCCGAGGCGCAGGTGCTCGTGAATGCCGCCGACCCGCAGACGTCGGGCGCCGCACTGTCCGGCGCGCAGTTGGCCACGCAGGCACGCGCCGCGCAGCTGCTCGGCGCGCGCGGCGGCGTGCGGCTCCCGGTGCAGGTGAGCGTGCGTCCGTGGTACAACCCCGCGCAGCGGAGCGCGGTGTTCATCGTGCCCGGCGTCATCGGCATCCTGCTCACGCTCACCATGACGCTCATCACCGCCACCGCCATCGTGCGCGAGCGCGAGCGCGGCACGCTCGAGCAGCTCATCGTCACTCCCATCGGCAAGACGAGCCTCATGCTCGGCAAGCTCGTGCCCTTCGTACTCGTGGCCTACGTGCAGATGACGGTGGTCATCGTGCTCGGCAAGCTCGGCTTCAACATGCCCATCCAGGGATCATTGCTGCTGCTGTACGTGGCGGCGCTCACCTTCATCCTCGCCAGCCTGGGCGTCGGGCTCTTCATCTCGACCATCGCACGCACGCAGGCGCAGGCCATGCAGCTGTCGTTCTTCTTCGTCATGCCCAACATCCTGCTCTCGGGGTACGTGTTCCCCCGCGAGTCCATGCCCGTGCCCGCGCAGTGGATCGGCCTGGCGCTGCCGCTCACGCATTTCCTCAAGGTCATCCGCCGCATCCTGCTCATGGGCACGGGGCCGGAGCAGATCTGGCGCGAATGGCTGTTCATGGCAGTGATCGCGGCGGTGCTCGTGACCATCAGCGTCAAGCGGTTCAGCAAGACGATCGAGTAGCGCGCGCGCTGTGAGAAGCCGGGCAGCCGCACCGGCTCCACGCAATCGGCGCACACTCAGCGCTTCGCCACCAACTCAATCTCCACGCGCGCGTTCAGCGGCAACCCCGCTACCGCCACCGTCGTGCGCGCCGGAAACGGCATCGCGAACCGCTCCTTGTACGCGCCGTTCATGGCGGGAAAATCGGCCATGTCGGTGAGGTACACGTTGCACTTGATCACGTGGCCCATCGTGAGCCCCGCATCTTCGACCACGGCCTGCAGGTTGTCGAAGGCGCGATGCGTCTGCGCGGCCACGTCGCCATCGATGAGCTTGCCCGTGCTCGGGTCAATCGGGGTCTGCCCCGAGCAGTAAAGCAGGTCGCCCGCCCACACGGCGTGCGAGTACGGGCCAATGGCGGCCGGGCCGCGCGGACTTACAACGTTGTCGCGAGTTGTCATGGATATGGTTGTCGTCCTGAACGAAGCGAAGGACCTGCTTGTGCCGTTGAATCTGATCTACTCCCCGCCGACCGCCCCTAAATTACGCTCCATGCCGGCCGCCACCGCCACCTACACCCACGCCACCCCCATCGGCGGCCTGCGCCTCTCGGCCACTCCACACACACTCACCGGCCTCGCCTTTACCGACGACCCGCCGCCCCCGCGCGACTCCGCCTTTCTCCGCTCGCACGCGCTCCTCGCCGAAGCCTGCTGCCAGCTCGACGCCTACTTCGCCGGTACGCGCCGCACCTTCGAGCTTCCGCTCGCACCGCACGGCACCGACTTCCAGCGTCAGGTCTGGGCCGCGCTCCAGCGCATTCCGTATGGCGCCACCGTCAGCTACTCCCACATCGCGCGCACCATCAACGCCGAGAAGGCCGTGCGCGCCGTCGGCGCCGCCAACGGTGCCAACCCCATCGCCGTCATCATCCCCTGCCACCGTGTCATCGGCGCCAACGGCGCCCTCACCGGCTTCGGCGGCGGCCTCCCCCGCAAGCGCTACCTGCTCGCCCTCGAGCGCGGCGATGACCTCGCCCTCGCTCTCTGAACCAACCGCCGCGCAGTAACGTTCAACAGGCACGGCACGACGCCCATCCACCCCCAGCACGACGGAGACACGACCATGGCCGTTCGCAACGCATCCGCGCAGTGGGAAGGCAAGCTGCGCGACGGAAAGGGCAGCTTCGCCGGTGAAAGCGGCTTCCTCTCGGGCGCCTTCGACTTCGGCACCCGCTTCGGCGTCACCAAAGGCACCAACCCCGAAGAGATGATCGGCGCCGCGCACTCGGCCTGCTTCTCCATGGCCCTCTCTGCCGGCCTCGAGCGCATGGGCTTCCCGGTCACCAAGGTCGAAACGTCCGCCAAGGTCACCATCGACAAGGTCGGCGACGCCTTCCGTATCACCAACATCGCCCTCACCACGCGCGCCTCGGTGCCCGGCATCGATGCCGCCGCGTTTGCCAAGGCCGCCGAGGACACCAAGACCGGCTGCATCATCTCCGCAGCGCTCTCGGCAGTGCCCATGACGCTCGACGCGGCCCTGGTCTAGGAGGGCTGGGAGGACGCGGAGAAAGCATACCACAGAGGCACAGAGGCCATACAGAGCAACACAGAGCAAGCCAAGGCACTTTCCAAAGTGCCCACATCCCAAGACGCGCCGTACCACCCGCACCGCGCCGCCCCCTCTGTGCCCCTCTGTACGATCTCTGTGCCTCTGTGGTGTGCTTTTCTCAGTGCTCTCCTCCCCCTCCAAAGCCACGGAATGAACCGAATCGGGCCCAAGCGCGTATCTCAGACGACCCCAACTCCCCCCACATGTTGATCCGCTCCGCCCCCGACCTCCCCTCCTCGGAGATCACCCCCGAGGCGCTCTACGTGAACCGCCGCGACTTCCTCGGCCGCGCCGCGGGCGCCATCGCGGCTGCCGGCATGGGCGGCGCACTCACCACCGCCGTCTCGCGCACCGCCAACGCGCAGGGCGATGACGACAAGCCGACCCCGTACGAAGACGTTACCACCTACAACAACTTCTACGAGTTCGGCACCGACAAGGCCGACCCCGCGCAGACGTCCAAGGACTTCAAGACCAAGCCATGGACCGTGAGGGTGGATGGCCTCGTCAAGAAGCCCGCTGACTACCAGCTCGAGGACTTCATCAAGCCCCACAAGCTCGAAGACCGCACCTATCGCCATCGCTGTGTCGAGGCGTGGAGCATGGTCATCCCGTGGCAGGGCATCCCGATGGCCAGCGTCATCAAGGCGCTCGATCCACTCCCCAGCGCCAAGTTCGTGCAGTTCCAGACGCTTCTCGATCCGCAGCGCATGCCGGGGCAGCAGCGCGCCGTGCTCCCGTGGCCGTACACCGAGGGGCTCCGCATGGACGAAGCGATGCATCCGCTCGCCATGTTCGGCACCGGCCTCTACGGCAAGACGCTGCTGCCGCAGAATGGCGCGCCGCTTCGCACCATCACGCCGTGGAAGTACGGCTTCAAGGCGTGCAAGTCGATTGTCCGCATCACCTTCACGGACAAGATGCCGAAGAACACCTGGAACGTGGCCAACGCGAGCGAGTACGGCTTCTACGGCAACGTGAACCCCGAGGTCGATCATCCGCGCTGGACGCAGGCCAAGGAGCGTCGCATCGGCGAGTTCCGCCGTCGCGCCACGCTCATGTTCAACGGCTATCCCCAGGTCGCGTCGTTGTACAGCGGCATGGATCTGCGCGTCAACTACTAGCAAGCCGCCAGTCACCAACTCGTCTACAACTAGAACTCTAGTAGATCGTGCCTTTCACGCTGCCGCTCAAGCTCCCGACCAAGGTCGCGGCGTTCGCGCCGCCCAAGTGGACCCGCTGGGTCGTACACGTCGCCTGTGCCCTCATCATCATTGTACCCGCGGCCGCGCTCGCGTCGGACCTCCTCAACGGCACGCGCTACCTCGGCTCCAACCCGATCAAGGAAGGCGAACACATCCTCGGCGAATGGACGCTGCGGATGCTCATGTTCACTCTCTTCGTGACGCCCATCCGCCAGCTCACCGGCTGGAACTGGCTGCAGAAGTATCGCCGCATCTTCGGCGTCTGGGCCTTCGTCATCGGTTGCACGCACCTGCTCGCGTGGGCGGGGCTCGACGTCGAGTTCGACTGGGGCGACATCCAGAA
>JAYTVE010000161.1:0-2087 GCA_043744185.1 Gemmatimonadota bacterium | reverse complement strand
ATCGTGTCCACGCTCGCGGGATGCGAGAGCACCTTGCATTCGCTCGCGAGCGCAGCGGCGGTCACCTGCGCCATCATCAGGCCGGAGCGCACGCCCGCGTCGGACGCGAGGAACGGAGGCAGCCCCTCGTTCAGGTCCGGATGCACGAGCCGGTCGATGCGCCGCTCGCTGATCGTGGCAAGGTTGGTCATCACGATCGCGAGCAGATCGAGCGCCATGGCCACCGGCTGGCCGTGGAAGTTTCCACCCGAGAGCATGGTGCCGTCGTCGAACACGAGCGGGTTGTCGGTGCCCGCGTTCAGCTCGCGCCCGATGATGTCACCCGTGAAGCGCAGCGCGTCGAGTACGGGGCCGTGCACCTGCGGCATGCAGCGCAATGCGTAGGCATCCTGCACGCGCCGGTCGTCAAGACGGTGCGACTCGCGAATGGCACTGTCCGCCAACAGGCCGCGCAGAAGCGCCGCCGACTCGCTCTGCCCGACCTGTCCACGCGCCGCGTGAATGCGCGCATCGAACGCAACCGGCGTGCCGAGCAGTCCTTCGAGCGACGCGGCGCCCGCCACGTGTGCAGTCTGCCACAACGTCATCGCATCGTGCCACGCGAGCGCCGCAATGCCCGTGTGCGCCTGCGTGCCGTTGATGAGCGAGATCCCTTCCTTGGGGCCGAGCGTCACCGGCGAGAGGCCGGCAGAAGCGAGGGCCTCGCCCGCCGGCCGCATCACGCCCCCCATCTCGACCTGGCCCTCGCCGACGAGCGCGAGCGCTAGATGCGCGAGCGGAGCGAGATCGCCACTCGCTCCAACGCTGCCCTGCTCGGGGACTTCGGGGTGGATGCCCGCGTTGAGCATCGCCGCGAGCAGTTCCACCAGCGCCGCGCGCGCTCCGCTGAAACCCTTCGCGAGGACGTTCGCGCGCAGCAGCATCATCGCCCGCACCTCGCGCGCCGGCAGCAGCGGCCCGACGCCCGCCGCATGGCTTCGCACGAGGTTGATTTGCAGCTCGGCCAGACGGTCCGGCGGGATGGCCACGTCCGAGAGCTTGCCGAAGCCGGTCGTGACCCCGTACACCGCGTCGTTGCGCGCCACGATGCCGTCGACAATCGCGCGCGAGCGGCCCATCTGATCGCGCGCATCAGCGCCCAACGTCACCGGCGCACGAAAGTCGGCCACCTGGCGCACGGCCTCGATGGTCAGGGCGTGGCCGTCGAGGCGAATGGAGCTTGTCATGAAGGGAAAACTCGCCCGCGGGCCGTCGTCCGCACAAGCGCGCCGGTCATCGCACCGTCGGCGATGTCAGGGTGTTGCGATCATAGTTGAACTTGATTTCCGGCTCGGCCTTGAGCGCGATGAAGAAGCTGAAGCTGGCGTTGCCGTTGGGCGCCTGCGTGAACGAGAACGTGGCGCGCCAGTCGTGCATGTCGCGCTGCAGCGACACCACCTGTGCCGCAAACAGCTGCTTCTCGGCATCGTAGCTCGACGACCACATGGCGGCCCACTTGGGCGTCAGGTTGAACGAGTACTGGAACTGCAGGTTGGTGACCGGCGGCGTGACGAACACCGGTCCGCCGAGTGACGTCCCCTGCACCGGGTTGGTAGGCGGAAGGTTCTGCGGGTTCAGGCGGCACTGGTCGTAGAGCTGCGCGCTGAGGTTCCGGTACGGCTCACAGGCGAGCAGCGGGTCGACGGTGATCACGTTGCCACCCACGGGCGGGCGCGTGCGCGTCGAGCTGAATGTGAGGTTGAGTCGCCAGCCCTGCCCGCTCGGGATCTCGTAGGTCTGAGGGCGCACCGCGCTGCCGATGATCGAACCGCCCGAGAGGGACGGCGTCATCCCCGGCGTGCCGCCGCCGACGCTGTTCTGCTGTCCCGTGCCGGTGCCCGTGCCCGACTGAGGTGCTTCGCGCATGCCGATCATGCGGCGCGCCAGCTGCACCAGCGGTGACGATCGGTCGAGCGAGAGCGACGCGCGGATACTCGTGGTGTAGGGCTTGAACACGGCGGTGTCGCTGAGCACGCTCCCCTGAAAGAGCGACCAGTCCATGCCCAAGTCGAAGCCCGGGAGCAGGTCGGAGCGTGCGGAAAAGCCGA
>JAYTVE010000160.1:0-6728 GCA_043744185.1 Gemmatimonadota bacterium | reverse complement strand
TCCCCCCACCACCGCCACACCCAGGGGGCGGCGGGACTCAGCCCCCGCCCCGGCTCCAAGGGCGATGGGAAGGGTTCCCATAAGTGCCGACATCGTCGTCATCATGATCGGCCGGAAGCGCACGAGGCACGCCTCCACGATCGCGTCGCGCGGTTTCATGCCGCGGCTGCGTTCCGCCTCGAGCGCGAAGTCGATCATCATGATGGCGTTCTTCTTGACCAGCCCGATCAGCATCACGATGCCGACGAACGCGTAGAGGTTGAGGTCGGTCTTGAAGATCAGCAGCGTGACGAGCGCGCCGAACGCCGCGAACGGCAGCCCCGAGAGGATCGTGATGGGGTGGATGAAGCTCTCGTACAGGATGCCCAGCACCATGTAGATCACGAAGATCGCCAGGATGAAGAGCAGGATCAGGCCGCGCTGCGTGTCCTGGAAGGCCTGCGTGTCGCCGGCGAACATCGTCTGCACGGTGGCCGGAACCAGCTGCCGGGCCACCTGCTCGATCTTGTCGGTGGCCGTGCCGAGCGAGACGCCCTGCTGCACGTTGAACGAGAGCGTGACCGACGGCAGCTGCCCGGAGTGGTTGACGGTCAGCGGCCCGATCCCCTTGGTGAAGCTCGCCACCGAGCCGAGCGGGATCAGCTTGCCGTCGGAGGCGCGCACATAGAGCATGGCGAGCGCGTCGGCGTCGAGCTGGTACTCGGGCAGGAGCTCCATCACCACCCAGTACTGGTTGGTGCTGGTGAAAATCGTCGAGACCTGGCGCGAGCCGTAGGCGTTGTAGAGCGCGCTCTCGATCTGCTGCGCGCTCACGCCCAATGACGCCGCGCGCTCGCGGTCGATGGCCACGCTCACCTGCGGGTTCCCGACCATGAGGTCGCTCGTGACGTCCTTGAGCTCCTTCATATCGCGCATCTTGCCCTGCAGCTGGCGCGCCGACTCGTACAGCGTCGGGATGTCCACGGCGAGCAGGGTGAACTGGTACTGCGCCTTCGACTGGCGGCCGCCGATGGCGATCGGCGGCGGGTTGCGGAAGTACACCGTCATGCCGGGCACGCCGCCGATGTCCTTGCTCAGCTGCGCGATCACCGCGTTCACGTCGGGCCGACCCGCGGCCGGGGTGAGCTGGATCATGAGGCGGCCCTGGTTGGCCGTGTTGCCGCCGCGACCGCCGTCGCCAACGGACGAGATCATGCGCGCGATGTATGGGCTCTTGCCCGCGATCGCCGCCACCTGCTTCTGCTTCTCCAGCATCGCCGTGAAGCTCGTGCCTTCCTGCGCCTCCGTGGTGGCCCAGATGAAGCCCATGTCCTGCGAGGGGATGAACCCCTTGGGGATGTAGCCGAACAGCCAGACGGTGGCCGCCAGCGTCAGCGCCGAGAACGCCATGGTGGTGCGGCGGTGCCCCATGACCCAGTACAGCGTGCGGCGATAGAAGCCGAGGATCGCGTCCCACGCGCGCTCGGTGGCGTTGAACACCGCGCCGTGGGCCTCGTCCTTGTGCGCCTTGAGGAAGAGGCGGCAGAGCATCGGCGTGAGCGTCAGCGAGACGAACCCCGACACGAGGATGGACACCGCGATCGTGACCGCGAACTCGCGGAAGAGCCGTCCGAGAATGCCACCCATGACCAGCAGCGGAATGAACACCGCCGCGAGCGAGATGGTCATGGACATGACCGTGAACCCGATCTCGCGCGAGCCGTCGAGCGACGCCTGCATCGGCGTCTTTCCCATCTCGAGATGGCGCACGATGTTCTCGAGCACCACGATCGCGTCGTCCACCACGAAGCCGACGGCGAGCGTGAGCGCCATCAGCGACAGGTTGTCGAGCGAGTAGTCGAGCAGGTACATGACGCAGAACGTGCCGACCAGCGAAATCGGCAGCGCGAGGCTCGGGATGATCGTCGCCGGCACGTTGCGCAGGAAGACGAAGATCACGAGCACGACCAGCACGATCGTGAGCACGAGCGTGAACTTCACGTCGTGCACCGACTCGCGGATGGACTCCGACCGGTCGATGTGGATGTTGAGTTCCACCGAGCCCGGCAGGTCCCTGCGGAGCGCTTCCACCATCGCCTTCACGTCGTCGGCCACCTTCACCGTGTTCGACCCCGGCTGGCGCTGCACCGCGAGCGTGATCGAGCGCACGCCGTTGAACCACGAGGCGGCGCGGATGTTCTGGACCGAGTCGATGACGCGCCCGAGATCGGAGAGCCGCACCGGAGCGCCGTTGCGGTAGGCCACCGCGAGGTTGCCGAACGCCGTCGCGTTCTTGAGCTGGCCGTCCGTCTGCACCGTGTAGGCCCGGTTGGGGCCCCAGAGCACCCCTGAGGGCAGGTTCACGTTCTCGCGGCCGATCGCGCTCGCAACTTCGTCGATGCCGATGCCGCGCCGCGCCAGTTCGCGCGGGTCGAGCTGGATGCGCACCGCGTATTTCTGCGAGCCATACACGCTCACCTGCGCCACCCCCGACACCGTCGAGATGCGCTGGGCGAGGTTGGTCTGCGCCAGCTCGTCGAGCTGCGAAAGCGGCAGCACCTTCGACGTGAGCGTGTAGTACAGGATCGGCTGGTCGGCCGGGTTCGACTTGCTGTACGACGGTGGCAGGATGTCCTGCGGCAGTTGCCGCTGCGTCTGCGCGATCGCGGCCTGCACGTCCTGCGCCGCGCCGTCGATGTCGCGATCGAGCGAGAACTGCAGCGTGATGCTCGTCGAGCCCAGGCCGCTCGAGCTCGACATGTTGTCGATGCCGGCGATCGTCGAAAACTGCTTCTCGAGCGGCGTCGCCACGGCGGCCGCCATCGTCTCGGGGCTCGCCCCGGGCAGGTTCGCGCTCACCGAGATCGTCGGGAAGTCGATCGTCGGCAGGTCGTTCACGGCGAGCCGTTCGTACGCCGCTGCGCCGAACACCACGATGCCGGTCATGACCAGGGTGGTCATGACCGGCCGCTTGATGAAGATCTCGGAGATGTTCACGGGCCGGCCTTCGTCCCGGTGGGCGGCTTGGGCGCCATCACCCGCGCGCTGTCCGGCACCTTGGGATCGCGCAACTCGCCGCCACGGGCCTTCGGGTCATCGGCACTGCCGGGTGCTGCGAGGCTCCCCGCCGCCACCCCCTTTCGCACTTCGGCCAGCGCCCCCGGCGTGAGGCGCGACTGGCCATCGATCACGATCTCCTCGCCGGGCTCCAGCCCCTTCGAGATGATCACGCCGCTCGTGGTCGTGCGCCCCACCGTCACCGACCGGATTTGCGCCTTGCCGTCATTGAGCATGAAGACGTACGTGCCCACCTGGCCCGTCTGCACGGCCTCGGCCGGTACCACCGTCGCGTTCTCGTCCACGTAGAGCTCGAGCGAGACCGTCACGAACTGCCCTGGCCACAACTGGCCTTCGACGTTCGTGAAGTGCGCCTTGAGCACCACCGAACCCGTGAGCGTGTCCACCGCGTTGTCGACGAACGCGAGCTTGCCCTCGAGCGGCGCGCCGCGCCCGTCCTTCGACTGCGCGCGCACCGTGAGCTCCTTGCCCTTCGACCGGCGCAGGATCTCGGGAAACTCGCGCTCCGGCACCGGGAAGCGCACGGCGATCGGGCGCAACTGGTTGATCATCACGAGCGGCGCGGTGCCGAGCGCACGCACGAGGTTCCCCTGCTTGACGAGGAGCGAACCGGTGCGCCCGGTGATGGGCGACCGGATCGTCGCGTAGTCGAGGTTGAGCTGTGCCACCTCGATCTGCGCCTTGTCGGCCAGCACCGTCGCGGCCAGCGCATTCGCGTTCGCCGCAAACTGGTCGGCGTCCGCCTGCGTGACCGAGCGATCCTTGACCAGCAACGCGTAGCGCTCGGCCTGCCGCTTCGCGTTCTCCAACTGTGCCTGATCCTTGGCCAGCGTCGCTTCCGCCGCATCCAGCGCTGCACGGAACGGGCGCGGGTCAATCTGGAACAGGACCTGACCGGCCGTGACCTCGTCGCCTTCGCGGAAGTTGACGCGCGTGAGCACGCCCGAAACCTGAGAGTTGATCCCGACCGACTGCATCGGCTCGACCACGCCGTTGGCCACGAGCGTGTACGGAGCGGGCCGCGACTCGGCCTTCGCGACCGTGACCGGGACCTTCGGGCGAACCTGCTTCTTCTCTTCCTGGCACGCGCCCACCAGCAACAGGGCAGCGAGGAATGGATAGCGGATGGAACGCGACACGCGAGGTACTTGAGGTACGAGGAAAGACGCGCCCGCGGGGAGCCCGCGCGGTCTGAAAATCTTACGTCGCTCGGCCGCCCCGCGTTGCACTTATCGGCTCCTTAGCGGCTCGAGCGTTCCGGCCCGTCGCACAGCCGCTTTTCACGGGACAGCGCCCGCAATGCGCGACCCGGGCCGTGCAGACCAGGGCGCCGAGCTCCATGAGCGCCTGATTGTGGGTCCAGGTCGCTTTCCCGGTGCGAGGCAGGAGCTCCTCCGCCAGCGCCCAGAGCAGCCGATGGGTGCGCGGCGCCTTGGGGGCCAGCCCCGGTGAGAAGACCCGTCGCAGCACCCGCTCCACGTTCGTGTCGATGAGCGCCGCGCGCTTCTCGAACGCGAAGCTCGCCACCGC
The DNA here is from genome assembly GCA_043744185.1 of Gemmatimonadota bacterium. Lineage (GTDB taxonomy): Bacteria > Gemmatimonadota > Gemmatimonadetes > Gemmatimonadales > Gemmatimonadaceae > JACPPC01. The sequence goes on along the minus strand of JAYTVE010000160.1, from coordinate 2,141 downwards.
CCCAGCGGTGTAGGGTCCGATGCCCGGCAGGGCGCGCAACGCTTCTGGCTCCTCTGGGAGTCGCGCCGGAGATCCCTCCGCCACCAACTGCGAGGCGAGCGACTGGAGGTTCCGTGCCCGGGCGTAGTAGCCGAGGCCGGCCCATGCTTCCATGACGTGACCGGACGGCGCCTCGGCCACCGCCTCGAGCGAGGGAAAACGCGCCACGAAGCGCTCGTAGAAGCCAATGACGCGGTCCACCTGCGTCTGCTGAAGCATCAGCTCGGAGACGAGCACCCGGTACGGGTCGCGGGTGTGGCGCCATGGCAGGTCGCGGCGCGCACGCGAAAACCAGGAGCGGAGCCGACGGGAGAACTCGCGTCTCCGCTCCGGAGCTACGCGGGCAATGAGGCGCTTCTCGTCGGGCTTGCGTTCGCGAGGCATGGGGCGGAAAAGATACCGCCCGCGACGCCCTGCCGACCTACGGAGCGTCCGGACCGAACTGGCGCTCGAGCGGCTCCATGTAGCGCACCATCACGTCCTGGATCTCGTCCAGCACCTCTTGGCGCTCGGCGCCACCGAGGCGCATCGAGAGGTCCACGCTGCCACTCACGGTCTGGAACGAGACGCGCGTGATCGTCTCGAGTCGCGCCTTCGGCAAGCGTGGCAGGCGCGCGATGATGTAGCTGCGAACCTGGTTGAGGATGGCATCCTCGTACTCCGCGAGCTTGCCGTGGGGCAGGCAATGCACGTGGATCATCGTGTCATGCACGGCCGGGAAGGCCGGGGTGGCCGCAATGAAGTCGGCCATCCCCATCACGATCCCGCGAAACAAGTCGCGCAGCGGCACCCGTGCCAGGCTGACGTCCATCGCCTTTGCATTGAGAGCGCGCATGTGCTCCATGTAGCGCCGCCCGAGCGCCTCGATGACGGCGTCCTTCCCGCCGGGGAAGAAGTGGTACAACGAGCCCATGGACGAGCCCGCGCGCTCGGCAATCGAGTTGGTCGTGACCCCTTCTAGCCCGAGTTCCGCAATGAGCGCTTCGGCGGCATCGAGGATCTGCTCCACGCGCTTCTGCCCCCGATGCTGCTGAGGCAGCCGCGGGGACTTGGTCGCGGCACCCTCTTCAGGGAGCTCTGCGAGGTCGATGGAGGAAGTGGAGTCGGTCATGGGCAGGTGTGTATAATAGATACAAAAACTAGTCTTGACAACTAGAGCAAAACGTCTAGTGTTAGGCGTAACTAGAGCAAACCCTCTAGAAACGCAATCTCATGACCCTGCTGACCCGCTTTCCCCTACTCACCTACGGCGCGACCGCCCTGTTCATGGCCAGTCGCCCCCTCGCTGCCCAGTCCACCCTCGACGAACTCGTTGCGGCCGGACTGAAGCAGAACCTCGGCCTCCGACAGGAGCGCCTCGCGTTCGACCGAAGCGAGGCGGCCGTCGATGAGGCGCGCGGACGCTACCTGCCGACGGCGACTCTCAACGCACGATACACCCAAGTCGCGGGAAACGTGCTGAACATTGGCTCGCTCATCAACCCCGCCTACAGCGCGCTCAACCAGCTCACGGGTTCAAACGCCTTTCCGACCAACGTCGACGTTCGCCTCCCGCTCACGCAGGAAACGTCGATGCGCATCGCGCAGCCGATTTTCCAGCCGGCTGTGGTGAGCGCGCACCGGATCGCTTCGCGCCTCCGTGACGCTCAGGGGGCGCAGCGGGATGCTTCGGCGCGAGAAACGGCGATGAAGCTCCGCATCGGCTATTTGCAGCTCGCGACCACGCGCAGGGCACTCGAAATCTGGGAGGCCGCGCTCGTCGTCGTCACGGAGCAGGTGCGCGTGACCGAGGCGCTTGCCGCGCAGGGGAAGCTCGCCGCCGACGCCGTCTTCCGCGCGCGTTCGGAACGGAGCGACGTCGAGCAGCGCCGCGCGGCGGCCGAGGAGGACGTCGAATCCTCACGGCGGTCGCTCAACTTCGTTCTCGACCGCCCGCTCGAGGCAGCGGTGGCCGTCATCGCCGACAGCGCGCTCGGCATCGGCGACATGCCGTCGCTCGAGCTTGCGATGTCCTCCGCGAAGCAGGGGCGCGAGGAGCTGCGCCAGCTGGAGTGGTCGCGCCAGGCCGCCGACGGCGCACGACAGCTCGCGATGGGAAGCTT
>JAYTVE010000159.1:0-6733 GCA_043744185.1 Gemmatimonadota bacterium | reverse complement strand
GCCTGTCCCATCGCCCGGAGTACGTGAAGTTTGCCATGCGCCTCGGGCTCCTCGAGGCATAGACGACCCGCATGGCCTGTCTCCCCCGGGACGGCAGCTCAAGAGGTTGGTTGGGCGGATGGCATACGTGTGCACTCCTGGTGGCGGGCGTGGCGGCGATGGCTGCCCCGCCCGCACGTGCGCAGGAGTGCTTGCCATTCGGCGCCGGCGAGTCGCTGTCGTACGTCATTCGGATCGGTTTCGGAATCCGGGTTGGCAAAGGCGAGATGACGGTCGCCGCAGGCGACAGCGTCCGGGGGGAGGCGACGCTCCTGCTCCGGTTCGGAGTGGACGCGGGCGCCGGGCCCATCCGCGCCACGCAGCGCAGCGCGAGCTGGGTAACGCCGGCGCAGCTGGCTACGCTGCGCTTCACCAAGCATGAGCGCTCGCCGCTCACCAACGTCGATGATTCGGTGGAGGTGTACCCGCGCGAGAAGCGTTGGACCGCCGCCAAGGGCGCCATCGGCTACTCGCCGAGTGACCTGCCGCTCGATGAGCTGAGCTTCCTCTTTTTCGTGCGCACGCTTCCGCTCGCGGCGGACTCCTCATGGAACTTCTCCCGCCACTATGACCCGGCGCGGAGCCCGACGCTGGTGCGGGTTGTGGGCCGCGAGCGGGTGAAGACTGACGCGGGCACGTTCGAGACGTGGAAGGTGGAACTGAAGGTGCGCGACCCTGCGCATTTTCGCGGCCTCGGTCGCATGGTCCTGAACGTGACCGACGACGCGCAGCGCACCCCCGTGCGTATCGAGACCGACATGCGGGAAGCCGGCTCCACGGTACTCGAGCTGACGGCCCGAACCGGTCCTCCTGCAAGTGTTTGCGCCTCGCGTAAGGAAAGTGCTGACACGGTGGCGCAGCACCCCGCACAAAAGTTCCCTACCACTCCCGACGCCCGCTGACTCGGACGGGGGCCACGTTAGAGATGCCTGACACGCAGAACGCGTGACGGCACCTAACCCGAGGGGCACCAAATGACTCTTCCACGAAACCGCGCGCTGGCCCTGCTGGCCGCCCTCGGTCTGGCTGCGACGCCGCTCGGCGCGCCGATCACGATGGCGCCGGAGAGCAAGCTCTGGGTCGAAGGCACGTCCACTGTTCGCGACTGGAAGTGCCAGGCGCCGGTGCTCGAGTCGAACATCGCCGGCAACGAGAAGGCGGTGCACGAGGTGCTCGAAGGCGAGAAGGGGATCACCGCGGTGACGCTCACCGTGCCGGTGCAGAAGATGAACTGCAACGACAACAACACGATGAACGAACACATGCGGAAGGCCCTCAAACTCACCGAGTTTCCCGCCATCACGTTCAAGCTCGGCTCGTACGACCTCAAGAAGGACCCGATCGGCGTCGAGGCGACGCTGACCGGCACGCTCATGCTCGGCGGCATCGAGAAGACGCTGACCTTCCCGCTGGCGGTGAGCGATGGCGGCAACGGCAAGCTGCACGTCACCGGCAGCACCGTGCTCGACATGAAGACGTACGACCTGAAGCCCCCCACCCTGATGCTCGGCACCATGCGTGTGGGCAAAGACGTGACCGTGAAGTTCGACCTGCTTCTCAACCCGTAGGCGCTGTTTCGACCTCCACCCACTCGCGCTCAAACCGGAGAACCGTTTTATGATCACCCTTCGTCATCTGACCGCCGTCGCCTTGCTCGCTGCGTCAAGCAGCTTGGCCGGCGCACAGCAGACCACCGACGACTGGAATTCGACCCAGCCTCAACAGAAGGTCCAGTATTTCCGCCAGCGCGACCAGCGTGGCATGAACGTGTTCGAAGCGCCCAAGGACTCCGGCGTGGCCTACAAGGGCTTCGACTGGCAGATCGGCGTCGCCTTCGCCCAGCAGTTCCAGTCGTTGGCGCACTACAACGGCTACTCCGAGACCGGCGCCTTCCCGGCCACCGGTGGGTGCGCCAAGGTGGCGGGCGTGTCGCCCTGCCAACTGATCCAGATCGGCCCGGGGTTCAACATTGCCAGCGCCAACCTGTACTTCGACTTCCAGCTGGCCCGCGGCATTCGCATGCAGACCACGCTGTACCTCTCCTCGAAGCATCACAACGAGACGTGGGTCAAGGACGGCTACATCCAGATCGACCAGTCGCCGATCAAGAATGAGCTCCTCGACAAGATCTTCGAGCGCGTGACGCTCAAGGTCGGTCACATGGAAATCAACTACGGCGACCAGCACTTCCGCCGCAGCGACAACGCCGGCGCGCAGTTCAACCCGTTCGTGGGCAACCTGCTGATGGATGCCTTCTCGACCCAGGTTGGCGTCGAGACCTACTACCGCGACCCATCCGGCATGTTCGCGATGTTCGGCATCAGCTCGGGCGAACTCAATTCGACCGTGACCAGTCCGAATTCGCGCGACTACGCCTACTACTACAAGGCCGGTTACGACAAGCAGTTCACCAAGGACCTGCGCGTCCGTCTCTCCGGCTCGAAGTTCACGCAGGCCTCCGCGGCCAACAACACGCTCTACGGCGGCGACCGCGCCGGCTCGCGCTACGGCTACGTGCTCGAAAACACGGCCGCGACGCTCACCGCGAACGCCTTCTCGGGCAACTTCGACCCGGGCATCAAGGACCGCATCGACGCCACCGAAATCAATCCGTTCGTGAAGTACATGGGCTTCGAGCTCTTCGGCGACTACGAGATCGCCCGAGGCCGTGGCGCGAGCGAGACGGTGGATCGCACGTCGGAGCAGATGGCGCTGGACTTCGTCTATCGCTTCCTTCCGAACGAGCGCGCCTTCGTCGGCGGCCGGTGGAACAAGGTGGACGGCACGCTGGCCGGTGGCTACGCGGTGACGGCGCTCCGTCGCGAAGTCGGCGGCGGCATGTTCCTGACGCCGAGCCTGCTGGTCAAGCTCGAGTACGTGCACTCGACCTACGCGAACTACCCGGCGAACAACATCCGCTACGGCGGCGTGTTCAAGGGGCTCATGCTCGAAGCGGTGGTCGCCTTCTAGGCTGCCGTCGTCCAAAGCAAAGCAAAGGACCTGCCTCTCTCGCGAGAGGCAGGTCCTTTGTTGCGCCCAGGACGACGTTACGCCGGCGCGACTTCCGGCCCGCCCAGGAGCGGCGGGTTGGTGCGACGCGGCTCGACAATGGCCGGTGGTGCAAGCGATGGGGCGGCCGACGGCGGGTTGAGCGGCGCGCGCGGCGGAAGGGGTTCGCCCTTCCGCAGCAGCGTGACGTCGTCGCGCGTCAGCGTCTCACGCTCGAGGAGCCCGGCCGCTACGGCGTGCAGCAGGTCGATGTTCTCCTTGAGCACCTGCTGGGCGCGGGTGTAAGCGTGATTGATCACGCGCTTCACTTCCGCGTCCACGAGTTGCGCGGTCTGCTCGGACACTTCGCGGCGGCTCTGGATCTCGCGGCCGAGGAAGAGTTCCTGTTCGTTGTCGCCCACGAGGATCGGACCGATCGAGTCGGAGAGGCCCCACTGTGTCACGTAGCGACGGGCAATTCCGGTGGCCTGCTGGATGTCGCTCGACGCGCCGGTGGTGACGCGCTCATGCCCGAAGATGAGCTCCTCGGCTACGCGACCGCCGTAGGCCATCACGAGACGTGCCTCGATCTGCTCGCGGGTCACGCTCACGCGATCGTCTTCCGGCAGCGTGAAGGCGATGCCGAGGGCGCGACCGCGTGGCACGATGGTGACCTTGTGCAGCGGATCGTTGCCCTTCACGACGGTGGCGCACACCGCGTGCCCCGCTTCGTGATACGCCGTGAGGCGGCGCTCCTCGTCCCGCATCACGAGCGACTTGCGCTCGGCGCCCAGCATGACCTTGTCCTTGGCTTCTTCGAGGTCGGCCATGAAGATCTTGTCATGACCGCGGCGAGCGGCGAGCAGCGCGCCTTCGTTGACCATGTTGGCGAGGTCGGCGCCCGCCATGCCCGGCGTGCCGCGCGCGAGGGTCGTGATTTCCACGTCGTCGGCAATCGGCTTGTTGCGCAGGTGGACCTTGAGGATGCCTTCGCGACCGCGGAGGTCCGGGGCGTCCACCACGATCTGGCGGTCGAAGCGGCCCGGGCGCAGGAGCGCCGGGTCGAGCACGTCGGGCCGGTTGGTCGCGGCGATGAGGATGACGCCGTCGTTCGACTCGAAGCCGTCCATTTCGACGAGCAGCTGGTTGAGCGTCTGTTCGCGCTCGTCGTGTCCGCCGCCCAGGCCGGCGCCGCGATGGCGACCGACAGCGTCGATTTCGTCGATGAAGATGATGCAGGGCGCGTGCGCCTTGCCCTGCTCGAAGAGGTCACGCACGCGGCTCGCGCCGACGCCGACGAACATCTCGACGAAGTCGGAGCCCGACATGCTGAAGAACGGACGGTTGGCTTCACCGGCCACGGCCTTGGCGAGGAGCGTCTTGCCCGTGCCCGGCGGGCCGACGAGCAGCGCCCCCTTGGGCAGGCGACCACCCAGTCGCGTGAACTTCGCCGGGTCCTTGAGGAACTCGATGATCTCCTGCAGCTCGACCTTGGCTTCGTCGCAACCCGCAACGTCGGCAAAGGTCACCTTGGGCGTGTCACCCGAGAGGAGCTTGGCCTTCGACTTGCCGAAGGAGAACGCCTTGTTGCCGCTCGCCTGCATGTTGCGCAGCAGGAAGAGCCAAGCGCCGATGATGACGATCCACGGCAGCACATTGATGAGGATCGTCGAGAGCCCCGTGCTGGCACGCTTGGCGTCGATTTCGACCCCCTTTTCGCGCAGGCGCTTGAGCTCCTCGTCCGAGTTGGACACGGGGAGCTGCATGGCAAAGCGCTTGGCTTCGCGTCCGTTGATCTGGACCTTGTTCGCGAATTCGCCGGCGACTTCGGTGCCGGCGACGATCGTGACCTTCGAGACGTTCCCCTTCTGCAACTCGCGGTCGTACTGCGAGTAGCTGATGGTGGGCGCCTGATCGCCGCGCGCGCTCGAGAACTGGATGAACGCGACGGGAATGACGATGAGAAGCACCCAGAAGGCCAGCGTCTTCGAGAGCCGGCCCCAGTTGGTCTTCTTGTTGTTGTTTGGCTTGTTCGGTGGCATGGAATCGCTCATGAGCGAGATGTTACTCCAGGCTGGCGACGTACGGAATGTGCCGGAAGTTCTCGGCGTGATCGAGGCCATACCCGACGAGGAATTCGTCCGGAGCGTCGAAGCCGATGAACTTCACACCGTAGCGCAGGTGTACGGCGAGGTGCTTGTGAAGCAGTGCGCAGATTTCGAGGGAGCGCGGCTTGCGCGCACCGACGAGGTCCATCAGGTGGGACAGCGTGCGACCGGAATCGACGATGTCCTCGACGAGCAGGACATGCTTGCCCTCGAATGAGGTGTTGGGATCGTAGAGCAGCTTGACGATGCCGCTCGACTCGGTCGCGTCGCCGTAGCTGGATGCCACGAGGAAGTCGACTTGCAACGGACGCTCGATCTGGCGGACGAGGTCGCTGAGGAAGATGAAGGAGCCCTTGAGCAGTCCGAGCACGAGCAGCTCGCCGTCGGGATAGACAGCCGTGATCTCGCGGCCAAGCTCGGCCACGCGCGCCGCGATGGTCTCCGCGTCGAACGCCACCCGCTTGAGTTGGCGCCCGAGGAGGCGCGGATCAGCCGACTGTACGCTCACTCCACCACTCCATGGCCGGCTCATCCGGCCTCGCCGCGTTGCCGCAGCGCACTCCAGGAATCCAGACGATCACGCCATCCACAAGCACCACCGGCCACCCGGCCCGGTCGGGACCCGCGATCTGCGCTTCTGCCAGAAATCGGGCCACACGCCGCGGGGGAATCCCGCGCTGGTGCAACCGATCCCCGTTTTGCCAGGCTCGGACCGTCACCACCCGGTCGGCAGGCAAACGCACCCGCCACGGTTCTGACCCGGCACCGCCGGATTCGAATCGCCACCTGCCCAACCGAACGCCCGGGACCAACGCGCGTTCCCGGCCGTCGTCGTTCACGACGGTGCTGCGGACGATGAAGCCGTCGCGCACGCGCGCCACTTCCTGATTGCCAGAGAGTGGAATTCGCGACCCGACGGCCCTCATTGTGCTAAACCCGGAGAGCCGCTGGGTTCCCCGCCAGTCTACCGTCACGCCACGTCGCGCGAGGAGGGCTGGCCAGAGCACCGCCAACTCATTGGGAGTGTAGCCTTTGAGCGCGTGGGCGGCAATCACGCCCGTTCGGGGGATGGCGGTGCCCAAGGCTCCACTGTCAGGCGGATTCCACCCTTCTTTTTCGCTGTCATATCCGGTATCGAGTTCCGCCGCGAGTTGGTCGACGCCCTCGCGCCACGCCGCTGCACGATCACCCAAGTCGTCGAGCCACGCGCCGAACCCCGGGTGGGCGACTTCGAGCGCCGGGAGGAGCTGGAGCCGGAGCCGATTGCGCGCGTGGCGCAGGTCCGCGTTTGTGGGATCATCGATCCACGTGACGCCGTGCGCGGACGCCCACGTTGCGAGTGCCTGGCGCGACACGCCGAGGAGCGGGCGAATCGATGACCCGGCGGCGGCAAGGCCAGCGAGACCGCGTGCGCCGGCCAGTCGCAGGACGCGAAAGGCCACGGTCTCGCGCTGATCGTCGCGCGTGTGGGCAGTCACGAGTGTCGCGCGGCGCGTGGCTGCCACATCGCGCAAAAAGGTGAGGCGCGCGGTGCGCCAACTCGCCTCGCTGGCGGCGAGCGGTGCGTCCGGACGGCCGACCACAACCGCGAGTCCGGC
>JAYTVE010000158.1:0-6758 GCA_043744185.1 Gemmatimonadota bacterium | reverse complement strand
AGCCCGCACGCCTCATCCTCGGCGACGCGGACATTTCGATCGTGGACCTCACCGGCATTCCGCCGCAAGACGTGGCCATGGCGACGGCCATGTGCCGCTCACTCGCGCTGCTGCCGCCCTGACCACGCTCCCACACGGCACGCCGAACGCAACACGGGCCCCACATTGCTGCGGGGCCCGTGTCGTAACTGGTGCGTCGTGCGATGACTACTTCGCGCTGGCCAAGGTGTGAACCGCGCTCGCCAACACCTTCACCCGGTCGCTGTCACTCGCGCTCGGCGCGTCCTTGTCGAGCGAGCCACCGAGCGCGTGCAGCGCCTTCGAACGCACCGCGCCGCTCATCTTCTCGGCGCTCGCGATGGCGGCACGCACCGCCGCAATCCGCCCCGTCGGGAGCCCCGACGAGCGCTCCACCTGGTCCGTGTATGCCTTCACGAGCGCGAAGCTCGGTGCCCACGTCATCGTCGGCTGTCCCTGCGCGTTGAGATACTCGTACTTCACCGTCTTGGCGGCATCAATCTCGTTCTGGGTCAGCAGTGCGCTCGGCGTCAGCTCGAAGATGTCGAGCCCGCGGCCGATCTCGGAGCTGATGATGTTGCCGTTGTACCAGTACACCGACCACGAGCCGGAGAGCGCGAGGTGCTCGGCGTCCTGCGGGCCACGGTCGTGGAAAGCGATCTCGTGCGCGTTTTTCGGGTCGGTGAACTCGAACACCGAGATGCCGCCCTGATACCAGGCCTGAACCATGATGTCGCGCCCCGGCACCGGAATGAGCGAGCCGTTGTGCGCCACGCAGTTCTCCGTCGACGTCTGCGCCGCCGGGAGCTTGTAGTAGCTCTGGAACGTCATCTTCCCGTCCTTCAGGGTGAAGATGGCGTCGGCCCCCCACTCCTTCGGATCGGAGGCGCGGCACTTCGGTCCCATCCCACCGCCCCACTCGTCGGTGAAGATGACCTTGCTGCCGTCATTGTTGAACGTGGCCGAATGCCAGTACGAGAAGTTCGAGTCGGCGACGGCGGCGATGCGCACCGGTGCCGTCGGGTTCTTGATGTCGAGCAGCAGGCCATAGCCTTCGCAGGCACCGCCGGCGTAGCCGATGCCCGGGTAGAGCGTGATGTCGTGGCACTGGGTCGGACCCGGGCGGGGGCCGCGCGAGTCGCTGTTGGGCTGTCCCATCATGCGGTCGACCATGGCCTGCAGTCCCCCGCGAAGCGCGGCGCTGTCCGCGCCGGTTGCCTGACCTGATCCGCCGCGCTGCTTCACGACCGAGTCGAGCATCGTCTTGGCGAACTGGTCGGGCAGGACCTGGACGTTGCCGTTCACGGTCACGTAGAACCCGCCGCGCGCCTTCGCGGCGGCGAGCATCTTGTCGGCATCTTCCTTGTCAGCCACCGAGAGGCCGTGCGAGGCCGGCTTGGTCAGGTCATTGAAGATGCGCGGGCTGCTCACGATCGCGGCCTGCTCGGGGTGCGCGAGCGGCACCTTGATGACTTCGATGCGGAAGAGCGCCGAGTTCGGGTCGGACGACGGCGCGGCCGCGACGCAGCCCGGGAGTTCGCCGTCCGGACGTACCGGCGCAGACCCCGAGATGTACACGTACACGTTCTCCGGATCCTTCGGATCAACGAGCAGCGAGTGCGTGTGCGAGCCGCGGCAGGTCTGCACGGTGGCAACCGGCTTCGGGTTCTTGATGTCCGTGATGTCGAAAATGCGGAGGCCCTTGAGGCGTTCCGCACTCACCGCACCCTTCACGCCGCCGCTGGCGCAGTCGAGGCGGCCTTCGTTGCCCTCGCCGGATACGAAGGCGAGGTTCTTGTACGACGACACATCCGACTGCGAACCGGGGCAGTAGTATGCGGTCGCGAGCACGGGCGCTTTCGGGTTGGCAATGTCCCACACCTGCCAGCCGTTGAACGACCCCTGGAACACCTTGGTGCCGTTGAAGGCGATGTCGGAGTTCACGCCGTCGGTGAACCTCTCGCTGGGGCGTGTGGACGACAGGAGGTTCAGGTTCCAGATCGCCTCGCCAGCATCCCAGCGGCCGGCCTTGAGGCCGATGCGCGGATCGGGGGACGGGGGCATCGTGCCAACCGACGTCGCGCGAATCGTCTGCGCGGACAGGGCAGCGGGCGCAAAGACTACGCCGAGTGCGAGGGCAAGCACGGCAGGTCGCAGCGGGCGACGGTGACGCACGATGGACACGAATTCGGACATGGGGCCGGGGGGTTGGGGGCGTGGGTCGGGAACAGCGGAGCGCCGGTGCGCGCGAGCCTCAGGAACCCTTCGACTCGAACAGCAGCGGGGCGAGCATCTTGCGCATGCGCTCGACTTCCGTGGTCTGGTCCACGTTCACGTCGGCGGCAAACTTGAACACGGTCTGGTCCTGTCCGGCGCCGTTCGTCGCGAACAGCTCCTTCACCATCACGATCGCGCCGTTGTGGTGCTGGATCATGAACGAGAGGAAGAGGCGATCGAACGCGGTGCCGCGGGCCGCGTCGAGCTGCTTGAGCTGCGCGTCGCTCAGCATGCCGGGCATCATGGTGGCGTGATTCATCGCGCCGTGGTCCATGCCGGCCATCGTCATCGGCGTGCCGAGCGTGTCGGCCGCGGGTACCGTCTTGCCGCGATCCTTGAGCCACGCCTGCATCAGGTGGATGTCGTCGCGCTGGGCGTTGATGATCCGGCCGCAGAGCACGATGAGCGATTCACTCGCCCCGTGCGTCGGTGCCCACTTGGAGATGAGGATCGCCTGGGCGTGATGGTGGATCATGCCTTGCATGAAGCTGATGTCGGCGACGGTGTACGGTCGCAGCACGCTGTCCGCGCGCACCTTGGCGCGCAGCGCGCGATCCTGGGCCGCTCGGGACGTGGTGGCCGGTCGCGGGGCGGCCTGGGCGGTCACGGTCGTGGCCGCGCTCGCCGCTAGCGCGATGCTCGCGAGGGCGCGAAAGGCAACGCGCGTCATGAATGCAGTATCAGGGCGGGGAGTTGGACAGACATGAGAAGTTCGGGGCGGGCGGGGCCGGACACAAGGCCGCACAGGTCAAACGCATGGCAAGCACCGACCGTTCGACCCTGAAAACTGTGCGAAGGTTTCGAGCACGCGTCCGGTACCTTTGCACAGGTGACTCGCCGCGCTGCCGCATCTTTAACCCGAGCGAACATGTCCAATTTCATGCGATCCAGAATCGCGCTCGTGGCCGCGTTGCTGCCGGTCGTTGCATCGGCGCTCCAATCCCAGGCCACGCTGCTCGACAGCGCGAATGCGGGACGCGACGCCTGGCGACGCGCCGCGGTCGCCCAACGCGCCGGCCTCGCCGACTCGGCCTGGCACGAGCTCGCGCGCGCACGCGCACTCTGGCCCATGCAGCCGGCCTTTGAGGAGGGCTACGCGCGGCTGGCGGCCCGCCGAGGCGACGTGAGCGCGCTCGCTGCCTCGCTCGATCGCCTGACCGTGCTCGAGGCCGGCGCCTCGTTGCTCGACGACTCGACCGTCGCGGCGATCGTGCAGCGCGAGGGACGGGTGCGCGATGCACGCACACGACTCGATGCCGCGCTCGCTCCGCCGCGCCGCGGCGGCGACCTCTTTGCCAGCGATCCCGACACGACCTTCTTTCCCGAAGGGATCGACATCGATGCCCGCACGCGCACGCTCTACCTCACCAGTGTCAGGCAGCGACAAGTCGCGGTACTCGGCGACGGACAGCTAAGGCCGCTCCTGGCGGCCGACGCACAGGTCGGCGCCGTCCTCGGCGTGCGCGTGGACACCGCCCGCAGCGTGCTCTGGCTGGCCACGGCGAAGCTCCCATTCGCGCGCGCCATTCCCGGCGGTGACTCCCTCCATGCCGAATTGCTGCGCGTGCGCATGGCCGACGGTGTGATCGAGCGCCGCTGGCGTTTGGGCGACGGCAAGGGCGTACCCGGTGAACTCACGCTCGCGGCGTCCGGCGACCTGTTCGTCTCCGACGCGGTCGCGGCGCGAATTTATCGCTTGCGAAGTGGTGCCGACACGCTCGAGACCACGGTGCACCCGCTGCTCCGCTCGCCGCAGGGCATCGTCGTGCGTGATGACGGCGCGGTGGCGTGGGTCGCCGACTGGTCACACGGTGTGCTGCGCTGGGATCTCGCCACCGGCGAGATGCAGCGGGTCCGCGAGCCCGACGGCCAGACGCTCATCGGCATCGACGGCATGCGTGGCTACAAGGGGCGTCTCATCGGCATACAGAACGGCATCGCGCCCTCGCGCGTCGTGGATATTGTGCTCGATCGCGACGGGCGCCGGGCGATCAACATCTTCACGATCGACCGCGAGCGCCCGTACGCGGGCGACATCACCGTTGGCACGATCGTGGGCGACAGCTTCGTGTTCGTGTCGTCGAGTCAGTGGCCGTGGTTTGATGACGACGGCAAGCGGACGGACGCGCACGCGCTGCCGGGCGTAGTCATCCGCGCGGTGGCGCTGCGGCGGCGGTAAGGCGCGGCGCGCACCCGCCTAAGCGCCGCGCTGCCGCTCCGGCACCTCCACCATCGCCCTCGCAAATACCGGCAAGTCCTTTGGCATGCGACTCGGAACCAACTGCCCGTCGACCACCACCGGTTCATCCGCCCACGTCGCGCCGGCGTTCACAACGTCGTCGCGAATGCCCTCCGCGCCCTTGGTCATGTTCGCCCGTCGATGGAAAGAGTAGGGAAGGCCCGCGCCTGCCGCGCCATTGTCGCAACTTCGCGCGACGGGGCTGGACGACGCCATGCCTTGGCGCGAACGTTGTTGGCTTGTCGGTCTGCGGCGCACCTCGCCGTCCATGTACCAGCAGCAAGGGAGACCACCATTGGTTGCAGCGAGCAAGGACGGACTCGACGAAGGTGATCCGCCACGGCACGCCGAGGCGGCCGCGTCGCGGCGCCTCATGGAAGTCGCGGAGCGCGAGCTGCAGCGCATCCTGCTCGACATCCATGATGGTCCTGTGCAGGCCATGTACGCCGCGCTGTCGCAGGTCGACCTCGTGCGCCGCGCGCTCGACGCCGGCACCCCCGAGGCCATGCGCGAGGGGCAGGATCGCCTCACGCGCATTCGCACCCTGCTCGAGCACGGCCTCAACGAGGTGCGCACCTTCATCGGCGAATTCCGCCCGCCACAGTGGGGAGAAAAAAGGCTGCAGGAGCTGCTCGAGTCGCTCGCGCTCCAGCACGAGGCCATGACCGACGCCGCCGTGTCGCTCGACGTCGCCCCCGGCGTGCCTGACGTGGCGCTGCCGGTCAAGATCGCGCTCTATCGAGTCATGCAGGAGGCGCTCTCGAACGCGTACCGGCACGGTGGCGCACAGCGCGTCACGGTGCGCGTCGCCCCCGGTGCGCCCGGCACCGTCGCCGTCGAGATCATCGATGACGGTGCCGGCTTCGACACGACCGCCCCCCTCACCCCCGACCACTTCGGACTCTCGGGCATGCGTGATCGCGTTGAAACAATTGGCGGGACGTACTCGCTGCGCTCCAGTCCGGGCGCTGGCACCACGGTGCATGTGGAGGTACCCGCCCAATGACCGCCATCCGCATTCTCCTCGCCGACGACCACGCGCTGCTCCTCGAGGGGCTGCGCTCGATGCTCGACGCCGAGCCTGATCTCGAAGTGGTCGCCACCGCTACGTCGGGCGAGCAGGCACTCGACCTCGTGCGACGTGACAAGCCCGACGTCGTGGTGCTCGACATCGAGCTCGACGGCATGAACGGACTGACCGTGCTGCAGAAGATCCGCGCCGAATCGCTGCCGGTGCGCGTGCTCGTGCTCACCGCCTACTCCGACGGCGCGTCGGTGCGCGGCGCACTCGAGGGAGGCGCCGACGGCTTTGCCCTCAAGACCGAGCCGCCGCAGCAGACGATCGCGTCCATTCGCCAGGTCTACCGCGGTCAGCTGGTCTTCCCCAATGCGGCCAAGCGCTGGCTGCTCGGTCGCAACACCCCCGCCGATCCGGACAAGCTCACGGAGCGAGAGGGGGCGGTGCTCGCCCTCGTGGCCGAAGGCGTCACCAATGCGGAGATCGCACGGCAACTGCGCGTCTCCGAGAACACGGTGAAGTTCCACCTGCAGAACCTCTATACCAAGCTCGGCGTTTCCAACCGCACCGAGGCGGCGGCGCACTTCCTCCGCGATCGGGCGCATCGCCGCTGAGCGCCGGTCCGGAATGACGACGGCGGGACGACGCCCGTGGCATCGTCCCGCCGTGATGCTGCCGTCGCGCGAGCTGCGCGACCGGGCCAGCCTACCGTGCGGCCTGCTTCGCCTTCGCCGCGTCCTGCATCCAGGTCAGCGGAATGATGAACAGCGGCGTCAGGAAGACGCCCAACAGCGAATTGATCCAGATGAGCGCGGCGTAGTACGCGCCCATGCCCAGACCTGCCCACAGCGTGCCCAGCGGACCGTGCGTCTCCACGCGTTGCTCCTGTAAAGATGAGTCGCGGAACCGGACGGCAAGATAGACGGGAGGACCGCTCGCGCGCCACTCCGTGCATCGGACGCGCACCGTGACGCGCACCGTGACGCGCGGTGACGTTCCGTCGCTCACGCTCGGCGCCACGCGCGGGGTTGCCGACGCAGTGGTGCAGGCGGTCACGACCAAGCTTCGAGGTCGCGGGCCGCTGGTACTGGCCGTCTCCGGCGGCCGTGACTCCATGGCGCTGCTGGCCGCCGTTGATGTCGCCGGTCTCACTCAGCAGGTCGCGGCCGTCGCCTCGTTCGACCATGGGTCCGGTCCGGCTGCCTC
>JAYTVE010000157.1:0-2102 GCA_043744185.1 Gemmatimonadota bacterium | reverse complement strand
ATGTACGCGGTCTC
Source organism: Gemmatimonadota bacterium (assembly GCA_043744185.1). Taxonomy (GTDB): domain Bacteria; phylum Gemmatimonadota; class Gemmatimonadetes; order Gemmatimonadales; family Gemmatimonadaceae; genus JACPPC01. The sequence goes on along the minus strand of JAYTVE010000157.1, from coordinate 2,088 downwards.
CGCGCCAATGGCATAGGCGCCGAGCGCGCAGCCCTCGACGAGCGCATGCGGCGTCCAGCGCATGATCTCGCGATCCTTGAAGGTGCCCGGCTCCGACTCGTCCGCGTTGCAGCAGAGGTAGTGCGGCTTGCCGTCGCCCGGCTTCATGAACGACCATTTGATGCCGGTCGGGAAGCCGGCGCCGCCGCGACCGCGAAGCCCCGAGTCCTTCACGATGGTCACGATGTCGGCCGGCGCCATGCCGAGTGCCTGCTCGAGCGCCTCGTAGCCGCCACGCGCCTTCCATCCGGAGAGCGTGCGCGCTTCAGGATCCCCGAAGTACTTCGAGAGGACCACCGCTTCGCGCGGATGGGACTGGTGCGGATATCCCATCAGGGCAGCTCCGAGAGGATGTCGGGCACCGAGTCGGGAGTGACCGACTCGAGAAAGTCGCTGTTGATCATGACGGGAGTCGCGAAGCCACACGCGCCGAGGCACTCGACCTCGATCACGGTGAAGCGGCCATCAGCACTGGTGGCGCCGAGTTCGCCGCAGCGCGTGTGCTGCAAGAAGGCGTTCACGACGTCCTCTGCGCCACAGACGTTGCACGGTGTGGTGGTGCACACCTGCACGAAGTACTTCCCCACCGGGTGCTGGTGGTACATGGTGTAGAAGCTCACCACGCCCTTCACGTATGCCGGTGTGAGCTCGAGCGCCGCGGCGATTTCAGCCATGGCCGGCTCGCTCACCCAGCCGCGATCCTCCTGCACCATCCAGAGCGCGGGTAGCAGCGCCGCCATCTTCGTCGGGTACTTGAGGAGGAGGGCGTCGAGGTCCTTGGCACGCGCGCCCGTGAACACCGGCACGTACGGGGTCTCGTCGTGGCCGTGCGGCGCGCGCGCGAGGGAGCCGCCGGAGGCGGAGGGACCGTGGCTCATCGGGCGGTCTCTCCAAAGAGTCCGGTCGCGCGCGACCGATTCGCAATGCTCATCGGTCGATCTCCCCCATGACAATGTCGATGCTCGCGTTGATCGCGATCACGTCCGACAGCAGGTGCCCCTCGACCATCTTCGGAATCGCGCTCAGGTTCACGAACGACGGCGGACGGATGCGCCAGCGCACCGGCTTGGACGTGCCATCGCTCACCATGTAGTAGCCCTTCTCGCCCTTGGGGCTCTCCACCGGCACGTAGGCCTCGCCGATCGGCGGACGCGGCCCTTCCATGACGAGCTTGAAGTGATGGATCATGCTCTCCATCTCGCTCGTCGCCTTGTGCTTGGGCGGGAGGATGAGGCGCGGATCGTCAACGTTTACCGGACCGTCCGGCAGCCGCGCGATCGCCTGCTCGAGGATGCGCACCGACTGGCGCAGCTCTTCCATGCGCACGAGGTAGCGATCGTACACGTCACCCGCCGTGCCGACCGGCACTTCGAAGTCGTACGTCTCGTAGTCGAGATACGGCACGTCGCGGCGGACGTCGTACGCCACGCCGCTCGCCCGCAGCATCGGCCCCGAGAGGCCGTGGTTCATCGCCTCGTCCGCGCTCATCGCCCCCAGCCCGATCGTGCGGCCGACCCAGATCGCGTTCTTGGTGAGCATCGCGTCCACCTCGTCGATCGTGCGCGGGAAGGTGCGCACGAAGTTCTTGAGGTCGTCGAGCCAGCCGGCAGGGATGTCGGCGATCATGCCGCCGACACGCGTACCACTCGTGGTCAGTCGCGCGCCCGTCCACGCCTCGAGCAGCCGGTAGACGTTCTCGCGCTCCTGGAAACTCCACAGGAACGGCGTGAACGCGCCGATGTCGATGGACGTGGTGCCGACCCACACCAGGTGCGAGATGATGCGCGAGAGCTCCATCGCGATCACGCGCAGCACCGTGCAGCGCGGCGTGATCTCAACGCCGAACAGCCGCTCGGCCGAGAGCACGAACGCGACGTTGTTGCCGAGCGAGTTGAGGTAGTCCTCGCGATCGGTCCACGGGATGATCTGGTTGTACTGGCGATACTCCCCGATCTTCTCGAAGCCGCAGTGCAGGTAGCCCACGTGCGGCACGCAGCGAATGACCGTTTCGCCATCGAGCTCCAACACGAGGCGCAGCACGCCGTGCGT
>JAYTVE010000156.1:0-6786 GCA_043744185.1 Gemmatimonadota bacterium | reverse complement strand
CCGAGAGCGCCCGGCGCCAGGCTTCCATCGGCCGCACGCTGGGCCCGGTCGAGATGTGCAACTCGATCGCGACGCCGCTGGCGTCGGCCACTGACGGCAGGTGGTGCTTGGGGCTGCTCGCCAGTCGGGCGCGCATCGTGCCGGTCTCACCGGGCGTGGGTGGCGCCGCTCCCTCCCGGCCCTTCACCTCGTTGACGTCGAGCAACGACCAGCCGCGCGCGCGCAGTACGCCAAGCGCGTGATCGCCATCCGCTTCGGGCACCAGCAGGTCGACGTCCGCGCTCGTGCGCGCATCGGCAAACGGCAACCGGTCCGTGAGTCGCCGCAGGGCCGCGGACTTGAGCAGGACGCAGTCGACCTGCGTCGCGCGAAAGGCTTCCAGCACCGCACCAAGGGCGGCGTCGGCGCGGAGTGTGCGTGCACGCGCACGGGTCGCAGCTGCCTCGAGGGCGTCGGCGCTGGCTGGGGAGAGCGTGATCCCGTGCGCGCGCAGCCGTCGCGCGAGCCAGATCTCGGCCCCTTCGTACTTCGCGAGCGTGACGAGTGCGCCGTCGTCCACGCGGGCCCAGCGCGATGCGAGCGCCGGATCGTGCTCGCTGCCGAGCCGCAGCGAATCGAGCAGGAGTCGTGCGTGCTCGAGCGCCTCGCGCGGGATCATGCGGGGCGCGACTCCGCGGGGGTGGGGAAGCGCGCGATCTCGGTGAACATCGACACGCGTTCGGCAATGCGCGCCGGTTCGAGCGACAGCGCGCCGTCCGTGAGCAGCCATGCGTGCGCGTGGAGCGAGCCGTCCGCCTCGCGGCGCACGCCGATGCAGAGCGTCATCGGGGCGCCGGCCGAGCGCAGCAGGTGGTACAGCACGGTTGCGCGCCGCAAGCAGGTGAAGCGCCAGGGCGGCGGCAATCGCAGCAGCAGCGCATCCACCCAGCGCGCTGCCGCGCGGTGATCGACGCGCGCCGCAGGAAGCGCGTGTCCGAGGCCGTCGAGCAGGCGCTCCATCCGCGCAAACGACACCCACTCGAGCATCGGCAGGACCAAAAACGAGGTGATCGCGGCGCGCGCACGCCAGCCGAGGGGAAGCGGCGCCAGAGAGCTACCGTCGGCGGGGACGTGCGATGGCGCCGCGACCGTCAGCGCGCCTCGGTGACGAGCGCAGCCTCGACGCAGCGGTCGAGAAACGCGCACACCGTACGCGTCGCCTCGTCGTCGTCCACGTCGTACTCGGCCGTGACGGCAGCGACGAGTTCAGAGAGCGTTCGGTTGGAGCGCAACTGCTCGAGGATCGTCACGCCCGTGGCGTTGACGGAGAAGTACTTGCGCGAGCCGAGGTGGAGCACCACGCCCTCGCCATCGACGGTGGTGAGGCGGAGGTCGCTGTGGCGGATGTAAATCGAAGTCATGCGACGAGTTCGAGGAGGCGCCCCGGGTTCGCGAAGAGGTCGCGCCCGAGGTTGATGTCGAAGGCGCGCGTCTGCCGGGCGAGCAGTGCGAGCAGGGCGAGGTGTTCGTCGGCGAGATCCGCCTCGAGCGCCACCCAAGGTGACCAGCGCATCAGCCGCGCAATCGCGTCGCGCGGCTTGATGGGGGTGATGACGGTCGATTCGGGGTGTTCGGTCGACGGAAAGAGCAGGAATTCGGGGGTGACGCGCGGCGCCCACGGGGCACCGAGTTCCTCGGGGAACCAGCCAAGCTTGCGACGGGCTTCGAGCGCGGTGCCCCCCTCGGCGCCGGCGGCGATGACGGCGTCTTCGCGGAGCGCGAGCCGCTCGCGCCAGCAGGCGAGCACGGCGCTCCCTGGCGGGTTACTCGGCATCACGAACGAGATGTCGTCGGTGCCGACGGTCCAGCCGCTTCGCGCGAGGAGCGCGGTGGTGGTGGATTTGCCGGAGCCAGATGTCCCCGCGAGCATCCAGCCGCGTCCCTTGGGGTCGATGAGTGCTGCCCCGTGGACGTGGTGCATGCCCACGCGGCGCAGCAGGAGGATGACGACATCGAGGAGGAATGAGCGCAGCAGCTCGTTCTCGCGCTCGAGCGCCAGCTCGCTGATGATGACGTGCGCGTGCGTCGACCCTGGTGCGAGGATGGCGCGGCCGAGTCGCGGCTCCCAGTCGAGGGTGACTGTATGGATGGGCGGCCCGGACCGGATGTTGACGCGCCCTTCGCGGAAGATGTCGCGGTGGTCGGCCGGCGCGATGGGAAGCGGGGCGACGTCGATGGAGAGCGTCACGGTCCGTGGCAGGTCGAGTCGGGCGCCGGCGAGCCACTCGCGAACCAGCGACGCCAGCCTCGGATGCTGGACGCGGAGGTTGAGCTCAGTCGGCATTCGAGCAAACTGCCGGGGGGAAAGCACGAACGCCAGCCCGATGGGGCTGGCGTTCAGGCATCACGTTGGTCCACGCGATGGCGCGGACAAACAAGCCTAGAGCTGGATGCCGCCGGAGAGCGTGATCTCCGTGAGCGACGCTTCGTTCTTGAGCGTCGGGGCGACAAAGGGCTTCTTGGTCTGCGCCTGCATGGTTCACTCCTGATGGGAATGGGCGGATTGCGAACTTCTCACCTCCCTCATGCAACAGGCGTGCCAGTGACAACATTCGCTAACTCATTGTACGGCATGCAGATGAGTAGTGTCTGAATCCAATGCGTTGTGGCATTGCCACAACGCAGGGGCTTCGATTGTTGTACGGTGATTTTCGTCACTCCGCCGGGGTTTTCGTCAACTTCGCGCGGTGCCGCGGGTCGTTGGCCTTGAGGCCTCGACGCGCGAGTTGCACGGTGATCTTGATCCGTTCCATTCGCTTCTCCGGCGACTTCACGTTGTTGAGCCAGTGCAGGATGTACTTCCGCGTGGACGGACTGAAGGCGTCGTAGCGTTGCTTGGCGATGGGCGACCGTGCGAGCGCGTTTCGCAGCTCCTCCGGAACGATGCCAGCCTCGACATGATCGATTTTGGACCAGGAGCCGTTGGCCTGCGCCGTCGCGATGGCCTTGCGCCCCGCGGGCTTCATGAACCCGTTGGCCTGGAGCGCCTCGACCCGACGCTTGTTGAGGGCCGACCACTCGCTTTGCGGTCTGCGCGGTCCAAAAACCTGCACGTAACGCGTGTCGTCCAGCGGGCGGAGTCGCGAGTCGATCCAACCGAAGCAGAGCGCTTCCTCCACCGCTTCGGCGTACGCGACGCTAGGCAGGCCGCTCCCCTTCTTGTAGAAGACGAGCCAGATCCCCTTGGACGTGGCGTGATGCTTCGTGAGCCAACTGCGCCATGCGGCGCGCGTTGGGGCTTCAACCTGCGGATAGGTATCGTGGACCGATGGCATGGGGGAGCGAATGTACGGGTCCGCTGGCAGCGGTGGGAGGGCGCATTTCACGGCTTGCTCGCATCCACGGGGAGTGGCCCGGTGCACGACGACGCGCGTACGTTTCCTCCGTTGGCCCGGTAGCTCAGTTGGTAGAGCAGCGGACTTTTAATCCGTAGGTCGTGGGTTCGAGACCCACCCGGGCTATTCTTCGACTCGCGCAGCTCGCGCGGCGACGACCACATCGCGCGCACCGAGTGTCGCGTCCTCGTTCCGGAATCCCGCATGCGCGTGCTCATCGTCGAGGATGATCCGGAAGTCGCCGACTTCGTCGCGCGCGTCATCGCCTCAGCGGGCTGGGCTTCCGTACTGGCCGGCAGCGTGAAGGACGCATTGCACTTGCAGGCCCATGCCCCGGCCGACATGATCGTGCTCGATCTCGGGCTGCCCGACGGCGACGGTCTGGGCGTATGCCGAGCGCTGCGCGAACGCGGTGACGCCACGCCGATTCTCGCGCTCACGGCGCGACGCGGCGTGGCCGATCGCGTGGCCGGGCTCGACGCTGGCGCCGATGACTACCTCGCCAAGCCGTTCGCCGTCAGCGAACTCACCGCCCGGATGCGCGCCTTGGCTCGCCGGCCGGCCGAGGTGCTTCCCACGGTGCTCACCGAGGGGCCGCTCGCGCTGGACGCGTCGGGCCGCACGGTGCGACGCGGTGCGCGCGCGATCGCGCTCTCGGCCCGCGAGTTTGCGCTGCTCGAGCTCCTGTTGCGAGTGCGACGGCGCGTGCTCACGCGCGAGCAGATCCTCGAACGGCTCTGGGACTCGGCCACGGAGCCCAGCCCGAACGCGGTGGAGGTGCTCGTGATGCGCCTCCGCCGCAAGGTCGACAGTGAGGGCGACAGCCCGCTGCTGCACACCGTGCGTGGCACCGGCTACGTCCTCCGTTCAAACGAGGGAGTTCATGGCGCTTAGCGCGCTCCGCGTCCGCCTCACGCTCGGCTTCGCGGCGACCTTTGCTGCGGCGTTCATCGCGCTGGACGTTGCGCTGCTCGTGCAGCGCGAACGCGAGGGGCGCGCCGAATTGTCCGCGACGGCGGAGCGCACGGCGCATGGTGTCGAGTTGGCGATCGCGCGCGAAGTCTCCGAGGAGGAGTCGAACACGATGTCCAAGGCATCGGTCGAGGCGCTGCGCGAGTGGCCCGCCGACGGCGCCGCCATCACGATCACCTCCGCGCGAGCGGGCGTGCTGGCCTCGCGCCCGATTCAGGGAATCGTGCACGCGCGCGCCGAACTCGCGATGCCGAAGAGCGACACCCGCATTGTCGTGGAGGTTCCCGGTACCGCGCTCGACAGAGAGGTCGGTGAGCTCAAGCGAACGATGCTCGTGCTCTCGCCGCTCCTCCTGCTGCTCGCTGGCGCGGCCGGTTACGGCCTGGCGCGATGGGCGCTGGCGCCCGTGGACGACCTTCGTCGCGAGATCGCGTCGCTCGAGGCGCGCGAGGCACGTGCGCGGCTGGCCAGCGCCTCGCGCCGTGACGAGGTGGGATCGGTGGCCACCGCGTTCAACCGCTTGCTCGACACGCTCGGCCTCGCGCAGCAGCGCAACCGCTCGTTCGTGGCCGAGGCGGCGCATCAGTTGCGCACGCCGCTCACGCTCGTGCGCGGCGAGGCGGACCTTGCCCTCGCCGCACCGGACGCGTCGCGCGAAGTGCTGCTCGGTGCGCTCGCGCGCGTGGCTCGCGCGGCCGAGCAGATGCATCGGCGTGTGGACGACCTCGCGCTCGTGGCCGAGGTGCAGGCGACCCGCGGGCTCGAGGTCCGCGCACCGTTCGATCTCGCGCTCGTCGCGCGCGAGAGTGCCGACCTCATGGCGCACCGTCTCGAGGCCGTGGGCATGTCGCTCGCCGTCAACGCGCCATCGCCCGTGATGGTCGTGGGCGATGACCGCCTGCTGCGCGAGGCCGCGCTGGAGTTGATCGAGAATGCGTGCCGCCATGGCTTGCCCAGCGCGGCGGTTCGCATCGACGTGCAAGGCAGCGCGCACGCGGCCACGCTTGCGGTGGAAAGTGCTGGCCCCGCCTTTGACGTACCGAGCGAACCACTCGAGGGGGAGGTGCGCGAGCGCCGTCACCTCGGCCTCGCCATCGTGCGCTGGATCGCCGAGGCGCACGATGGTGCACTCGCCATCGAGCGGCACGGCGACCGCACGCGCGTCTCGATCACGGTCGGTGTAGGCGCTGCAGCGTGACGGCGGCGTCCGGAGCGTCGCCGCGTACCGCGCGGTAGACTTGCCCGCATGAGCGCCGAGATCGCGGACGTGATTGTGGTGGGTGGCGGGCTTGCCGGTCTCGTGGCCACGGCGGAGCTCGCCGACCGCGGCAAGCGCGTGCTGCTCGTTGATCAGGAAGGCGAACAGAACTTGGGTGGCCAGGCGTTCTGGTCGCTCGGCGGCCTCTTCTTCGTGGATTCGCCGGAGCAGCGACGCTTCGGCATCAAGGACTCGTTCGCGCTCGCGATGCAGGACTGGATGGGGTCGGCAGGCTTCGATCGCGCGGAGGATTTCTGGCCTCGACAGTGGGCCGAGGCGTACGTGCATTTCGCGGCCACCGAAAAGCGCAGCTGGCTGCATGCACAGGGCATGCGCTGGTTCCCCGTGGTGGGATGGGCGGAGCGGGGCAACGGACTCGCAACGGGACACGGCAATTCGGTGCCGCGCTTTCACATTACATGGGGCACGGGCCCGGGCACGATGGCGCCGTTCGAGCGACGCGTGCGCGTGCACGTCGCCTCGGGGCGCGTCACCTTGAAATTCCGCCATCGAGTGAGCGGGCTCGTCACGAGTGCGGGCGCGGTGGTTGGCGTGCACGGCGACCTGCTCGAGCCCACGACCGTTCTGCGCGGCGAAGCGAGCGCACGCACCGTGGTGGGCGGATTCGAGCTTCGCGCGCAGGCCGTGATCGTCACGTCGGGCGGCATCGGCGGCAATCACGACCTCGTGCGCGCCAACTGGCCCGCGCGCCTGGGCAAGGCGCCCACGTTCATGATCAGCGGCGTGCCGGCGCACGTCGATGGTCGCATGCTCGGTATCGCGGAGTCGGCGGGGGCGCGGCTCATCAATCGCGACCGGATGTGGCACTATGTCGAAGGCGTGCGCAACTGGAACCCGATCTGGCCGAAGCACGGCATCCGCATTCTCCCGGGACCGAGCTCATTGTGGCTCGACGCCACGGGCAAGCGACTGCCGGCTCCGAACTTCCCGGGCTTCGATACGCTCGGCACGCTCGAGCACATCTTGCAGTCGGGACACGAGCACACCTGGTTCGTGCTCTCGCACACGATTATCAAGAAGGAGTTCGGCCTGTCCGGCTCGGAGCAGAATCCGGACATGACGGGCAAGAGCATCATGCAGGTGCTTGCGCGCGGTCGCGGTGGCGCGCCGGCCCCGGTGCGCGCGTTCATGGAGAAGGGCGAGGACTTCGTCGTGGCGCGT
>JAYTVE010000155.1:0-6800 GCA_043744185.1 Gemmatimonadota bacterium | reverse complement strand
AGGTATCGGACGACAAGAACCGCAAGTCGTTACGCGAGTGACCTGCCGCACGTCGAGCGGGTCGGACACCGCACACAGGCGCACCGGTTGCCCGCCACGTATCTTCACGCCCCATGACGCCCGAGCGGGACACCGGCCTGTCGTACGAAGTGTTCAGTCGCGCTGACTGGGCGGCGCTGCGGCGCAATACACCGCTCACGCTCACCGAGGCCGACCTGGCCGTGTTGCGCGGCCTCAACGAGCCGATCACGCTCGATGAAGTGGCCGAAGTGATCTTGCCGCTCACGCGCCTGCTCAACTTGCACATCACGGCGGTGCAGCAGCTGGTGCGGGTCACCGACTCGTTCCTCGGCCGCAATGCGTCACCCGCGCCTTTCGTGATCGGCGTGGCTGGCTCGGTGGCGGCGGGCAAGAGCACCATCGCGCGCGTGCTGCGCGAAGTGCTGTCGCGGTGGGTGGAACACCGCTCGGTGGAGCTGCTCACCACCGACGGCTTCCTGCACCCGAATGCGGTGTTGCAGGAGCGCGGCCTGATGCAGCGGAAGGGCTTTCCCGAGAGCTATGACCTTCCGCGCCTCGTGCGCTTCCTGACCGATGTGAAGGCTGGTCGCGATGCCATCGCGCCCGTCTACTCGCACCTCTCGTACGACATCGTGCCGGGGGACGGGAAGACGTTCCGGCACCCCGACGTGCTCATTGTCGAGGGAATCAACGTGCTGCAGCCAGCCCCCAACTCGGCCGAGCGTGGCGCACGCACCGTGGTGTCGGACTTCTTCGATTTCTCGATCTTCATTGACGCCAACGAGGACGACCTGCGCCGCTGGTACATCGACCGATTCCTCGCGCTGCGCGACACGGCCTTCCAGCGGCCGGATTCGTACTTCCATCGCTTCGCCTCGCTCAGCGAGAACGAGGCGCGCACGATGGCGTCCAAGATCTGGGCGGACATCAACTACGTGAACCTCAAGCAGAACATCGAGTCCACGCGCGACCGCGCGACGGTAGTGCTGCGCAAGGGGCCGCAGCACGGCGTGCAGGAAGTGTGGATGCGTCGCGCGCTGGCACCAAGCCTGATCTGATGCGCGGTCATCCCGGGCGTAGCCGCTGTCCCGGGAGAGCGAAGGACCTGCTTCTCGCCCTCGAGCGAAAAGCAGGTCCTTCACTGCGTTCAGGACGACTCAGCTAATCGGCTTCTTGCTCGTCAGCGCCTTCACGAGCTTCCAGAGAAACTCGTGCCCCTCGAAGTACGACTTGATGAGCGTGCGCTCGTCTCGGCCATGCGCGCGGTTGTCGTCCATGTCGCCGAAAATGCCGCTCACGCCGTAGGTCGGGATGCCGACCTCGCGCAGGTAGCGGCCGTCGGTGGCACCCGTGCTCATCTGCGGAATCACCGGCGTACCGGGCCACATCTGCTTGGTCAGCGCTTCCACCGGTTCCATCAGCTCTGCCGTCAGCGGACTCGGCGCGCTCGGCGCGAGCGCGGGCGCCGCCGCGATGGTGATCGCGGTGTCGCCCATCACGCGCAGCAGCTCCTGGCGGATCTGTTCGGGCGGCACGTTGGGCACGATGCGGCAATTCACGTTGGCCGTCGCGAGCTGCGGCAGCGCGTTGTTGGCGTGGCCGCCAAAGAGGCGCGTGGCCACGCAGCTCGTGCGCAGCATCGAGCTGTAGCGCGGTTGCTTGCTGATGGTGGCAGCCGCCTGCGCGTCGGCGGGATTCTTCACGATGGCGCGCATCGCGGCCGCCATCTCCGGCGTCTCGAGCGCCGCGGTCCGCTCGAAGAACACCTTGGTCACTTCGTTGAGCGCCACCGGGAAGGTGTAGTCCGCGAGCTTCTGCAGTCCGCCGGCAAGATGGTAGATCGCGTTGTCGCGGACCGGCACGGAGCTGTGGCCGCCCTTGTTCGTGACCTTGAGCGCGAAGTCGACCGGCACCTTCTCCGTCGCCTGCACAGCGTGGAGCAACGGCTTCCAGTTCTTGTACGAGCCACCCCCACCCTCGTTCAGCGCGTAGGCCGCATCAATCTTGTCGCGGTGGTTCTTGATCAGCCACTCGACGCCGTTGTCCGGTCCCCCCTCCTCATCCGCCGTGAGCGCGAGGATGATGTCGCGGTCCGGCACGTAGCCCTCGGCCTTCATGCGGATCAGGCTCGCCACGAAGATCGACGCCATCGGCTTGTCATCGGCCGAACCGCGGCCATAGAAAAAGCCGTCCTCCTCGCCGAACTGGAACGGATCGCGCGTCCAGTCCTCGCGCTTGGCTTCCACGACGTCGAGGTGTGCCAGCAGCAACAGCGGCTTCCGCTCGCCCTTGCCGTGATAGCGCACGACGATGTTCCCCTTCGTCGGCGCCGCGCCTCCGAGGAAGATGTCCTTCTCCGGAAAGCCCGCCGCACGGAATCGCGCCGCCATTGCCTCGGCTGCCTTGGTCGTGCTGCCGTGTTCCGCGGTCGTGTTGATCTCGACGAGCTGCTTGTAGATCTCCTTGGCCGCGGCCTGCTCCCTGGTGAGCGTGGCGGGCGGATCGGGACGACGCGAGGTGGCCTGCGCCGCGGCGGCCGTGGCGAGGCTGATGGTCGCCACGGTGCCCAGAACGAGCGCGCGGCTGACGGAACGCGAAACGTGCATGCAGAAAGTCCTCACGAGGTGGGATCGTCCCGGCGGTGTGCGCCGGACCATCAGGAGAACGTGACGCCCTGGCTGCGCGTTGGCGAGGGCACTAGCTGCGGCTGACGAGCCCCGCGCGCGATGGCGGCACGAGCGCCGCGCCCAGCAGCAGTCCGGCCGCGAGCGAGACGCCGACGAGCACCACCTTGAACGCAGCGTCCACGCCCGCCGTCGCGTCCTGCAAGAGCAGCGAGTTGATGCTCTGGAACCCGATGGAGCCGGGCACGAGCAGGAGCAGCCCGGGCACGCTCGTGACCATCGCCGAGCGGTGCGTCAAACGTGAGGCGGCGTTGCTCCCGGCCGACACCACGAAGGCGCCGATGAAACCGCCCAGCTGGTCGCCGAGCAGGCGCGAGCCGAGCCGCGCGGACAACCACGCGATCATGCCGGCCGCGATGACGAGAAGGGCATCACGCCGATCGGCGCGCAGCAGCACCACGAAGCATCCCGCCGCCACGATGGGCGATCCAAACGACACCCAGTCGGGGAGCGCCGGGTTGACCATCGCGAGAGCGCCGGGCAGGGCGAGCCACGCCGCCCCCTTGTAGCCAAGCGCGATGCCGAAGGCCATGCCGATGAAGACGACGAGCGCACCCGAGAGGCGTGACGTGCCGCTCGCGAGGTGTCGCGTGCTCAGTTCGGTGAGGCCGGTGGTGAGCATCAGCCCCGGCAGCAGCACCACGAGGCCGGCGAGCGTGGTGGCGTACGCGTGCGTGCTGCCAGTGAGCATCGCGGCCGACAGGCTCACGACCGAGACGCAGAAGGCGGAGGCCGGCTCGAGGATCGGCTGCAACCCGCGCCAACGTCCGGACGCGACGGCCAGCAGCCCCGTCACCAGCCCGGCGATGGCGGCAACGCCGAGGTCGAGCACCCCCACGTCGAGCAGTGCCGCCACGGCGACCGCCACCAGCGAGAAGGCCGCCAGCGTCGCACTCATTGGGTACGTGGGCGCTGACGAAGGCAGCAAGAAGAGTCGACCGAGCGCCGCCTCCGCCGAGAGCGTGCCCGTGGCCACGCCGACCGCGATCTCGTCCAACGCGGCCATCATGCCCAAGTTGGTCTCGCCCGGTTCGACACGAATGAGGTGCACGCGCTGCGTGTTCTGGTCGCCGAAGGCGACGAATAGCGACGTCGGCGTCGTGAAGAACTGCGCCTCCACCGCCAGCCGTTCTGCCGCCGCGGTGAGCATCCCCTCGATCCGATGGGCCGAAAAGCCGTGCGCGTGCAGCTGGGTCGCGAGCTCGATGAGCAGGCGCGGACCGACCGCAATCTCGTGCGACCCGGACACGAAGCCGGCCGCGCGCTGAGTCGGAATGGGGAGGCTCACGCGGTGAAATCTGCCCGGCGTGCGCCGCGCGCGCGACGGCGCGTGCTCAGAACTCCCAGTTGATGCCGATGGTGGGGAGCACCTTCAGCCCGGTTGCGGCTTCGACGATCCGCGTTCGGGCATTCCACTGATACGCCGTCGTGTTGGCCGAGAGGTTGGCGTTCGCAATGTCGAAGAAGGTGATGAGCTGCGTTTTGCCGATCGTCCAGCGGCGGTCCGCGCGCAGATCGAGGGCGAAGAAGGCCGGGAGGCGCTGGCCATTGAGCTGCGAGAAGTCGAGCGTGCCGGCGTTCGGTCCGGTCGTGATGAACGGCGTGTACGGGAGCCCCACCGAGGAGCGCACGCGTCCCGAGAACTCCCACTGCACGTTCGGGCGCCAGCCGCCAACCACGTTGACGATGAGCGGCGTGTCGAAAGCGCCGCGCCTGCTCGTGCCGTCGAGTCCCGTGAAGCTCGTCGTGCTCCACGTGACCGAGACGAGCCCGTACCACGGTGTGACACCGAGCTTCTTCTGCGCGAGCGCCTCGATGCCGAGCACGCGCCCGCTCCCGCTCGAGAGCAGCGGTTCGAGCCCGAACGGGATGTCCGTCGTCACGTCGCCGAAGCCCGCGGGTTGCAGCACGGCGTTCGGTCGGAAGGCGCGCGCGGGGTACGCCGCATATCGCTTGCCGTAGCCCTCGACCTGCACGCGCCACTCCTCACCGATGAGACGCTGCACCCCGAGCACGACCTGGTCCGCGCGCAGCGGCTCGAGACGCGACGCGTTCTGCGGATCGCCCGTGAGCCAGATGAACGACGGCGCCTGGTAGTAGCGGCCCGCGCTCGCGCTCAACGTCGTCACGTCGTCGAACGCGTAGCTGGCGCTCACGCGCGGCGCGACGCGCGTGGCGTCATGCAGGAACTGGAAATAGTCCGCACGGAGGCCGGCAGAAACGCGGAGCGCGGCCGTCGCTTGCCAGCTCCCCTGCACGTACGTCGCGTTTCGGAAGGCGCTGAAGCTCGTGTCCACGCGCAGCGGTTGCGGCACGCCCGCTGCACTCGTGCGCGCGGTACCGGGCAGCGTGATGTCGTAGCGCAGCGCGTCGGCCGCCTTGGCCTGGTTGCCGGCGTCGATCGTGACGGTCGGGGTCGCCTGCCACGTCACGTCCAGGCGCAGCGAGTTTTCGCCTTCGGTGCTCTTGAGCGCGAAGACGCGCTGCGGCGGCTGCAACGTGTCGAACTGCTCCGTCCGGTAGCGGCTCCAGGTGCGGCCCAGGGTGGTGGTCACCACTCCCGAGCGGAAGAGACGCTTCCATGTGGCGCCCGCGAAATACTGGTCCTGCGTGGGGGCGAGGATCCTGGAATTCTTGAGACGGCTGTCGGCAGAGTCGCTGTTGAAGCTCACCGCGTCGAGCGCACCCACGACAAGTACCGAGAACATGTCAGCGGTACCCGGCCGCCAGGTGAGCTTGGCCGTGGCATCGGTGTACTGCGGAATGAACGAGGCCCCCAGCGCCTTGAAGAGCAGGTCGAGGTAGCTGCGTCGCACGTTCACGAAGAACGACGCGTTCTCGCCGACCGGTCCCTCGAGCAGCGCGCCGAACTGCGACGCCGCGACGTTGAGCTCACCCGCCACGCGCTCGCGGTTGCCTTCGCGCAACGTCAGCGTCGTGGCCGATGACAACCGGTCCCCGTACTTCACGCCGAATCCGCCAGCCGAGAGCGACGCGCTCTCGATGAAGCGGATGTTGATCAGCGAGAGCGGTCCGCCCGTGCCACCCTGCGTGCCGAAGTGGTTGATGTTCGGCACCTCGAGGTTGTCCACCACAAACAGGTTCTCGTACGCGGCACCGCCGCGCACGAAGAGGTCGTTTCGTCCACCGCTCGTGGTGGCCACGCCGGGGGTGATGGCCAGCGCCTGTACCACGTCTTCGCCGGCGCCAGGGGTGCGGCGCACTTCCTCGAACGAAAGCGTCGTGGTGGACACGGGGGTCGCCGGCGGTGGCAGGAGCGGAAAGGCCCGCGGCTGTACCACCACCGTGGCCAGCTCCACCGTGAGTCTGCTCATGCCGATCGCGAGTTCGATCGGCTTGCCGGCGCTGGCGGCCACGTCGCCGCGCTGCAGCGGCGCGTAGCCCACGCGTCGCACGTCGAGCGACACGATGCCCGGGGTGACGCCGCGCAGCACGAACCGTCCGCGCGCATCGGTCTGCGTGACCGCCATCGCCTGGCCGGTGACGCGCACGATCGCTCCCATGATCGGCTCCTCGGTGACGGCGTCGTAGATCCGACCGCCGAGAACCGCCAACGGAGCCGCGGTGTCCTGTGCAGCAAGCGAAACGGGAATTGCGAGCGCGAACGCGGCGAGAAGAACGCGGAGCATGGTGCGCCAGGGACTCGTTGAAGACCGAATGACAGACATTCGATAAACGATTCGCGCGCGTCCGTGTTCCGAACGCACACAGAAATGGCCCACCCCGCGTGAATCGGAGTAAGCAGTTCGCCGACGAGCCGCTACCCTCACGCCATGCTCGCTTCCGTCCGCTCCGCCGCCGTGCTCGGCATCGACGCCACCGAGGTCACCGTCGAGGTGGACCTCGCGCAGGGCCTCCCCAACTGGTTCATGGTCGGCCTTGCCGCGAGCGCCGTGCGCGAGGCGCGCGAGCGCGTCTCCGCCGCCATCAAGAATGCGGGCTTCGAGCTTCCGCCAAAGCGCACCACGGTCAACTTGGCCCCGGCCGACACCATCAAGACCGGCACCGCATTCGACCTCCCCATCGCGCTGGCGCTGCTCGCCGCGAGCGGCCAGCTGCCCGCAAGTGCACTTC
>JAYTVE010000154.1:0-26414 GCA_043744185.1 Gemmatimonadota bacterium | reverse complement strand
GGCCCCGGCCGACACCATCAAGACCGGCACCGCATTCGACCTCCCCATCGCGCTGGCGCTGCTCGCCGCGAGCGGCCAGCTGCCCGCAAGTGCACTTCGCGACCTCACGGTCATCGGCGAGCTCGGCCTCGACGGAACGCTCCGCGCGGTGCGCGGTGTGCTCTCGATCGCGCGCGCCGTGAAGCGAGCGCGTCCGGGCTCCACGCTCGTGGTGCCACCGGCCAACGCGCACGAAGCGCGGCTCGTGAGCAATCTCGCCGTGGCCGCGCCCGCCTCGCTTTCGGCGCTCGTGCAGCAACTCGCGCGAGGAGCGCCGGAACTCCTTCATGGCGAGCGCGCCGCGGCGGCATCGCTCGACGATTCACCCGAGGATCTCGCCGACGTCGTGGGACAGTCGGCCGCTCGTCGCGCGATCGAGATCGCCGCCGCGGGTGAACATGCGCTGGTGCTGGTCGGCCCGCCCGGTGCCGGCAAGACCATGCTCGCGCGGCGTCTCCCGGGCATCCTGCCGCCGCTCACCGAAGCCGAGGCGCTCGAGGTGATCGCCGTGCACTCCGTGGCAGGACTCCTTACGCCGGACCGCCTCGTGAGCGCGCGCCGTCCGTTTCGTGCGCCGCACCACACCACCAGCGTGGCCGGGCTCATCGGCGGCGGCAGCATGCCGCGCCCGGGTGAGGTGTCGCTCGCGCACCACGGCGTTCTGTTCATCGACGAGATGCTCGAAGCGCCGCGCCACGTGCTCGATGCCCTGCGCCAGCCCATGGAAGACCGCCGCGTCACGATCGCGCGCGCTGCGCAGGCAGTCACGTGGCCCGCGCACTTCACGCTCGTGGGCGCCACCAATCCCTGCCCGTGCGGTCGTGCCGGCGATGGCGACCGTTGCCGCTGCTCGCAGTCCGACATCGATCGATATCGTGCGCGGCTCTCGGGACCGCTCGCCGATCGCATCGACCTGCACGTGCACGTGGGGCGCGTGCCAATCAACCAGCTCGCTCGTGAGAGCACTGCGGCTGCCGACCATTCCGACGCCGTTCGCGCGCGCGTGGTGGCCGCGCGTGAGCGACAGCACGCACGATACGCCGTGCTCCCGGGCGTCACTACCAACGGGAGCGCGCCCGCGCGCTGGATCGAACGACACGGCGGCCTTACCCCGGACGCGCGAAAGCTCCTGCTCGATGCCGCCGAGCGGCTCCGGCTCTCAGCGCGGGCGTACCACCGTGTGCTGCGGGTCGCGCGCACGATTGCGGATCTGGACGGTCGCGATCTGCTCGACGCCGCGGCGGTGGCGGAAGCGCTGCGCTTCCGACCAGCCGACATCGCCGTCACCGGGGCTGGCTCCTCGGCACTCGATGCGTAGCTTCGCGGGCATGACCTTCTCCCGCAACCGGTCCGCCCAACCGATGCCAACGCCCGCGCGCACTGCCACAGCAGTCGCTCTCCTGCTCGCCGCCATGGCGTGCACCCCGCGCGTCGGTACCACGCCGATCGCCAACGGCGACTACGACGTCATCATCGAGCACGGCCGCATCGTCGACGGCACCGGTGCAGCCTGGTTCCACGGCGATCTCGCCATCAAGGGCGACCGCATCGTGGCCGTCACGCGCGACGGTCGCTTGCGCGATGCACGCGCCACCCAACGCATCGATGCACGCGGCCACGTCGTCGCGCCGGGCTTCATCGACATCCAGGGCCAGTCGGTCTACCAATTTCTGATGGGCGACGGCCGCGTGGTCGGCAAGATCACGCAGGGCGTCACCAGCGAAATCCTTGGCGAAGGCGACACCCCCGCGCCCATGAGCGCCAAGTCGCTGTCGGATATGGACCCCACCGACACGCTCTCGCTCAAGCTCGCACGGCGCTACCTCGGTGCGCGCAGCTTCGACCAGTACCTGCGCGACATGGAAGCGCACGGCATGAGCACCAACGCCGGCAGCTTCATGGGAGCGGGCACGCTCCGGCAGTACGGCATGGCGCAGTCGCAGGGGCCAGCCGGGCCCACCGAACTCGCGGCCATGACCACGGCCGCCGCGCAGGGCATGCGCGATGGCGCCTTTGGCATCGCCAGCGCCCTCATCTATCCGCCCGGCAACTACGCCAACACGGCGGAGCTCATCGTTCTCGCGAAGGCGACATCGCCATACGGCGGCGTCTACATCACGCACATGCGCGGCGAGGGCGACGGCCTCCTCGATGCCGTGGATGAAGCGATTCGCATCGGGCGAGAGGGCGGGGTGCCCGTCGAAATTTTCCACCTGAAGGCCGGCGGCGTCCGCAACTGGCCCAAGGGTCCCAGGGTCATCGCCAAGATCGACTCCGCGCGCGCTGCAGGCCTCGACGTGCAGGCCGACATGTATCCGTACACGGCCGGCGGCACGGGGCTCTCCGCCTGCCTGCCGCCCTGGGCCAGCGCGGACGGCAAGCTCTTCGACAACCTCGCCAGTCCCGCGATGCGCGCGAAGATCCGCGCCGAGATGGAGCGCCAGACCTTCGCGTGGGAGCCGCTCTGCGAACTCGCCACGCCAGACGGCGTGCTCATCGCCGAACTCGCCTCGCCCACGCTCAAGGCATACAACGGCCAGCGGCTCGGCGCCATCGCCAAGGCACTCGGCAAGGACTGGATCGAGACCGCGATGGACCTGATCCAGACTGAGCACAATCGCGTCGGCACGATCTTCTTCATGATGAGCGAAGACAACGTGCGGCTGAACTTGCGGCAGCCCTGGATCAAGATCGGTACCGATGCCGACGGTCTCGATCCCGATAGCGCGCAGGGCCTCGCGCATCCGCGCAGCTACGGCACCTACACGCGCATTCTCGGTCGCTACGTGCGCGACGAGCAGGTGCTCACGCTCGAGGACGCCATCCGTAAATTCACGAGCGCCGTGGCCACGCGCCTCGCGATTCCGGATCGCGGCGTGCTCAAGCCCGGCATGATGGCCGACATCGTCATCTTCGATCCGAACACGGTGGCCGAGAAGGCGACGTACGAGAAGCCGCACCAGCTCTCGGTCGGCGTGCGCGACGTCTGGGTCAACGGCGTGCGCGTACTGCGCGATGGTACGCACACGGGAGCCAAGCCCGGGCGGGCATTGCGCGGTCCCGGCTATCAGCCCTGACGTCAGCGCTTCTTCTTTTTCCGGGCTCGAGACTTGGGCGCACGCACCGCCGGCACCACGGGCGGCGCCGACAACAGGCCCGCAGTCGCGCCGCCTTCCATCGCGAACCCCAGCACCCACGCGTGGAAGAACGGATCATCGAACGCGTAGGCCCCCTCGCCCGTCCGCACGATCAGGCCCGTCGCCGCTAGCGCCTTGAGCGCCTTGCTCGCGTGGCTCGATGAGGCGAGCCCGTATCGTGCGAGCACGGCGTGCGTCGTCAGCCCGCGCCCTTCGGCCGCCACCGCGCGCAGCATCCGCTGCATGGGAGGCGACATCGTGCGCCAGACGCGCTCGAGCGCCGGTTGCTGCGCCGCGACCACCGATTGCATCGCGGCCGGCACGCCGTCTGGCCCCGGTGTCCGCTTGGTCGAGCGTGCCTGTTCGAAGAGCCAGAACGCCGTCTCGCGCACGTCCCACGTGCGCGGGCCCGCAGCCGCAATGAGCGCCGGGCCGGTGCCCCCAGCGGCCGGCATTCCCGCGGCGCGGAACCGCTCGTCGAGCCACGTCGCGTGGTGGTCGGCGGGCAGCGGCCCCACCGTCAGCTGCTGCATCATCTTGAAGAGCGCCGCATCGCGCGCGAGCAGCCGGTCGATGACGGCGTGGTCCGAGCCGGCGAACACGTAGCTCACATGCCGGTGGCGCTGGATGGCGGCCCGCAACTGACGGAAGATGTCGTCACCAAAGAGGGTGGCGATATGCTGGAACTCGTCGATGATGACGCCCAGCACCTCGCGCTTGGCCGCGGCGAGCGCGTCGAGGGTGTCGAGGGCGGCCACGAGGTCGTGCGCGAGCGCCGCCGTGGGGCGCGCCTGCAGGGCGAGCTCGGGCTTGGGCACCAGCGTGCCGTCCGGCTGGCGGTCGAGCGTGAAGCTGAGCTTGAGCTGCGCGAGGAGCTGGAGCGCGCTGTCCCTCCAGCGCCGCCCAAGCGCGCGCGTGGCCCCCTCGACGAGCCGCGTGACGACGTCGGCCGGCGTGGCGGCGGTCCAGAGGTCCACGAGCAGCACGGGGTGCCGGTCGCGTGCGAGGTCGGCGGCCACCTGTGCGAGGAGCGAGGACTTGCCGATGCGGCGTTCGCCGGCGAGGAGCACCGTGCCGGGGGCGGTCGTGAGGGCGCGGCGCAGGGCGCGGCGCTCGTCCGCCCGGTCGGTGAAGCCGGCGCCGGTGGCGATGCCGCGAGCGGCGAACGGATTGTCGGGCTGCGCCATGGCCACCTCGGTCCAATAGTGGAACGTCCGATTTTAGACCGGACTGCGCTTCCAATATCGGACGTTCCATCTTCGGACGCAATGACGGCGCCAACGGCTCAGCGCCGCGCGCACCCCGCCGGCAGCGCCGGCTTGGTCGGCCCCAGCGCCTGCAGCACCTTCCGCAGCCGGTCCGGGTAGTCCGTGAACATCCCGTCGATCCCCGCGCGGGCCAGCTCGCGCATCTCCCCCTCGAGGTTCACCGTGTACGGGTGCACGATCAGGCATCGCGCATGCGCCTGCTGGATGAACGCCGCCGTCGCGTCCACCCGGTTCGGCCCCACCGCCTGCGCATAGCGCGCCACCGAATCCAGCAGCGCCCCCACGTCCTGGCCCGCTGGCAACTTGTCCATCAGCTGCACCAGCTGCAGCTGCCGGTCCATGCCGCGCATGAGCTGGAGCGACGGCGCGCTGAAACTCTGCAGGAGCACCCGTCCCTCGTGCGCTGCCCCCCGCAGTCCGTGCCCGTCGAGCGCGTCGAGCAACTGCCGCTCCATGCCCGGGGCATCCTCCGGGTTCTTCGTCTCGATGTAGTACCGCACGGTGTCGCGGTACCGGTCGAACAGGTCGTCGAGCGTCAGCACGCGCTCCCGCACGAACGACGCCATCCCCTTGTCCGGCGACTTCTCGTTGAACCAGGTGCCCGCGTCGCACGCCTTGAGCTGCGCGAGCGTGTGCTCGCTCACCTTCCCCTGGCACCCCGCGCCGCGCAGCGTGCGGTCGAGCGTCTCGTCGTGCAGGATCACCAGCACCGAGTCCTTCGTGCGCTGCAGGTCCTGCTCGATGAAGTCCGCCCGCAGCGAGAGCGCAAGGTCGTACGAGGCCACCGTGTGCTCCGGGGCCCAACCCGATGCGCCGCGATGCGCCACGATCGCGACGTTGCTGGTGTAGGGCACCGTCATCCCGGCGGGGCGGGGCGGGGCGCAGCTCGCAAACGCGGTCAGCACGGCGGCGCTCGCAGGCAGAAAACGGAAGTTCGTCATCCCGAACGCTCGCCCCGCGGGCCGACCTGGCGCAACGTGCCGCTTGTCACCGCTCTGCCACGCCGGGCACCTTTCCAGACTTCCGTGCGCCTCTTTCTCGCCCTCGCCCTGCCGGACGACGTCCGCGCCGAGCTCGCCGACCTCACGGCGCCGCTCCGCGAAGCCGCACCACACGTGCGCTGGGCGCCCGCTTCCAAGCTGCACATCACGGTGCGCTTCCTCGGTGAGCAACCGGACGAGTTCGTGCCGCGCGCCGTCGAGGCGCTCACGGCAGCGGCGCGCGCCACCACACCGCTGGGCGTCCAGCTCAAGGGGCTTGGTGCCTTTCCCACGTGGGCGCGCGCAGGGGTCGTTTGGGCCGGCGTGGGGTATGATCCGCGACTCGAACTGCTGCATCACGACCTCGAGGTGGCCTGCATGTCGCTCGGACTCGAGGTCGAAGGGCGGGCGTTCCGCCCTCATGTGACGCTCGCACGGCTCGAGCCGTCGGGAGGCGAAGTCGCTCGCGCCATTCGGCTGGCCGCGCGCGGACGACGCGTCCGTGCGAGCTTTCCCTGCACGCACATCGATCTCCTGCAGAGTACGGCCACCCCGGCCGGTCACGCGTACCTGCGCCTCGCCGCCATTCCCCTCGGGAGCTCCCGCTGATGTTCGGTTGCATCGGACGGATCGTCGTCCTTGCCGTGCTCGTCGTCGTTGGTGCCGTCGCCTGGTTCACGCGCGACCGCTGGCTCGGCCCCAAGGTCGCACCGGCCCCCGCGGCACTCACCACCGACTGGAAGCCTGTGACCGATTCGGCGGGCGCGCGCGTGCACGCGCAACTGCAGAACCTCGGCACGCGCGGCGGCAAGGCGTACGTCAACGTGAAGGCGGCGGACCTCCTGGCCTACGTCATGAGTTCCTTCCGCGGCCTGCTCCCGGCGAGCGCCACCGGAGTGCAGGCCCGCGTGGCCGGCGATCTGCTGATGGTCAAGGGTGACGTCAACGTCGCCGAGATCGGCGGCGCGAAGGTGCTCGGGCCGCTGGCGGGGATGCTCTCCGGACGCGAGCCGCTCGAGATCGGTGGTACGCTCGAGCTCCTCAAGCCGGGCTTCGCGCAACTGCGCGTCAAGTCGATCCGCGTCAAGGAACTCGACATCCCCTCCAGGCTCATCCCGAGCATCATGGGCCAGCTGCGAAAGGGGCCGCGTCCCGAGGGGCTGGCCGACGACGGCGTGGCGCTCGCGTTGCCGGCCAACGTCGGCGACATCCGCGTGAACGACGGCAAGATCACCGTCTACGGCGCGCAGCCGTGATCGCACGGCGCATTCTCGTCGTCGACGACGAGCAGGGGATTCGCGCGGCGCTTTCGCAGCTGCTCGAGTTCGAGGGCTACGAGGTGCGCACCGTGGGCGGTGCCGCGCCCGCCTTTGAGGCGATCGCGCAGTGGCGCCCCGACCTCGTCGTCCTCGACGTGAAGATGGCCGGCATGGACGGCCTCGAGGCGCTGCGCGAGATCCGCGCCAAGGACCCGCAGGCGCTCGTCGTCATGATCTCCGGTCACGCCACGATCCAGACCGCGGTCGAGGCCACGCAACTCGGCGCCTACGACATCCTCGAGAAGCCGCTCGACACCGATCGCATTCTCGTGCTGCTGCGCAACGCGCTCGCCACACGCGCCCTGCGCGAGGAAGTCACCACCTTGCGCGCGCGCATCGAATCGCGCTGGCAGATCGTCGGCACGTCATTCGCCGTGCGCTCGTTGCTCGAACAGATCGAGCGCGTGGGCCCCACGCACGCGCGCGTCCTCATCACCGGCGACAACGGCACCGGCAAGGAGCTCGTCGCGCAGGCGTTGCACAAGCGGAGCCCGCGCGCCGGTGCGCCCTTCGTCGAGGTCAACTGTGCGGCCATTCCCTCGGAACTCATCGAGAGCGAGCTCTTCGGCCACATGAGGGGCTCCTTCACGGGTGCGACGCAGGATCGCGCGGGGAAGTTCGAGCAGGCCGACGGCGGCACCATCTTCCTCGACGAGATCGGCGACATGGCGCTGGCCGCGCAGGCCAAGGTGCTGCGCGTGCTGGAAGACGGCGAGGTCACGCGCATCGGCGGCACCAAGTCGCGGAAGATCGACGTGCGCGTGCTCGCCGCCACCAACAAGGACCTCCAGGCGGAGATCGCCGCCGGTCGCTTTCGCGAGGACCTGTTCTATCGCCTCAACGTGGTGCCGCTCCACTTGCCGCCGCTCCGCGAGCGGCGCGAAGACGTGTCGCTGCTCGTGCAGCACTTCGTGGACGTGCTCGCCGAGCGCGAGCGCGTGCCGCCCCGGCACATCACGGACGATGCGATCGAGGCGCTCGCGAAGCTCGACTGGCCCGGCAACGTGCGCGAGTTGCGCAACACGGTCGAGCGGTTGCTCATCCTCGCGGCGGGACCGCACGTCACGCTCGCCGACGTCGAACGCCTCACTGGGCGGCGCACCGCAGAACCGGGCAGCCTCGGTGCACTCGCCGACTCCGGCACGTTCGAGGAGTTCAAGCATGCCGCCGAGCGCGCCTACCTGCTGCTCAAGCTGCGCCACTACGATTGGAACGTCAGTGAGACCGCGCGTGCGATCGACATGCCGCGCTCCAACCTCTACAAGAAGATCGAGCGCTACCGCCTCGTGCGCGAAGGCGTCTGAGCGGCGCGCCCTCCCGAACGCCACGCGACCCGGCTACACTCCGCTCACAATGGCCGACAAGAACTGGGACCAGGAACTCGCCAAGATCGACAAGCAACTCGAGTCGGTCTCCGACGCCGCGCTCTTTCCGGCGCCGAAGAAGGGGAGTGTCGCGGAGCAGGCCGTGGTCGGGGAGAAGCGCGCCAAGACGCGCACGTGGGGCGCCTTTCTCCGCCTCGCCCTCTCGGCGGCGGTCGGCGTCGGCATCCTCTTCTGGCCATATCCGTCCCGCTGCGGCTTCGGCCTTGCGATGTACCTTGCGGCGGTCGCGGGCGTGATCACCGGCGGCGTGTGGAGTGCCATCTGGACCTGGAAACACCAGACGCCGCGTGCCCACGCGCTCTCGCTCGTCCTCGTTGCCTGGGGCCTCGGCCTCGGCGCGGCGGAAGTGCTGCCCCGCGTCGGCTACGCGATCCCCACCGCTGCGCATCCCGCGCAGTGGGCCTGTCCCTGACATGATCCGTGCGTCGCTCGCGCGACGCGCCTCGAGAGTCTTCCCATGGAATTCAAGAACTTCATCGACGGGCAGTGGGTCGCCGCCAAGTCCGGCGCCACGTTCGAGAACCGCAACCCGGCCGACACACGCGACCTCATCGGCACCTTCCCGCGCTCGGGCAAGGCCGATGTCGATGCCGCCGTCGAGAGCGCCAAGCGCGGCTTCGCGCTCTGGAAGGCGACGCCGGCCCCCGCGCGGGGCGACGTGCTGCGCCGCGTCGGCGAGATCATGCTGCGCCGCAAGGACGAGATCGCAGACCTCATGACGCGCGAGATGGGCAAGCCAGTCGCCGAGACCAAGGGCGACGTGCAGGAAGGCATCGATACCGCCTTCTACGCGGCCACGGAGGGGCGCCGCCTCTTCGGTCACACGGTGCCGAGCGAGCTGCGCGACAAGTGGGCGATGAGCTTCCGCCGCCCGATCGGTGTCGCCGGCCTCATCACGCCGTTCAACTTCCCGCTCGCCATCCCCACCTGGAAAGCGTTTCCCGCGCTCCTCTGCGGCAACAGCGTCGTGCTCAAGCCGGCCGAAGACGTGCCGCACACGGCCACCGTGCTCGTCGAGATCCTGCTCGAGGCGGGGCTGCCGCCCGAGGTGATCCAGCTCGTGCACGGCATGGGCGAGGAGGTGGGCAAGGCACTCGTCGAGCATCCCGATGTTCCGGTAATCTCCTTCACGGGATCCACGGAAACGGGGCGCCTCGTTGGGGAGACCTGTGGGCGCATGCACAAGCGGCTCTCGCTCGAGATGGGTGGCAAGAACGCGCAGATCGTGCTCGACGACGCCGACGTCGAACTCGCGCTCGAAGGCGTGCTCTGGGGCGCCTTCGGCACCACTGGGCAGCGCTGCACCGCAACCTCGCGTCTCATCGTGCAGGCGGGCATTCACGACACGCTCGTGGCCGAACTCGCGAAGCGCACGAAGTCGTTGCGCCTGGGCGACGGGCGCAAGGCGGGCACCGATGTCGGCCCGCTCGTGCACGAGGCCTCGCGCCAGAAGGTCGAGCAGTACGTGGGCATCGCACGCGAGCAGGGTGGCGAGATCGTCACGGGAGGCAAGCGCGCGACGGGTGGCGCGCTCGACCACGGCTTTTTCTTCGAGCCCACCATCGTGACGAAGGTCGATCGCGCTCATCGCGTGGCGCGAGAAGAGATCTTCGGCCCGGTGCTTTCCGTCATCAAGGTGAAGGATGCCGACGAGGCGTTCGCGATCAACAACGAGGTGGCCTACGGCCTCTCGTCGTCGGTCTATACGAAGGACGTGAACACCGCCTTCCGTGCCCTCACCGTGCTCGACAACGGCATCACCTACATCAACGCCCCCACGATCGGCGCCGAGGCCCACCTGCCGTTCGGCGGCGTGAAGGCCACCGGCAACGGCCATCGCGAAGGTGGCTGGGAAGTGTACGACTTCTATTCCGAGACGAAGGTCGGATACATCGATTTCTCGGGCAAGCTGCAGCGCGCGCAGATCGACAACTATCCGGTCGACGACGCGTGAGCATGTTGGACCCCGCTTGCATTTGGACCCGTCCCCGGATTCAATTGCAATCACACCCCACGGCGCATTGCCGTCCGTGGGGCACGAGCCCCTTCCTGCGAGCATGAGCGAGAACAGCGCCTCCGATCCGCGCCCGGTCATCACCGAGGAACAGCGCGCTGCGGTGCTCGAGCGGGTCAACCGACCGCGGTCGCGCCTCTGGCGTGCGGCCGTCGAGTGGGCCAAGAGCTTCCAGATTGCGATCCTGCTGGCGCTCTTCGTGCGCGCGTTCTTCGTCGATGCGTTCAAGATTCCGTCGGGCAGCATGGAGCACACGCTGCTCGTCGGTGACTTCCTGCTCGTCAACAAGCTGGCGTACGGCGCCGAAGTCCCGTTCACGGGCAAGCACCTGCCCGCCATGCGCTCGCCGAAGCGTGGCGAAGTCATCGTCTTCCTCTATCCTGAAGACCTGACCAAGAACTACGTCAAGCGGCTCGTGGGGCTGCCCGGCGACACGGTGTCGATGGAACACGGCGTGCTGCGCGTCAACGGCAAGGTGTCGAGCGAGGAGTACGTCGAGCACACGATGCCCTGGGATGATCGCGGCACCGAGGAGTTCGCGTGGCAGAAGAGCTTCCTCGCGCTCGACTCTGTGTCCGCGCGCCGCTATCACCCGACGCGTGACAACTGGGGACCGATCGTTGTCCCGCAGGCGAACATGTTCGTGCTCGGCGACAATCGGGACAACTCCTCCGACAGTCGCTACTGGGGATTCGTGGCCGACTCCTTGCTGCGAGGCTCCCCCCTCTTCGTATACTACAGTTATCAGCCCGACGCGACGCGCCCCATGTCCTGGCTGACCAGCATTCGATGGTCGCGCCTCGGCGAGCGCATCGAGTGACTGACCCGAGCAACAAGATTCCCATCACTCCCCCCGATGGCATGACGAGCCCGACCCCGCCGGACACCGGTGACGCCACCGCAGCGGCCCCAGCGGCCGCACCCAAGCGTCGCCCGATTCGGCGCTCCGGTTTCGAGGAAGGTTCGCTCGACCAGTACCTCCGTGACATCAGCGCCTACCCGCTCATCTCGCGCGACGAGGAAGTCCGCCTCGCGCAGCGCATCCGCGTCAACGACCAGGAAGCGCTCGACAAGCTGGTCCGCTCCAACCTCCGCTTCGTCGTCTCCGTCGCCAAGAAGTACCAGAACCAGGGCGTCTCGCTCTCGGACCTGATCAACGAGGGCAACCTCGGCCTCATCCGCGCGGCGCACAAGTTCGACGAGACCAAGGGGATCAAGTTCATCTCCTATGCGGTGTGGTGGATCCGCCAGGCGATCCTGCAGGCGCTCGCCGAGCAGTCGCGCATCGTGCGCGTACCGCTCAATCGCGCGGGCACGCTCCATCGCATTGGCAAGCGAGCCAACGCGCTGCTGCAGGAACTCGGCCGTGAAGCGACGCACGCGGAAATTGCCGAAGGCATGGACATCTCGGTCGAAGAAGTCGCCAAGACGATGTCCATCTCGATGGGGCACCTGTCGCTGGATGCGCCCCTCACACCTGGCGAGGACAACAGGCTTCTCGACTACCTCCCCGACAACCTCAATCCGACCCCGGACGAGCAAACCTTCGAGAAGGCGCTCACCGAATCGATCGAGGAGGCGCTGGCATCGCTCAAGGAACGCGAGGCCAAGATCCTGCGCCTCTACTTCGGGCTCGACGGCGCCGAGCCGATGACCCTCGAAGAGATCGGGTCGCGCCTCGGGATCACCCGTGAGCGCGTGCGCCAGATCAAGGAAAAGGCGCTCTCGCGCCTGCGTCACGTGAGCCGCGCGCGCGCGCTCGAGTCCTTCCTCGGCTGACCGGCGCCCTCGGCGCAACTCTCATCGCATGGCCCAGCTCAATTCGTTCGACGTCACCACCGGCGTGGACCTCCAGGAGGTCGACAACGCCGTGAATCAGGCGCAGAAGGAAGTCGCGCAGCGCTACGACTTCAAGGGCGCCACTGCCACCATCGAGTTCAAGCGTGTCGAGGGGCTGCTCAACCTCCACGCCGACTCGGACTTCCGCATGCAGCAGCTGTGGGACGTCGTGCAGACCAAGCTCATCAAGCGTCAGGTCCCCGTGAAGAACCTCGACGTGGGCAAGGACATCACGGGCACCGGCGAGAGCGTCAGGCGCGAAATCAAGCTCAAGATGGCGCTCGACGGCGACACCGCCAAGAAAGTGGCCGCCGCCATCAAGGAAGCGAAGATCAAGAAGGTGCAGGCCGCCATCCAGGGCGACCAGGTGCGCATCTCCGGTCCCGATCGCGACGACCTGCAGCAGGCGATGGCGCTGCTCAAGGGCAAGGACTTCGGTGTCGAGCTCAAGTTCGGCAACTACCGCTGATCGCCATGCTCCGTCGCCTGCGTCGCGCAGCCGCCCTCGTCCTCGTGGCCCAACTGGCAGTCGTCGGCGTGCGCGTGGCGAACGCGTCGTGCGCCGGGCTGTGTGACATGGGGCAGGGCCTCGCGGAGCAGCCGCTCGACGACGCCGGTGCCGGAGCGGGCACGCCGACCGCGATTGGAACGCATGCGATGCCGATGGCGATGGCGATGCCCATGCCCGAGCACGACGCGGTTCCAACCGACGGCGCGTCGCACGATGCGCCGCAGCACGACTCCGCGCCGTCCGCGCCAGCGTCCTGCCTCGCCGGCGCCAGCTGCGCACCGCCACTCGCAATCGTCGCGCTTGCAGTCGACGGACGTCCGACGCTCGTCACCTCAGCGCCGACGATGCTCGTCATGGCGATGCTGACTCGTGCGCCCGCCGCCCCAGAGGCGCCACCGCCCAAAGCCTGATCCGAGGCGAGACCACCCGACCAGCTGCGGTCGGGCGGAACCCCGTGTGGCGTGACGTCGCCGCCGCGCGCTCCCTCATCGGATGATGCTGTATCCCATTGGAATCCTGCACGTCGGCATGCCACGGCTCTCGCCGAGGGAGGCCTCGTGCGTGCGTGACCGCGTTGTCCACGTGGCACGGCTCGCGTTCGCGCTCCATCTCCTGCTGCTCGTCGCCGTCGCGCCGCTCGCGGCGCAGGGCCCCACCGCCACCGGCACCGTCATCGTGCACGTCCAGTCGCGCGGCATCCCGCTGCCTGGCGCCACGGTCCGTTCCGGCCGCATCGGTGCCCGCACCGACTCGACCGGCACGGCGCGCCTTCAGCTCGACACGGGCCAGGTGCGCGTGCAGGTGCGCAACATCGGCTTCCGCCCCGAGACGGCTTTCGTGCACATCGGGGCCGCCACGCCCGTCGAGCTGCGCGTGACGCTGCGCTCCGCCGCACAGCTGGCGGCGGAGATGGCGGCCATGGCCGACATGCCCGGCATGGAGCCCCTACCCGCGCTGATGCAGATGGGCGAGGTCCGTGTCACCGCCACCCGCTCTGAGCGCCGCGTCGAGGAAGAGCCGCTGCGCGTCGAGGTCATGGAGGGCGAGATGCTTGCCGAGCAGTTGCAGATGCGCCCGCGTGACATCAC
This sequence comes from Gemmatimonadota bacterium, assembly GCA_043744185.1. Lineage (GTDB taxonomy): Bacteria > Gemmatimonadota > Gemmatimonadetes > Gemmatimonadales > Gemmatimonadaceae > JACPPC01. The sequence goes on along the minus strand of JAYTVE010000154.1, from coordinate 12,834 downwards.
CATGACGCTCGCCGAGATGGGCGGCGTGCGCATGCAGCAGACGTCCGGTTCGCTCGGCGGCACTCGGCTCCGCATCAACGGCCTGCGCGGCCAGTACAGCGGACTTGTCTTCGACGGCCTTCCGCTCTTCGGTGCGTCGCCCGACGGCTTCAGCTACCTGCAGGTCGCGCCGCTCGATCTCCGCCAGGTCGAGATCATCAAGGGCGCCTCCACAGCGCTCTACGGACCGTCGGCGCTCGGCGGCGTCGTCAACCTCGTTTCGCGGCGGCCGGACGATCGGGAGGAGCTGCTCGTCGACCATACCACGCGTGGCGGCAGCGACCTCGCGTACTGGAAGGGCGTGAACCTGCGCGACGGTTGGGGCTGGTCCATTTCCGCCAACGCGCACCGGCAGCCCGGGCATGACGAGGACGGCGACGGCTGGTCCGACTTTCCGTCGGTCGCACGCATGACCGTGCGCCCGCGCCTCCATCACGAGGGCGCCGGCGGCGCGATGCTGTACGCGACCCTCGGGTTCACGACCGAGGATCGCGCGGGCGGCTTTCTCGGAGCGCCCGCGAGCGCGTACACCGAGACGATGCACACCGGACGCGTGGACGCCGGCGTCGAGTGGCACCAGCCCATCGACGACTCGACGCACGTCGTATTCAAGGGGAGCGTGGCCGAAAACAGGCGCGACCAGGTCTTCGGCACCGTGCCCGATCGCCGACGGCGTCGCACGGCATACGGCGAGGTGGCGTACACGGCCCAGCGCGGCAACACCGAGTGGGTGCTTGGCACTGCTTGGCAACACGATGAGCTGCGTTCCGAGGAGAGTCCGGCGCTGGGCTTCGCCTTCGACGCGCCCGCGCTCATCGCGCAGCACACCTGGACGCCGGCCGGCCGGTTCGCCTCGCAGGTGAGTGCGCGCTGCGACGCGCACAACGCCTACGGCCTCCTCTGCTCGCCGCGCGCCTCCGTGCTGTGGAAGGCCGGGGGAGGCATGACCGCGCGCGTGTCGGCGGGCGAAGGCTGGTTCGCGCCGACTCCCATGACCGACGAGAGCGACGCGATCGGCTTTGCCCGCATCGACCCGACGGTGGTTCGCGCCGAGCGCGCGCGCACCCTCTCGCTTGACCTCGGCGCCGCGCCCGCAGGCTTTGACCTCAACCTCACGCTCGCGCTCTCGCGCATCGACAACCCGGTACTGGGCGTGCCGACGCTCGTCGGTGGGGTCGACAAGCTCCGCTACGTGAACGCGGCCGGGCCCGCGACGACGCGCTCGGTCGAGTTCTTCGCATCGCGCCGCGGCCGTCACTGGAGCGCCAATGCCATGTACGGCTACCTGGACGCCACCATCGTGGACCCCATCGATGGTGCGCGGAAGGCCGCCGTCCTCGTGCCGCGTCACGCGGTGGGACTCGGGCTCGCGTGGGCGGGTGGCCGGGGTACGCGCATCAGTCTCGATGCGTTCTATACAGGCGCACAGCCGCTCGACGCCGATCCGTATCGCAGGGAGGGCCTGCCGTACACCTTCCTCTGCCTGCTCTGGTCTCAGCCGATCCGCCCGGGCCTCGAACTCTGGCTCAACGCGGAGAACCTCGCGGACGCGCGCCAGACGCGCTTCGACGGCTTGCTGCTGCCCGCGCCTGACGCGCTCGGACGACGGACCACGCAGGTCTGGGCGCCGCTCGAGGGCCGCGTGGTCAACCTCGGCCTCCGGTTCGCCTGGTGACGCGAGACCGCATCCAACGTCGTAACATTCGGACATGAGCGAAGCCCGACTCCGCATCCGCCCCGGCGGCCCCGAAGACGAAGCGGCCGTGCTCGCGCTCGCGGGCCGCCTCGCCGACTTCCCCGTGCCGCCGTGGCGCACGGGCGAGGAGATCACGCACGCGGACGATCAGCTGCTCCGCGAGCAGCTCTACGCGCCGCGTGTGGACCGCGTGCTGCTCGTGGCCGAGTTCACGGCGGCGGACGCCAAGGGGATGATCATGGTCAGCACGCGCATCGACTACTTCACGCAGCAGCCGATCGCGCACATCGAGGATCTCTCGGTCGCGGCAGATGCCGAGCGGCAGGGCATCGCCTCGGCGCTCATGTCGGCGACGGAGGAGTGGGCCCGCGCGCGCGGCATGACCCGCATGGGGCTGACGGTGTGGGAAAGCAATGCCCGTGCGCGCCGGTTCTACGACATCAACGGCTATCGCGCCGAGACGATCCACTACCTCAAGGAACTCTGACCGCGAGCGCGGCGTCGCGGGCCGCGCGTGGGTGAGGCAGTCGACGGCCCGGCGAGCACTGGCCGCCAGCGCGCCACGAGGTCACGAAAAAACTCGCCCACGGGCTTGAGCGCGCGCGTGCCTTCGGCGAGCCCGATGTCTTCCATCACGCGAGGCCCACCGGTCAGACGCGGCGTGTCTGTCAGTGGTGCCCAGCCGAACCCTGCGACGTCGATGCCCGCGGCCCGCAGCGAGAGCACGTCTTCCCACTGCTGCTTGAGCCAGGCGCGCGCATGACGTGCCGGCGCATGGGTCTCCGCGCAAAGCAGGGGCAGGGCATACCGTTCGTGCAGGCGTGCGCCGAGATGCCGCAGGCCGAGCCGCTGCAGCACGGACGTCTCGCGTCCACCCGACGTGAGACGTCGTTCGGTATCCGGAGCCCAGGCCACGCTGAGCACACGCGTGCCCGCGCGCTTCTCGCGGAAGTAGCGGAGTTCCGACTCCTTCACGCCGGCGTCGAGCAGCGCCTTGTGCGTGGACTCGCCGAGCTCGACGCCGAGGCAGAGGTCGAGGCCGAGCCAGCGCCGCGCGTTGCGTCGCTCCGCCTCCGCGCGGGCGCCCTCGCCCGCGGCGTGGGCGTAGGCCGCGGGTGCGCTCATCACGATCGTCGCGTCGGGCCGTTCGCCGAGAATTGCCTCGGTCGCGAGTTCATGCGCGCGTGCCATGTTCGCCACGGTTCGCAGGAAGTCGGCATCGTTCGCTCGCGCTTCGTTCCAACGGCCGTCGAGTGCGCTGGCCGCGGCCACGTCGCCGATGGCGCGCACCGGTGCGTAGTGCGTCACCCACGGGAAGCGCTTCGCGAAGGCGCGGGCGTAGTCGGCGAAGTGCGCGGGAAAGTGCGGGTCGCCCACGCCACTCATCCAGCTCGGTACGCCAGCGTGCGCGAGGTCGGCAATGGGCATGATGCCGAGCAGACGCAGTCGCTCCATCGGTTCGCTGCACGTGTCCCAGTCGGTGTGGCCGGGGCTGACATGCGACCGGTAGTAGGCCGGTCCGTAGAAGAGCGCGTCGATCCCGAGCCGGTGCGCGAGCGCAAAGTCGTCTTCCCAGCGCGCGTAGTGCCCCGACCGGTCGAGCTGGTCGGCGCGCTCACCACCGGCGAGGGTGGGGGCACGGGTATCGATGCCGGAGACGAAGAGAAATGACATGGCTGGGCGCAAATTGACGATCCACAACACGAAGCGTCAACGCGCAATCAGATTGTGGAAAAGATGTGCAAAACATTGTGGGGGAACGCGATACATTCGTATCACAAATCTGTGTAGCGCGAGTGCGGCTTCGAGCGACGTTGCGCGACGTCACCGCGCCGTCGCCCCCGTTCACGCCGTGTTACCTTTGCGCCTTCGCATGCCGCCCCTCGTCATCCTCGCCTCGTGAAAGTCGGCCTCGTCACCCTCGGCTGCGACAAGAACACCGTCGACAGCGAGCGCTACCTCGCGCAGCTGACCGCGCTCGGCGCCGTTGCCGTCGAGGACCTCCGGGAGGCGGAACTCGTCATCGTCAACACCTGCGGCTTCATCGACGCGGCCAAGAAGGAGTCGCTCGACGCAATCATCGATGCGGGCCGGCTCAAGGCCGAGGGCACGTTGCAGGGGCTGGTCGCGGTCGGCTGCATGGTCGAGCGCCACAAGGGCGAACTGGTCGAGGCGCTGCCCGAGGTGGATCTCTTTCTCGGCGCCTCGGAGTCGGACCAGCTCATTCCACAACTGCAGGCGCGCGGCCTGATCGGCGCGGAGATCTTGCTGCACCCGGGCGATCGACTCGCCGTCAGCGACCGCGCGCACGTGCGCTATCTCAAGATCAGTGAGGGGTGTGATCACGGGTGCGCCTTCTGCGCCATCCCACTCATGCGCGGCAAGCATCGCTCCTTCGCCGCCGATGAAGTCGTGCGCGAGGCGCAGCTGCTCGAGATGCAGGGGGCGCGCGAGGTGAACCTCGTCGCCCAGGACCTCGCGCACTACGGGCGCGACCGGCGCGACGGCACGGCGCTGCCCGAGCTGCTCGAGCAGCTGGTCGCGCAGACATCGATCCCGTGGTTCCGTCTGCTGTATCTCTACGGTGCGGGGCTCACCCCCAAGCTGCTCGACGTGGTCGCGCGCAATCCGCGCATCGTGCCGTATCTCGACATGCCGATCCAGCACGGCGCCGACGAAGTGCTCAAGCGTATGCGGCGTCCGGAACGCGGCCTCTCGATCCGCGACCGCGTGGCGCGCGTCCGCGGTGCCGTCCCGGACGTGACGATCCGCACGACGTGCATCGTCGGCTTTCCCGGCGAGTCGGACGCCGACTTCGCGCAGCTCCTCGCCTTGCTCGAGGAAGTACAGTTCGATCGCGTCGGAGCCTTCACCTACTCGGCGCAGGAAGGCACGCAGGCCTTCGAGCTCGCGGATGACGTCTCGGAGTCGGTCAAGCGCGAGCGCCTCGAGGCGCTGCTCGATCTGCAGCGCGGCATCACCGCAGAGCGCTACGAGCGGCACATCGGGCGCGAGGCGGTCTGCCTCGTCGAGGAGCGCAGTGACACTGGCGCGATTGCCCGTGCGCCGTGGCAGGCTGACGATGTCGACGGCGTCATTCGCCTCGACGCCGATGCGCCGCCGGGCAGCTTCGTGCGCGTCCGGATCGACGATGTCGAGGACGACTTCGACTTCACTGCCACGCTGCTCGGCGTCGAAGCGCAGCCCGTCGTCACGACGGGCGGCTCGCGTCGCCTGCCACTTGCCCACGCCCCCACCATCGGAGCATTCGGTCGATGAGTCGTCCGTCGTCGCGTTCGCATGAAATAATGGAGCGCTCCCGCGAGCTCTTTCCTGGCGGCGTGAACTCGCCGGTGCGCGCCTTCGGTGGCGTGGGGGGCGAGCCGTTCGTGGCGGAGCGCGGCAAGGGCGCACGCCTGTGGGATGTCGACGGCAACGAGTACATCGATTATGTGCTCTCGTGGGGGCCGCTGGTGCTTGGACACGCGCCCAAAGTGGTGCTCGATGCGGTGGACCGCACGATGCAGCTCGGCACTTCGTTCGGCATTCCCACCGGACTCGAGGTGCAGCTGGCCGAGCGCGTGATCGAGCGCATGCCTCACCTCGAGATGCTGCGCTTCGTCTCGAGCGGCACGGAAGCGACCATGAGCGCGGTGCGAGTCGCGCGCGGGATGACCGGCCGCGACTTCATCCTCAAGTTCGACGGCTGCTACCACGGGCATGCCGACTCGTTCCTCGTGCGCGCCGGCTCTGGCGTGGCGACGCTCGGCCTGCCCAACTCGCCGGGCGTGCCGTCGATGCTGGCAGCGCTCACGCTGACCGCGCCGTTCAACGACCTCGAGCAGACGCGCGCCATCGCGCGCAGCCATGCGCCGCAGCTCGCGGCGATCATTGTCGAGCCGGTGTGCGGCAACTGCGGCTTCATTCAGCCCGAACCCGGCTTCCTCGAGGGGCTGCGCGACCTCGCCGACGAGACCGGCGCCCTTCTCATCTTCGACGAGGTGATGACCGGCTTTCGCATCGCCTTCGGCGGCGCCGTGGAAGCGTTCGGCGTCACGCCGGACCTCACCTGCTTCGGCAAGGTGATCGGCGGCGGTCTGCCCGTGGCCGCGTACGGTGGGCGCGCCGAGATCATGAAGCAGGTCGCGCCGGTGGGCAACGTGTATCAGGCGGGGACGCTCTCGGGCAATCCGCTCGCGATGGCGGCGGGCATCGCCACGCTCGACGCACTCACCCCGTCGGTGCACCGCGCCACGGTGGACCAGACGGCGCGACTGGTGAACGGCCTGATCGCGATTGCGCGGTCGAAGGGCGTGCCGTTTTCCGCCAGCCATGTCGGCAGCATGTGGGGCTTCTTCTTCCTCGGCCGCAGTCCGCGCAACTTCGGAGAGGCGAAGGCGGCTGATGTTGCGCTCTTCAAGAAGTTCTTCCATGCAGCGCGCGAACGCGGCGTCTATCTCGCGCCGTCGCAGTTCGAGGCGGCCTTCATGTCGTCGGCGCACGGCAAGAACGAGATCGACGAGACGCTGGACCGGCTCGAGCAGGCCCTGACCGCCGCGCTCGCGTAGCGGATGCGCGAGCGGCGCGGCGCCCTGCTGCTGCTCGCGTTCGCGATCGCCTGTTCGGGCGGTGTGCCGCGACCCGCTGAACCCTCGGCGGCGCCACCAATCGGCGCGCGTCCGGCCCCCGAGCCGGTGCCGCGCGACTCGATCGATGCGCTGATCGAACGCACGGCCGAGCGGGACCGCACGTCGAGCGTGCCCCTCGACGAGGCGCCGGTGAACATCCCGGAGGGCGGACGGCGCATTCGTGTGGCGCTTGGCGTCGCGCGCGGCGAGACCTCACTCTCGTCCACGGGGCCGTGGCGCCTCACGGAAGCGGGCGGCTCCATGCTTGCGCGCGTGGCCACCGATGTCACGTGGCGCATCGAGCAGCGCGGCGATCGCGTGCGCGGCATTCAGGGGTCGCTCATCACGGCCTCGCGGTCCGGCGCGGCCATCGCGACGCCGGACAACGGCGCCATGCTGCGCTGGGGTGGCCGTCGCTATCGCGGTGCCCTGATCTTCATCCCGACCGACACCGGCTTGCTGGTGGTGAATCAGGTGCCGCTGGAGCAGTACCTGCGGTCGGTGGTGGCCGGCGAGATCGGGAAGCGCACGGAGGCTGAGCACGCGGCGGCCGAGGCGCAGGCGGTGGCTGCGCGCAGCTACGCGTGGGTGAAGATGGGGGGCGGACCGTCGCGGCCCTTCGACGTGGTGGCCACGGTCCTCGACCAGGTCTACGGCGGCGTGGAGGCCGAGTCGCCGGTGGCGGATGCGGCGGTGAGCACGACAGCGGGCCTCGTGCTGACCTACGGCGGGCGCGTCGTCAACGCGCCCTATCACTCGGCCTGCGGTGGCACCACGGCCGAACCTCCTGACGTGTGGAAGTCGGGCACGGAGCCGTTCCTCAAGCGCGTCAGCGATCGCGTTCCCGGCACGCAGCGCAGCTGGTGCGACATCGCGCCGCGGTACCGGTGGACCACCACGTTCACGGGAGACGAGGTCGACCGGTTGGTCTCGAAGTATCTCGCCAACGGGGCGACGGTTCGTGTACGCGGCGCCATGGTCAATGGCCTGACACCGGGCGGGCGCGCGGCGGGCATCGCGTTCGAGACGTCGCGCGGTCGGCTCGACGCACGTGGAAACGAGCTGCGCTTCGTGCTGCGGAAGGGTGGGGAGTTGCTCAACAGCACCTGGGTGGAGCTCGAGGCGCACGTCGGTGGCGATGGCACCGTGGATGGCCTGACGGTGCGCGGACGCGGCTATGGCCACGGCATCGGCATGTGCCAGTGGGGCGCCATTGGCCGTTCGCGTGCGGGACACGACGTGCGCGAGATTCTGGCCGCGTACTACCCCGGGACCCAGCTCAGGCGCGTCGAGTAGCGACCGGTCGGGTGCGTGGCGCGCGCTGCACACGGCCCGCTAGCTTTCCGGCGCGTCCATCAGCCCTCCTGCTCTCTTTCACGACATGAGCGCACCACTTCGCCTCGGCATCGTCGGCACCGGCGCCATCGCACAACTCGCGCATCTCCCCGTCCTCTCGAAGCTCAAGGGCGCCGAGCTGGTGGCCGTGTGCGACAACGACAGTGTGAAGGCACGTGCGCTGGCCGACCGGTTCGGCATCCCCGACGCGTTCGAGGACATTGACGAGCTGCTCGAGTTCGACGACCTCGATGCGGTGGTGATCTCGACGCCGAACCACTTGCATGAGCCGCACACGCTGGCCGCGCTCTCGCGTGGCGTGCATGTGCTCTGCGAGCGCCCGCTCGCGCTCACGCCAAAGGGCGTGGAGCGCATCATCGCGGCCTCGCAGCGCGCGGAAAAGAAGGTGGTCGTGGGCAATAACCACCGCTTCCGCTCCGACGTGCAGGCGCTCGCGAGTTTCCTGCGCGGTGGCGAGCTGGGCAAGCTCACGGGGGTGCGCGCTGGCGCCTATCACCCTCCGGCGTCGGTGGCCGGCTGGCGCCGCAATCGTCCCGAGGCGGGTGGGGGCGCGTTTCTCGAGCACGGCTTCACGCAGCTCGACCTCGCGCTCTGGCTCGCGGAGTTTCCCGATCCCGTCCGCGTGAACGCGTACATGGATCGCCCGCGCGGGGCCAAGGCGGTCGAGGAGAGCATGCTCGTCGTGCTCGAGGCCGCTGGCGGCGTCACCTGCACGTTCGACATCTCCTGGTCGTACGTGGGGCAGGAAGAGCGCTGGTGGTTCGAGGCGCTGGCCACGCGCGGCAGCGCGCGTCTTGCCCCGCTCCGCGTGGTCAAGGAGATCAACGGACGCCCGGTGGACGTGTCGCCCGCCGGCGCGAGCGCACGCGAGAGCGCCACGCTGCAGAGCTACCGCGCGCAGGACGCGCACTTCCTCTCGGTCGTGGAGGGTACGTCGCCGTACAAGCCGCCCACTGACCAGCTGGTGTTGCACCGCACCCTCGACGCCATCTACAAGGCGGCGAACGAGGAGAAAGAGATCCGCCTGTGAGTGGTCGTTGGTGGCGCGCGACGGCCGTCGGCTTGGCCGTCGCCGCTCTGTCGGCCGGCGCGGACGTGGCGCCGCTTGCCGCACAGGCGCAGCGTCCCGATTCCGGCGTCGTCGTGGAGCTGCTCACCATCGGGCAGGGCGAGGAGATCTTCGAGAAGTTCGGCCACAATGCGATCGTCATCCGCGATCCCGCCACGGGCTACGCCGGCGCCTACAACTGGGGCGTGTTCGACTTCAACCAGCCGAACTTCATTGGTCGCTTCCTCACCGGCGACACGAAGTATTGGGTGGCCGCCTATCCGGTGCAGGCCTCGATCGACTTCTACCAGTCGATCAATCGCACCGTCGAGGTGCAGCGGCTCCGCCTGACCACGGCACAGGCGCTCGCGCTCCGCAACCTCGTGGATCGCAACCTGCTCGAGGAGAACAAGTACTACCGTTACGACTACTACCGCGACAACTGTTCGACTCGCGTGCGCGACATGCTTGACCAGGTGCTCGGCGGCACGCTGCGCAGGGCCACCGAGGCCGCGCCGGGCGAGGGTTCGTTCCGCATGCACACGCAGCGGCTCGTCGCCAGCAGCATCCCGATGTACGCGGGGATCACCATCGCCCTCGGGCGCCGCGCCGACTCCACGCTCTCGCGCTGGGACGAGATGTTCCTGCCCATGAAGGTGCGCGATCGCGTCCGCGAGCTGAAGGTGCCGGGACCGAACGGCGAGCTGGTGCCGCTCGTCGCGGAGGAGCGCGTCGTTTTTGCGTCCACGCGCGAGCCGGAGCGCACACAGTCGCCGCACTGGACCGGCGCCTTCTTTGCCGCCGGAGCGCTCGTTGCGGCACTCGTGCTCGCGCTCGCGAGGTCGGCGCCCAAGGGAGGCGCGCCGCGCGCGCTGCTCATCGCGTTCGGTACCGGATGGGGTAGCGTGACCGGCCTCATGGGCGTCGTGCTGCTCCTGGCCGCCACCGCCACCAAGCACGTGTACTGGCAGCAGAACGTGTCGCTCGCGCTGCTGCCGCCCACGGGACTGCTCTTCGCGCCACTCTGGTGGCGCTGGCTCGCCACGGGCGCACCGGGACGGGGCACCACCATCGGCTTCGCAGCCTTTCTCGCACCGCCGGTGCTCGGAACGTTACTCGCCCTCGTCGATGGCGGCTGGCATGGCGCACTGCCGATCGTCGCCTTCACGCTGCCCGTGCATGCGTCGCTCGTCGCCGCAGTGACGCTCGTCTCCGCGCGCGATCGGTCGCGCACCCTCCGATTCTCGGCGCCCTGATGCGCGCGATTGGTGTTGACGTAGGCGGCACGTTCACCGACCTCGTGAGCGTCGGTAACGACGGTGTCGTGGAAGCGCGAAAGGTGCTTTCGACGCCCGACGACCAGAGCCGCGGTGTCGAGGATGCCCTCCGCGCGCTCGGCGCCGCTCCGGCGAGCGTCGATCGCGTGGCGCACGGGACCACCGTGGTCACCAACGCTCTGCTCGAGCGACGCGGTGCGCGCGTCGTGCTCTGCGCGACGGCGGGCTTCACCGACCTGCTCGAGCTGCGACGTCAGGAGCGCGCCGCGCTCTACGATCTCGCGCGCCATCACCCCCCGCCGCTCGTGCGTGCGGGCGACACGATCGGCGTGGACGAGCGCATGCGTCCCGCAGGTGTGGGTACTGCGCTCACGCCACAGGCGATCGATGCCGCCGTCGCTGCGGTGAAGGCGAGAAACCCGGACGCGGTCGCGATCAGCTTCCTGCATTCGTACGCGCACCCCGCGCACGAAGCGGCGCTCGCCGCAGCGCTGCGCGTGGCCGTGCCCGGTATCGAGATCGTGTCGTCGATCGAGGTGCTCCCGGAAATCCGCGAGTACGAGCGGACATCCACGACGGTTGCGGAAGCGTACGTGCGCCCGCTCGTCTCGCGATACCTGCGCCGGCTCGGTGATGCGCTCAGTGCGGGTGGCTATCCGGCACCCGGTGTCGTGACCTCGGCGGGTGGCGTCATGCCCGCAGCCGAAGCGGCGCGCCATGGCGCCGCACTCGCACTCTCGGGGCCCGCGGGTGGCGTCACCGGCGCCGCGCTCGCGGCGAAGGCTGCCGGTTTCGACATCGCGCTCTCGATCGACATCGGTGGCACCAGTGCCGACGTCGGCCTCATCGAGGGCGGCGAGCCGCTCATCGAACCCGGCGGGGCCGTGGCTGGCGTACCGATCGCTTTGCCGCGCGTGCTCGTCGACACCGTCTCCGCCGGCGGCGGCTCGCTCGCCTGGATCGACGACGGCGGCGCGTTGCGCGTGGGACCGCGCTCTGCCGGGGCGCTGCCGGGACCGGTGGCGTTCGGCCGAGGTGGCACGAAGCCGACCGTCACCGATGCGCACCTCGCACTCGGCACCATCCACGCGGCACGCTTCACCGGCGGCGTGCAGCTTGACATCGACGCGGCACGCGCCGCGATTGCAAGCCTCGCCGCCAAGCTCGGTGCCACGCCGGAGCGCACTGCGCAGGCGATCGTCGCCACGGCCGACGCCGAGATGGCGCGTGCGCTCCGTCGTGTGAGCGTCGAGCGCGGTGTCGATCCGCGTCGTGCGGTGCTCGTCGCGTTCGGCGGCGGCGGTCCGCTGCACGCCTGCGCGCTCGCTGACCGGCTCGGCATGCGCGCCGTGCTCGTGCCGCCATGGGCGGGGGTGCTCTCCGCGTTCGGACTCGCCGTGGCCGCCGAGCGCCGCGAGGCGATCGCGAGCGTGATGGCCACGACCGATGCGCTCGATGCCGATGCGCTCACGACACACATGCACACACTCGCCGCGCGCGTGCAGGATCCCGAGCCCGGCGCGGCGCGCCGATGGTGGATGCGCTCACGCTACGTCGGGCAGGGACACGAGCTCGAGATCCCCTGCGCGCCGGGTGATACCGGTTCGCGACTTGCCGCACGTTTCACCGAGCGCCACCAGCAGCGCTACGGCTTCGGCATCGAGGCCGCCGTGGAGTGCGTGAGCTGTCGGCACGCGGCGGTCGGCGCGGCGCGTCACGCCGACTTCTCGCGGCGCGGTGCATCGCGCTGGGATGCGGCAAAGCTCGAGGACGATGGCGGCGCATTCGAGGCCACGGTGCGAGGGCCAGCGAGCATCGCGCTCCCCGACGCCACGCTCTTCGTCCCGCGCGAGTGGACCGCGCGCGCATTGCCCACGGGCGGTTGGCTCGTGGAGCGGGAGTGACGCCATGACCGACACGACCTTCGATCCGCTCGAGCTCTCCGTCCTCTCGCACGCCGTGGCCATGGTGGCCGAGGAGATGGGGAGCGTGCTCGAACGGGGCGCGCTGTCGCCGAACATCCGCGAGCGCCGCGACGCGAGCTGCGCGCTGTTCGACGCCGACGGTCGCATGGTGGCGCAGGCCGCGCACATTCCCGTGCATCTGGGCGCGATGCCCGAGTCGGTGCGCGCATGCATGGCGCGCGGCCCCAAGCCCGGCGACCTCTTCCTGCTCAATGATCCGTATCACGGTGGGTCGCACCTGCCCGACCTCACCATGGTGCTGCCGATCGACGAATACGGCGAGATCATCGGCTACGCCGCGGTGCGCGCGCATCACGCCGATGTCGGCGGCATGAGCCCCGGCTCCATGCCGCAAGGTGCGACGGAGCTGTTTCAGGAGGGACTGATCGTGCCGCCGGTGCGGCTGGCGCGCGGCGGCGTGCTTGACGAGGAAATCCTCGCGCTCGTGCTCGCCAATGTGCGCACGCCGCAGGAGCGTCGCGGCGACCTTGCCGCGCAGCGCGCGGCCTGCGAGGCGGGCGCTACGGGCTGGCGCGCGCTCCGCACGCGCGAGGGCGCCGCGCGCCTCGACGCCGGCTGTCGTGCTCTCCTCGACTACACCGAGCGTCGGACGCGTGCGCGGTTGGCCGCGCTCGAGGGGCGCACCGGACTCGGCGAAGACGCCCTCGAGGGTGACGGCGTGAGCACCGACCCCGTGCCAGTGCGCGTGCGCGCCACCGTGACCGACGGACGCCTCGACCTCGACTTCGCCGGCACGAGTCCGGCGGTCAAGGGCAACGTGAACTGCCCGGCAGCCGTGGCGCGCGCGGCTGCGGTGTTCGTCGTG